>JAGAOE010000084.1 GCA_017623885.1 Eubacterium sp. | reverse complement strand
AGATTTACGATAACGTTTTACTTCTTTAGAGATGGTTGTGGGATCCTTGTGAAGATTCTTTCCGACAGACAGATAACCACATGAGATTGTACCAAAAACCATGTGCAAGAGTAAATTCCGGATTTGAATATTTTGGGGTTGAAAAACTGGAATTTAAAATTTCACATTACGTATGTTTTTTTTGAAGGTTGGCAATATTTGCTGTAAAATTTATCATCAAATTATGTTGCAAAAATAGAGAGACGGATATATTATTATAGTATAAATATCTCTAAGGAAGGTGATGGAAATGCCAAATATTAAACCTATTTCTGAATTAAGAAACTATACTGCGGTTGTTAGCGAAGTTGGTTATGGTTCCAGAGTTTATCTTACAAAGAATGGTCATGGAAATATCACAATGATTGATATGGGCGAGCTTGATGACATTGAAAAAGAATTGGCTTTATATAAATTCAAGTATGAAATGGCTATAGCGGAGAAATCCATTCGTGAAGAGGGTACAATATCGGCAGATGATCTTGAAGCGGAGTTGGGGGTAGTGTAATTTGAGAAAATTGGAATACTCACAGATTGTAAGGCGAAAACTAAAGGAGCTTAAAGCAGAGTTAGTTGATAAATATGGTGATGAGTTTGCCAGTAAATCCATTAAGGAAATGACTACTGCACTTCGAAGACTAGAACAGTTTGCTGATAGTGGAGTCAGAATTGCAGAAATGTATGATATTGATACAGATTACTACTATGTGTTTGTGAGACATAATTACTTTATTTATCGAATTGAACCACAGAAAATAATTGTTGCTCAGATGTTCAATGAACGAGAAGACTTCATGATGAAGCTTTTTGGAATGTCGGGGAGAACGCAAGAGTCGAGTGATTACTGGGGAGAATAAAAAATTTGCCGTCTTATCCGTCAGATTGTGTCGGAAAAGACGGCTTTTTTAATTTTTATTATATTTCCTAAGTGGGTTCAAACCTCGCTTGATTAGCAATTCATTTAGAAAAACTGTGAATTCTTCCGGAGTATCATCCGTAAGGGAGCTTCCGATACCTGATGTGGTTTTTGAGGCTATTCTAAAGGAGCGAAAGCAGTATGAAGCTAATAGGAGAAGAAGATCAACTACATTTCAGGATTTGGACTATATATGCTGCTCGACATATGGCAGACCAAGAAGTAAGAATTACCATTGGCAACATTACAAGAAATTGCTGGCTGATAATGGATTGCCAGATATCCGTTGGCATGATCTAAGAAGTACATACTGTACCTTGCTGTTAAAGAATAACTATAGCCCTAAAGCTGTTTCAAAGTTGATGGGACATGCAAAAGAGATTATTACAATGGATGTGTATGGAGATAATCGCAATTTGATTGCTATGAGCATTCCAGAGCTGGAGGCTTTTGTGGATGAGGTGATACCTGCAGAAAAGATTGTACGATTTCGAGAGGATCTGTTGGATATTGAGATTGATGTATCGGAATATTTACCAGCATTATAAGCTCAAAATCCCAAATGGATGCACGAACAAATGTTTGTTATGACTGTACAAATTGAGGCTTTTGTGGTACAATAAAAGATAGTTTGTTCTATTTAATCCGTCTGTTTTGAATGGTATTGCCTAGTCGGAAAAATCAAAATAGGTGACCTTCATTCGTCGTGAGGCTATTTTACAACATTTGCGGGAAAAGGTGAATACTCGCCACGACGAATTTCGGGCTAATAGACGAACTTTTTTACTATTAAATTCAGGAGGTGGTTTTGTGCAAACTGAACAAAAAGTGTTCAAACTTCATGCTCCCTACCAACCAACGGGAGACCAGCCTCAAGCTATAGAGGACCTAGTAAAAGGATTCAAAGAAGGTAATCAATTCCAGACTTTATTAGGTGTTACGGGTTCTGGAAAGACCTTCACAATGGCAAATGTCATAGCGGCACTCAATAAGCCGACTTTGATCATTTCGCACAATAAAACCTTGGCAGCGCAGTTGTATGGTGAGTTTAAAGAATTTTTTCCGGAAAATGCGGTAGAATATTTTGTATCTTATTACGATTATTATCAGCCGGAGGCATATGTGCCTTCCTCAGATACTTATATTGCAAAGGATTCATCTGTCAACGAAGAGATAGACAAGCTGCGCTTGTCCGCGACAGCATCTCTGATTGAACGAAAGGACGTCGTAGTCATATCCAGTGTGTCCTGCATTTATGGTTTGGGAAGCCCGGAGGATTTGTTTTCCATGATGGTATCGCTTCGACCGGGTATGGAAGTAGACCGCGATGATGTATTGCGCAGTCTGGTAGATATCCAATACACGCGCGGCGATATGGATTTTCATCGCGGTACGTTTCGTGTGCGTGGAGATGTTGTGGAGATATTTCCGGCGAACAGCAGTGACACGGCGATTCGTGTTGAGTTTTTCGGTGATGAGATTGACCGCATTGTGGAAATCGATGTGTTGACCGGAGAAATCAAGGCGAGTCTGGAGCATGTCGCAGTATTTCCGGCATCGCACTACGTTGTTCCGAAAGAAAAAATATTGAAAGCATGTGACAATATCGAAAAAGAGCTGGAAGAGCGTGTTCGTTATTTTAAAGGAGAGGACAAGCTGATCGAGGCACAGCGCATCGCAGAGCGCACAAACTTTGACATCGAGATGCTTCGCGAGACCGGATTTTGCAGCGGCATTGAGAATTATTCCAGACATCTGGCGGGGACGCCGGCGGGCGCGACACCGTTGACCCTGATGAACTACTTTCACGATGAATTTTTGATTATTATTGACGAGTCGCATATTACGTTGCCGCAGGTGCGCGGCATGTATGCGGGAGACCGCTCACGAAAAACGACATTGGTAGAATACGGATTTCGTCTGCCCTCCGCACTGGATAATCGTCCGTTGAATTTTGAAGAATTCGAGCAAAAAATAGACCAGATGCTGTTCGTGTCAGCGACGCCCGGTGACTACGAGGCAGAACATGAGCTGTTACGCGCAGAACAAATCATTCGACCGACCGGTTTGCTGGACCCGCAGATTGATGTGCGACCGGTAGAAGGACAGATCGATGATTTGATCGGAGAAGTAAATAAAGAAACAAAAAATGGAAATAAAGTGTTGATTACGACGCTGACCAAACGCATGGCAGAGGATTTGACAGATTACATGAAGGAAGTGGGTATTCGCGTGAAATATTTGCATTCGGATATCGATACCTTAGAGCGTGCAGAGATTATCCGTGACTTGCGTCTGGATGTGTTTGACGTGCTGGTAGGTATCAATCTGCTGCGAGAAGGCTTGGATATACCGGAGATCACGTTGGTGGCGATATTGGATGCAGATAAAGAGGGATTTTTGCGTTCAGAGACATCACTGATACAGACGATTGGTCGTGCGGCGCGAAACAGTGAAGGACACGTAATCATGTATGCAGATACGATTACAGACTCGATGCGTGTGGCGATAGAGGAGACAAACCGCAGACGCTCTTTACAGCAGGAATACAATGAGTTGCATGGTATCACGCCGACGACGATTAAGAAATCTGTGAGAGACCTGATTGCGATTTCAAAGAAAGTCGCACAGGAAGAGCTGAATTTTGCAAAAGAACCGGAGTCTATGAATCGTGGCGAGCTCGAAAAGCTCATAAAAGATGTCGAAAAGAAGATGAAGCACGCGGCAATGGATTTGAATTTCGAGGCGGCGGCACAGTTGCGTGATCAGATGATCGAACTGCGTAAAATGTTGGAAGAGTTAGCGTAAAAGAGGATAAATGAAATGAAAGAACGAAAATATATAAAAATCAGAGGAGCATGCGAACATAATCTCAAGAATATTGATATCGATATTCCGCGCGATGAATTTGTCGTGTTGACCGGACTGAGCGGTTCGGGAAAATCCTCGTTGGCATTTGATACGATTTATGCGGAGGGACAGCGCAGATATATGGAATCACTGTCTTCGTATGCGAGACAGTTTTTGGGACAGATGGAAAAGCCGAATGTAGAGAAAATCGAGGGACTTTCACCGGCGATTTCCATCGACCAAAAATCGACGAACCGCAATCCGCGATCTACCGTGGGAACCGTGACGGAGATTTATGATTATTTTCGTTTGTTATACGCAAGAATCGGTATACCGCACTGTCCGAAGTGCGGACGCGAGATTAAAAGACAGAGTGTTGACCAGATGGTTGACCATATTATGGAGCTGCCGGAGCGGACGAAAATACAGCTATTGGCGCCGGTGGTGCGCGGACGCAAGGGAACACATGCCAAGCTGTTCGAACAGGCGAAACGCAGCGGATATGTCCGTGTGCAGGTAGACGGCAATATGTACGAGCTGACGGAAGAGATCAAGCTGGACAAAAATATCAAACATAACATAGAGATTATTGTTGACCGACTGGTGGTGAAAGAAGGGATTGAAAAACGACTGACGGATTCGATTGAGAATGTGCTGGAGCTGGCAGAGGGCTTGATGATTGTAGATGTGGCAGGAGGAGAACCGATTAATTTTTCGATGAGCTTTGCCTGCCCGGACTGTGGGATCAGCATTGATGAGATAGAGCCGCGCAGCTTTTCGTTTAACAATCCGTTCGGCGCATGTCCGCAGTGCTATGGCCTGGGATACAAAATGGAATTTCATGAAGACCTCATGATACCGGACAAAAAATTGTCGCTGATGGAAGGTGCGATACAGGTGATGGGCTGGCAGTCATCAAACGACCCGAAAAGCTACACCTATGCGACACTGAAGGCTCTTTCAGAGGCATATGGATTTGATTTGAACACACCGTACAAGGACTTGTCAAAAGAAGTGCGGCATATGCTGATTCACGGCGCGGATCGAGAGGTAAAGGTATACTATAAGGGACAGCGTGGCGAAGGCGTCTATGATGTTTGGTTTGACGGATTGATAAAAAATGTCAATCGGCGTTACAGAGAGACGCATTCCGATGTGGTGAAGCAGGAATATGAAGAATTTATGCGCATTACACCTTGCGATTTGTGCGAGGGGCAGCGCTTGAAAAAAGAGTCGCTGGCAGTGACAGTGGCAGATAAAAATATATATGAAGTGACCAATGCATCGATTAAAACGCTGTATGCCTATCTGGAAAATCTGAACCTGAGT
>JAGAOE010000083.1 GCA_017623885.1 Eubacterium sp. | reverse complement strand
GTTTTACATTATGCTGCATCCAGCTCTGGATACTTTTACACACATGCTCCAATACATAAAAGTCCAGCTCACAGATACGTGTCGTCTCTTCCAGAATCGGAATAAACGTATCCGGCGGAATAATCTCACCATCTACAATCCAGCGGGACAATGCTTCTGCACCAATCAAATCATAATCCTTCAGAGATACCTTCGGCTGGAAGAACACATGAATATCTTCGTTCACCAATGCCTTTTTGAATTCTTCTTCATAAAACTTTTTGCGCGCAGACGCATCTGCCGAAAGCGGATCATAATAAGAAAACTGTAGCTGTACAGAATTCTTCGCTATGTTCAAGGCACTGCTGATTGCCTGTATAATTGTGTGATAGCTCTCCACATCCGCATTTAATCGGAAAATACCTGCCTCCGCAGATACATTTGCCACTTCTCCGGGCAGTTGTCCGTAGCGAATCTGACTGGATTTGAGTTTCTCCAAAATCTCCCCTTCACGCTCTTTGTGAATCAACAACGCAAACTGATCTCCACTCACTCGCGAAATGATTTCATCCTCTCGCATCCCCTCTTTGAGCCAGTCCATATAACGAACCAGTACGGTATCACAGTTGTTGCTGCCAAGCACCAGATTCATATTTGTAAAATCAGATAAATTTACTGCAAGCGCCGTATAATTTTCGATTTTACCTTCCTTTATATAAATATCACAGCACTCCGAAAAATATGCCATATTCGTGTGCTTTGTCTGCGGGTCATGATAGCGGTAGTAGTTTGCATCCTGTGTCAGGTTCTGCCGCACATTTGCTTCATGAAGCTGCAACAAAAAGATTTTGTGCCATTTCAAAAGGCGGTCACTCCATGCTTCTTGTCCCTGCTGTGGATATATGGTATATATCGCAAATACCGCATCACTTTCTTCAAAACGAAACTGTACCCCACGCTCCGCATCTGCATCATCGGATTCCAGATAACGGATCGTCTGCAACAGCGTCTGCTGCTTGATTTCTACGCGGCTCATCTCCAGCCGGCAAAACTGTAACGCTTTCGCCGCCATCTCGATCGCCTGTCTGTTTTTCGGCGAATCCAAGGTACGCGCTTGTGAAAACAGTTCTCCACATTGCGTCAGCACATCTTCATATAATTCCATTTCCATCACTTTTTGAATTCTCCCTATTTATCTTTCCTTATATCCTTTGTCTCTGCCAACGAGTGTTATTCTTCTGCCTCCATCTGCGGAATAGACACTGTAAATACTGTTCCTTCTCCCAGAACACTCTCTACATGTACACTTCCGTATACGGCATTCACAAGCTGTGTAGACATTCCCAGACCAAACGCCAGTATATCTTCGTCAATGACCTGACTCTCATGCACACTGTCGAACATATCCTGTATCGCTTTTACCTGCTCTTCTGCCATACCGATTCCGGTATCTCGAATTTCGAATAATAAAAGCAATCCATAGGTCGTACTTTTCTTTGCAATATGTAAGGTAATTGTTCCCTCTTTCGTGTACTGTACTGCATTATTTAGCAGATTAATCAAAATCTGTCTGATTCGGGTCACATCTCCGAACAAATCAGTCGGAACGTCATCCTCGATTTCTACCTGAAACTCTACATTGCTCTCCATCAATCGACCGGTATAGGTCAACTGCAAGCCTTCACAAAGTTTGGTCAAATCATATTCAGTCTCTATAATATCTGAATCTGTACGTGTCATTTCTGAATAAGCCATCGCATCCGCCAATGTATTGACCACCGTCTGATTCATTTTTTCTAATTTGCGAAGCTTTGTCGCTACATCCTCCGGCAATTCCATTCGGTTAATGCTGTTTGCCAAAAAAAGCATCTCCTGCAACGGCTTGTGGATGTTAAAATTTATCGTAGACAAGACTTCTAATTTCATACGGGATACGTTTTCCATCTCCCGACTCTTATTCAAAGTCATGTAATTGTTATACGCCATCGTCGAGAAAATATTTGCCACCATATATAAAAATTCAGCGGCATCTTCGATTTGTTCTTGCTTTAAAATAGGCACTTCACGAATCGCTTCTACATATGTGTCCGGGTCGATTCCCAATTCTTCTGCCGTCGCCCGCACCGAAGCTTCATCCGGCTCATTCATCAATACCTGACCGCCGACAAACGAACCCATAAATCTTCCGTCTACAATAATCGGTGCCGCAAAATCACACAAACCTGCATGACACTGATAAACTTCTACCTTGCCGCTATGCATCGTCTGTTTTGCACCTGCGCGGTCACATCCTTCACAACGGGATTTTCCCAAACATGATTTTCTGGTCAGCTCATTACAAAACCTTGAAAAATTACTTCCTGCTGTAATACTCACTCCATTTTCATCTGTAAGTACTGATGCCATACCAGTCATTTTCGAAAAACCATTCTGAATAATCGTCATACTCTCTATATCCAGAAGTTCTGACAAATGCATGTTTCCCATTAAAAAAACCCCTTTCCGTGCCAATTCCAAAAAATTACATCTAATTATAGCACAAGAAAGGAGTTTTTTACAGTCTTATCCAACGCAAAAAACTTTTTAGTCATTTTATACAAAAAACAGCACCTTTATTTGAACGAATTCAAAATTGTTTGGTAAACTTTACGAAAACCGATTTTCGTATCTTTGCATAGCTCCACAACGCTCTCATATTCCGGATAGCATTTTTCTATCGAAGCATAGCTGCATATTTTTGCCCGTGCCGTTCCGTACGGTGTTTCGACTTCTTCGATGCAACGCTCCATCAGCGTGCGCTCCATCTCTATCCGGCGAATACCGATTGTCGTAGTCTCACGAAATATAATTTCTTCCATCTGTATACGCTGTTCCGGTGAGCAAATCACATGCAATTCATATGCCGGACGATTCTTTTTCATATAAAGGGGCACAAAGCTCACATCTTTCGCACCGGCTTCTAACAGGCACTGCATGCAATACCCCAGTTCTTCTCCGGTCACATCGTCGATGTTTGCCTCCAATTTCAGAATCCGGTCACTC
>JAGAOE010000082.1 GCA_017623885.1 Eubacterium sp. | reverse complement strand
CTGTAACACGATTGCCGGTAGCAAATAGCTACTAGGGTTAGTATACTACAAAGAAAACAAGAACACAAGTTCGATTGCGATTAAATTTTTTTATATCATGAATTGAAAATTTAAAACTTGAAAACGTGAATGAAATCAAAATAGGAGCAGTTTATGGATGAATTATACAAAAGACTAATGGAGCACAATACAAAAGTAGAGAATGCGAAAACATATAATTTTTTTGAAACAACAGGAATATTAAAACGTGAACTTACCATTTGCAGGTTTATTGCAGATTTGCTTGATCCAGAGGGAAATCATAAGTTGGGAAGTGTTGGACTACAAACATTTATGGAGTTGGTATTCGAAGAAGAGAATGATGCTGACTATTATCAAAATTTTATGATTAGTGTAGAATATCCGTTAGAGAATGGACGAAGAATGGATATTGTAATCGAAGGAAATGAGCGGTTCATACCGATAGAAGTGAAGATTGATGCGAAGGATCAGAAAAATCAATGCTTTGATTATTTGGAATTTGCGAAGGAGCGAGACTCGGAGGCACAGATTATATATTTGACAAAATATGGAGCAAAGCCAAGTGAAAGTAGTATGTGTTCAGATGATGAGTATGCGTGCTTAAATGAAGAGGACATTATATGCATCTCGTTTGAAGAAACTATCATTGAGTGGCTTGAACGTATGATCCAAAAGACGGGTAATGACCTGAATGGATTATTAACGCAGTATAAACAGGCACTGGAAAGAATGTGTGGAGTGATGGAGCAGGAAGAAAAAAATATACTGACCGATTACATTCTTTCAAATGAAGAACGCTTGTATACGACTCTAAAAGTGTCGCAGGTCATTGAGACTGCAAAATGTAAATTGCTGTATAAGGTGTTCGAGGATTTGGAACGGGCAATGGATATGTTTATTGAAGCACCTGAGAATAAAATATATGGTCTTTATAAAGAGGAAATAGAAAATTATTACATATACAAAAATGAAATTGATTTTGAGAACGGCATTTATGGGAATGAACCGGGTATTAACTATGTGTTTGGAAATATTTCTTTGAAGAAAAGGCGTCAAGTATGGCTGCGAATCGCATGTAAAGATCAGTTTTATGTTGGAATACTCGTGATAGAGCCAGATAGCGAAGCATTATTGGTGTCAAGTGAAAATAGAAGGGTATTACGAGAAGTTGCTAATCGGATCGATTTAAAAAATGTGGATTATGAGGATGATTATTGGTTGTGGAAGTTTTTGCCGAATGGCGAAATAGAGTATACAGACGCGGTACCGGACTTTGATACAATGAACAGAGCTACTATCGAACTGGCTAATAATGAGAAAAGAAAGATTATGGTTGAAAAATCAATGAAAGTCATTCGTGAAATGTTGGAGGAAATTATGATTGAGGAGTGATAAATATGTTTTTTATGAAAATCAATCATAGGGGTGAATCACATGGAAATAAGACATGCACAGGAAAAAGATTTTGCTAGAATGATGGAGATATATGAACACGCCAGAAAATTTATGGCAGATAATGGAAATCCAAACCAGTGGGGACCGACAAACTGGCCGCCGGAAGCGTTGATTCATGAAGATATACGGTCTGGAAAAAGCTACGTTTGTGTAGAAAATGAGCGTGTATTGGGGACGTTTTATTTTGATTACGGAAAAGAGATAGAGCCGACTTATAGAGAAATCGAAAATGGAAGATGGCTGGATGATAGTGATTACGGAGTCGTTCATCGTATCGCGACAGATGATTCGCGTAAAGGCGTAGGAACGTTCTGTATCAATTGGGCTTACGAGCAATGCGGTCATCTGCGAATCGATACGCATACGGACAATAACATCATGCAGTGTTTACTTTCCAAATTGGGATTTGAACGGTGCGGAATCATTTATGTTGTCGAGGATCATTACCCGCGATTTGCGTATGAGAAACTTTGAAAATAAAATTTGTAAGAGAAAGTGAAGGATAAAGGATGAAAGTATTAGTTTTTTGTGCAACCGGTTTTGAAACAATGGAATTTAGTGAGTTTGTAGATGTTATAGGGTGGGCAAGGAATGATTATGGCTATGATGTGCAAATAGAAACATGTGGATTTCAGAAAACGGTGCGTAGTACATTTGGCGTGCCGATTATTGTAGACAAATTGATAGATGAAATTTCAGTAGAAGAATATGATGGCTTGGCAATACCGGGAGGGTTTGAAGAATTTGGATTTTATACAGAAGCTTTTGATGAAAGATTTTTGAATCTCATTCGGATGTTCCATGAACAAAATAAAATAATTGCGAGTATTTGTGTCGCTGCTTTGCCGTTGGGAAAGAGTGGTATTTTAAAAGGAAGAAAAGCAACAACCTATCATTTACGAGATGGATATCGACAAAAACAACTGGCAGAATTCGGTGTGACAGTGGTCAACGAGAGAGTCGTCGTTGATGAGAATGTGATTACGTCCTACTGCCCTGAGACTGCACCTGATGTAGCATTCGAGTTACTTAGAAAACTAATCGGAACAGAGGGGATGCTTGTTGTAAAACATGCGATGGGTTATAAATAGAGATGGAAAAGGGGAGGCTTCAGATGAAAAAGTATTTTTTGCCGTTGTTTATGTTTTTTGTATTTGAAACAGTTGCGATTACGCTTTGGCTGACGAAGGATAATCTGTTTTATCTGTTGAATTTCAGTTACATAGGAGCTTCGATTGCGCTGGGTCTTTTTCTGTTTATTAAAAAATACAAGCATGCACGACGTGTGACGCAGCTTTTGGTAGGCATGTACATGCTGATTTATTTAGGTGTGATACAAAATGAAAATATGCAAATAGAGGGATTCTGGTATTATTTGTTTACCGGTGTGTTTGAAGCAGCTACGATTCATTATGCAGTTGCAAAAATATTTGGGCCGTTAGTGTTTGGCAGAGGATGGTGCGGTTATGCCTGCTGGACAGCGATGGTATTGGATTTTCTTCCTTACAAGACGCCACAGCAGCCGAGAAAGAATATCGGCTGGATCAGATATGTGATGTTTGTAGCGGCATTTGTATTTGTGGCAGCACTTTTCCTGGCACATGTGGGAAATATAGAGCGCATCATGTTTTGGGCGTTTATGATAGGAAATTTGCTATATTATGTGATCGGAATCGCATTGGCGTTCTTGTTCAAGGATAACCGTGCGTTTTGCAAATACATATGTCCCATCACGGTTTTCTTGAAACCGATGAGTTATTTTGCATTGCTTCGAATACAATGCGATGAGAGCAAATGTATCTCTTGCGGAAAGTGCAAGCGTGTATGTCCGATGAATGTAGACGTGACGGACAACTCCAGAAAAAGAGAGAACGGAACGGAGTGTATTCTTTGCTTCGAATGCGTGAAGAATTGTCCGAAAAATGCCTTGTAAGTAATGAGGAACGGAGATAGAGAAAGATGTTTTGGTGGATTGTTGCGACTATTGTGGCGTTTTTTGTAAAGGGACTTTGTGGGTTTGCGAACACGTTAGTGTTTACAACGATATTGAGCTTTGGAAACAGTAATGTAAATATATCGCCGGTGGAGCTGGTGTTAGGCTATCCGACGAACCTGATATTGGCATGGAAAGAACGAAAATCGATTAAATGGAGTGTTTGTATACCATTAGCATTGTTGGTAGTGGCGGGCAGTATTCCCGGTGTTTTATTTTTGAAAAATGCGGATACCGCTCTGATTAAATTAGTTTTTGGTGCGGTCATTATTTTGCTGGGTCTGGAAATGCTGATTAGAGAATTTCAGACAAAAAAAGTAAAACAGTCGAAGGTGATACTCGCAATAATCGGCGTTTTATCCGGTCTGCTGTGTGGCTTATATGGCGTCGGTGCGCTGCTTGGTGCATATGTAAACAGAGTGACGGATGACAGTAGTTCTTTTAAAGCAAATATTTGTGTGGTATTTCTGGTAGAGAATACATTTCGTGTGATTTTATATGGACTATGGGGAATTTTGACGCTTGAGATTTTAAAACAGGTGATTGTATTGATTCCGCTGATGCTGACAGGATTAGCACTCGGTATGTTTAGCGGAAAGTTTTTAGATGAAAAAGTGGTCAAAAAAATAGTGATTGTGATGCTGATTGTGTCAGGAATTGCGTTGATAAAGAATAATTGTTAAAAATGAGCATGTCTGAAACGGCATGCTCATTTGTTGTTTGATAGGAATTTGAAGGCACAAAGTATGCAAAGCACATTTTTGTTCTTGACTATTATCGAAAATGATAATATAATCATAAATGAGAAAGGAAGGAGCAGACATGAATATCATACAAATACTTTCACATCCCATACGGATTAAGATTTTACAACATCTGCAGGTGAAAGGCGCTGCGACCACAAAACAGTTAGCAGAGCTGATGCCGGATGTGGCGACACCGACCCTATATCGTCACATCAATGCATTATTAAAGGAAGGCATTTTGCTTGTGAAAGAAGAACGACCGATCCGAGGCAGTATAGAGCGATTGCTGACAGTGGATGTCGAATCTTTGGATGCTGCGTCAAAGGGAGATATTGGTGCGTGTGCGTATCAGTTTTTTATGGCAATGTATATGCAGTTTCATGAATACAGTTGTCTGCCGGATACAGACCCGGAGAGAGACGGGTTGTGTCTTTTTACGCGCATGATGAAGCTGACGAATGAGCGTCATGTGCAGATGCTTCAGGAGCTGGCAGAAGTGATGAACCGGTATCAGACATATGAGAATGAAGAAAATGCGAGAAGTCGCAACATTTCTTTATCAGCCGTATTGGCAAAGGAAGAATCGTGATATTTGTGCAAAACTTAAGAAGGAGAACAAAAATGCTTAGAATTGAACATTTGACAAAGGTTTATGGAGAAAAAAGAGCGGTTGATGATTTGTCATTGCACATTCGACCGGGTGAAATTTATGGATTCATCGGACATAACGGTGCGGGAAAGACGACGACACTCAAATCCTGCTGTGGTATTTTGCAGTACGATTTGGGTGAGATTTATGTGGATGCAAAAAATATGAAAGAGCAATCATTGGAGTGTAAGAAAAAGCTGGCATATATCCCGGATAATCCGGATTTATACGATTTTATGACCGGAATTCAGTTTTTAAATTTTGTGGCGGACATTTATGAAGTGGATGCGATATTACGCAGAGAGCGCATTGATAAATATGCAAGGATGTTTGAGCTGACATCAGATTTGGCGCAGCCCATTTCTGCCTATTCTCATGGTATGAAGCAAAAGCTGGCGATTATATCAGCGTTGATACATGAACCTAAGCTGATTTTGATGGATGAACCGTTTGTAGGACTCGACCCGAAAGCGGCGCATTTGTTGAAAACAACGATGCGTCAGTTGTGTGATGACGGTGCGGCGATTTTCTTTTCTACACATGTGCTCGAAGTGGCGGAAAAGCTGTGTGATAAGATTGCGATTATCAAAGGCGGCGTACTGATAAAATCCGGTACAATGGAGGAAGTAAAGGGTGATGCTTCACTGGAAAATGTCTTTATGGAATTGGAGGCAGTACAATGATAAAAGCAATGATGAAAAAGCAAATGCAGGAGTCATTTTGCTGGTTATATCAGGATAAAAAGACCGGGAAAAATCGAAGCATGAAAGGCTTGATCGGATATGGTCTGCTTTATTTGCTTGTATTTGGCTGTGTGGGTTTTGTTTTTTATGCGATTTCAGATATGTTGTGTGAGCCGTTTCATGGTATGGGATTGGACTGGCTTTACATCGCGCTTATGGGATTGATGAGTGTGATGCTTGGCGTATTCGGAAGTGTATTTAACACTTATACGAGCTTGTATCAGGCGAAAGACAACGATTTTTTGCTGGCAATGCCGATTCCCACCAAGCTGTTGCTTGTTGCGAGATTGACCGGTGTATATGCGATGGGATTATTATATGAAATGCTGGTGATGATTCCGGCGCTGATTGTGTATTTTATGGATTCAGATTGTCATGGAAGCGGAGTGGTATTTACACTTCTGATACCGTTTGTTTTATCATTTTTTGTGCTGACGTTGTCATGTGTGCTGGGCTGGGTAGTTGCGTTAATCAGCAGCAGACTGCGACATAAAAAACTGGCGACGGTCGCGATTTCGCTGGTGTTCATCGGCGCGTATTACTATTTTTACGGAAAAGCATTTGAACTGATCCAGGCGATGCTGGCAAATCCGGATGCGGTGAGTGCGGTGATGAAAAAAGTATTATTTCCGTTCTATCACATGGGAATGGCAGCGGAGGGGCATGCAGGCTCCATGCTGATTTTTACAGTCGTAATGTTGGGGTGCTTTGTGGTGGTATATCTGATTTTAGACCGGAGCTTTTTGCGACTGGCGACAACTCGCCGGGGGGAGAAGAAAAAGGCGTATGTTGCAAAAAACACAAAAGAGGTGTCAGGCGCTCGCGCATTACTGCAAAAAGAATTTCGGATGTTTTTAGGAAGTCCTACCTATATGTTGAATTGTGGTCTGGGAATTCTCGGAATGTTGATTTGTGCAATATTCTTTGTGATAAAACAAGAAATGTTATTAGAGGTATTGAATCTCATGTTTGCGGATGAGAAAGGTTTATTGATGCTCGTGATGACTGCCGGGATTTGTATGATGACGACTATGAATGACATGACAGCACCGTCGGTATCGCTGGAAGGAAACTGTATCTGGCTGACGCAGTCGCTACCGGTTCGCGGCTGGCAGGTATTGCAGGCAAAGCTTTACATGCATCTGATTTTGACGCTTGTACCGGCGGCAGTCGTGATTGTAAGTATTGTGTGGCTGACCGAGATGGATATGAAAGCAGTGTTGCTGATGAGTGTGACAGTGGTGTTGTTCGTTGTGTTTATGGCGGAGCTGGGATTAGTGCTGAATTTAAGAATGCCAAATCTGAACTGGACGAGCGAGATCGCACCGATCAAGCAGAGTGCCAGTGTGATGATATGTCTGTTTGGAGGCTGGGCGCTTGTTATCGCGTGTGGCGGACTGTATTATTTATTGCGCCGTGTGATGACTCCGGCTTGGTTTTTGGTGGCAATCAGCACGTTGTTGTTGATTGGCTGTGCGTGGCAGATGCGATGGCTTCGCACGCGTGGAGAAAAGATTTTTGAGCATCTATCATAATTTTAGGCGTTTGTGAAACTCCTCATTTACTTTGCTGCATAGTGCAACATTAACAATAACCATAAGCGAATACGCTGAGTCCGTTGGTATTTAGGGGCTGAATGTTAGCGCCTTATGTACCATTACGGGACGCGGGTAGCGCAAGCGTATCTGCAGTGGTTTGGTAATGTTGCACAGCTACGGCATAGGAAATCAGAGTTTCGCAAACGCCTATTATTTTTTCTCATATTTGCCGATGCAGGTATCCATTTTTAAAATATGGTTAATGAGCCAGCCGGCAAGAAAATCGATTAATTCTAATAGATAAGACTGCTGATGATCGTCAATCGCGTCCAGTGTAGCCATATCAATGGACATCAATTTGTCTACAAAGGCGTTGTGCGCGCGAATTTGTGCTTCCAGACCGGGATACTGTATTTGTTCCATATAGGCTTCCTCGTCCTCGAAGTGGATGCGTGTATAGTCGCGCAATTCCTGCAACAAGCGGATGATTTCATCGTATTTATCATGCAGGACATTGTTGTGAATCAATGCGTTTGTCTCTGCAATGATCTCGAACAGGCGTTGATGTTCACGATCAATCTGTTCGATGCCGGTGTAATACTTGGGTGTAAATGCGAATGGATCTTCCGGCTTGTGATAGCCAATCATCATGTCACTGCTTAAAATGTGATGATAGAGCCAGCGGACGAGAAACGTGAGCACCTCATCCATTGTTGCGGCAGCATTTTCATCCGTCAACGGCTGTTCCATAATGGCGTGTACGCGTTCGGTGAATGCCTGATGTTCTGATTTTTGCAGTTCCAGCTCCGGGTCGTGAAGCTCTATCATATAAGCTTCTTCATGTGCAAAATGTGTCGCTGCGTAGGTCGCGAGATGATTCAGAATGGAAGTCACGGTCTTCGCAGTTCGCGCATCGGCAGGAAGCGAAGCGGCTTCGTTGATGAGCGAGAAGAGCTTGCGGTGTTCATCGTCGATTTGTGAAATGCCAATCAGACAGTCTTCTGTAAATTGATACATAGAAAAAATCCCTCCTTTTTTATTATCATATCATAATCACTCCGGCGTTAAAAGGATTTTGACATTTTGCTCGTACAAAAAAATATGTTGCACAATACAGAAAAAAGAAACATAATATAATAGAACGCAGCAACAAATAATATATATGGAAGTAACGGATGGGTAGAAAGAACGATAACAGGAAAGACAGACGAAAATCCGAACAAAGAAACAGACGCAAATACAGTGAAAAAAATCAATCCGGAAAAATCCGAGCCGCTAAAAAACGATGGTGGGAGCTACTTGGAGCCTTGCTTATAGTCGTGTTTGTCGTACTATTTGGCGAACAGACAGGGATATTTGCAGAGAAAGTGCAGGAGCTTGAGACAGACCAAACGGATTTATCCGCACAGGAAGATGTGCTGGAAGTGCATTTCATTGATATTGGACAAGGTGATGCGACGTTGATTAAGCAGGGAAGTCATGCGATGCTGATCGATGCGGGAGAGAATGATAAAGGTACGGCTGTGCAGCTTTATTTACAGTAGCATGGCGTGAAACGGTTGGATTACCTTATTTTGACCCATACAGACAGTGATCACATCGGAGGTGCGGATGTGATTATCTCAAAATATGAGATACAAACGATTTTGTTGAGCGATTTCCCGAAAGAGAATAAAACCTACCGTGATGTCATGGACAGCATGGATGCGAAGGGCGTGGATTTTACAGAACCGAAAGTCGGTGACAGCTATCTATTGGGAAATGCGAAATTTACGATTATAGCACCGAATCGAACCTATGCAGATCCCAATAACAGCAGTATCGCACTTGTTTTACAGCATGGGGAGAATTCATTTTTGTTTAGCGGAGATGCAGAAGCAGAGGCAGAAGAAGATATACTGAAAAATGGAATGGATTTAGACGTGGATGTATATAAAGCAGGACATCACGGCAGCAGCAGTTCCTCTTCGGAAGCGTTTTTGGATGCAATGTCAGCAGAGGCAGCAGTGATTAGCTGTGCAGCGGATAACAGCTACGGACATCCGCATGCAGAGGTGCTGAATGCGCTGCGTGCGCGCAAGATGAAAGTCTATCGGACAGACGAACAGGGAAGTATAATGGCAACGAGCGACGGAACAGATATCATATGGAATTGTTCGCCGAGTGATAGCTGGCAGAGCGGAGAGAGGAGATGAGTGTCATGTGGAAAGAATTATTGATGATAAATTATGCGACACTGACCATGATTATATGTCTCATGATATTTATTGTGACAAACACATATTTTCATAAAAACGTACGGATGCTGTTTCTGACAGCGTGTCTGATGACGGTTGGATTGATGATTGTAGATTCGGTGGAATACTGGACGCAGTCGCTAGCGTATCCGACGACACTTCGTATTTGGATGTCTGCGTTTGGCTACAGTTTGCGGCCGGCCGTGATTTGCATAGTGCTTCAATTGTTAAGTAAAGATCGAAAACGCGCCAGATGGTTGGCCATACCGTTGATTTTTAACACATTGCTTGCTTTTTCGGCATTGTTCACGGATATCGCATATTCGTATTCGGCAGATAATCAGTTTGTGCGTGGCCCGTTAGGATATTTTGCCTATGTAACATGTGCATTTTATCTGATGATGTTACTTTATTATACGGTTCGCATGTATACGTTTTTTGACATTTCAGAAACCTATATTGCGGTGGCAGTCGTAGTCATGTTTTTCATAGCAACGGCATTGGAAGCGATACATAAGTGCGAGGGACTAATCAATGCGACCGGAGCTGTCGCGTTGGTATTTTACTATTTGTATCTCAATACACAGATGTTTATGAGAGATACGATGACAAATGCATTAAATCGGAGATGCTTTTATCTGGATGCGCAAAAGAACCGCTTGCATCTTGGGGGTGTCATTTCGATTGATTTAAATGACTTGAAAAAGTGGAATGATGAATACGGTCATGCAAAGGGGGACGAAGCGATTTGTACGTTGTCCCGTTGTATTTTTAAAGTGCTTCCGAGGGGATGTCATTTGTATCGGACCGGAGGCGATGAATTTATGGTGCTCTGCTTTGAAAAAAATGAGAGTGAGGTGCATACATTGGTAAAAGCCATACAGGAAGAAGTGAAAATGACACCGTTTTCCTGTGCGATTGGTATGACTTATGATACGGATAAGGAGGTAGATTTCCAAAAATTATGTGCGCGTGCAGATAAAGAAATGTATGAAAATAAATTTAAAATGAAAAATCTGTAACGAAATGCCGAAATCTGACATTAATATATGAAAAGAACGCAGAAAGGAGGCAGGCACATGCAGTCGATGGATGAAATATACCGCGAATATGCGCGGACGGTATACAAGTATTTGCTGTCAAAAACGTGTAATGAAGATATTGCAGAAGAACTGACACAGGAGACTTTTTATCAGGCGCTTCGCAGTATAGAACGATTTGACGGTAGCTGCAAAATATCTACATGGCTGTGTGCGATTGCTAAGAATCAATATCTTTCATATCTGAGAAAGCATCCCGTGCAAGAGGATATTGCTTCTGTCGCAGAAGCAGAGGTTTTGCATGAGGCAGATACCCGGACAGGTACACAAAAAGAGCGGACAGATTCGCCCGAAGAGCTGTATCTGCAAATGACAGATCGTGTGACATGGATGAAATTGTTGCACGATTGTCCGGAACCATTTCGAGAGGTATTGTATTTGCGTATCTTTGGTAATTTGTCATTCCGTGAAATCGGTGAAATCATGGAAAAAAGCGAGAACTGGGCGCGAGTGACATTTTATCGGGGAAAGGAAAAAATCAGAAAGGACGTGAGCAATCGTGAAAACAAACATTCCGTGTGAACTCATACAGGATTTATTTCCGTCATATATTGATGGTCTGACAAGTGAAGTAACAAATCAAAAGATTCAGGAGCATGTGGAGGAGTGCGAGCCGTGCAAGGAGATGCTGTGCGACATGCAACAGCCGGAGCCGGCACCCATTTTACAGAAAAGAAAAGACGAGATTGATTACCTGAAAAAGACAAAGAAGCATATACGAAACTTTCTTGTTTCTTTTGTGGCAACCGTAATTCTTATATTGGGAGGCGTGCTGGGGGCGCGGATGTTTTTTATCGCGAGCCCGGTAAATCAGGAGTATCTCGTCTATGATTTATCCGTAAACGGACAGAGCTTACAGCTCAGAGGCTGTGCGCTGTCGGATATCGGGATAAAAGAGGTCTCTATCGAAGAGCATAGTGCCGGTATGATTCAGATAGAGTTTTTAGGTGTACAGCAGAAGCTGCTGCATGATGCACAGTTTGAGCAGCAGTATATGGCAGAAGGGATGATTAACGAAGTTCGGATAGGCGACCAAATTGTGTGGTCGAACGGACAGGCGATCTCACCGATAACATCAGCGGTATATGAGACGAAGCATCCGTATATCGGCGATATGTCGGCGAACGGTCGGACAGTGGGTGCGCTTGGCATGACGAGCTATCTGGGTGGATTTACGAATGAGCTGCAGACGACAAACGAGCCGTATGGCTGGAAAATCATTTTGCAAAAGCAGTATTCGAAAAATCGTCAGGCACAGATGGAAGAACGTATGCATGCATATGCATACCTGCTGTTATCGCAGATTGATAATCTGGGTTCTGTCACATTTTCCTATATGATCGAGGACGAGGAATGTGAGCTGACGGTTGATACAAAGATGGCGAGCGCGTATGCAGGGGCAGATATCAAGCAAATCGGAGCGGACATTGTATCGTTGGAACGCCTGATACAACAGACCGGTCTCCATACAAATGCACAAATCAGCAGTGACCCTTGGAATGTGCCGGGAGATGCCGTTTATGTGGACTGTGTGAATTTCACACAGGATGAAATACAGTCGATTGGCATTGGGCTGTATGTAGACGGAGAAATCAAAAGCTCACAGGGTTCGATTTTCGCGGATGAAAGTCTGATTGGTCAGGGACAGGTCATGAATTTCCAATTATTACCGGAAGATTTGGGCGTGGCTTGGAAGGATGCACAGTGCGTGGAAATCGAGATTCGAATTACAGATGCGCAGGGCCAGACGCATCCGATAGCGGAACGCGTGCAGATTGATGCATGGGGTGGCAGTCGCTATCGCGTGGACTTATATGGAAGTAGTGCTGAAGGGTATTCTATTAAATGATACCTCTCACATATATTTAGAAACTAGGCGTTTGCGAAACACCAATATATATACTTGAACCTATGCATCATGAACATACCACCGCAGATACGCTTGCGCTACTCTCGTCTCGTAGTGGTACATAAGGCGCTAAACCACAGCGCCTAAGTACCAACGGACTCAAAGTATCTGCTTATGGTAATTGTTCATTTTGCATAATTCAATCAAAGTAATTTAAATGTTTCACAAATGTCTAATCTTTACAATTAAGGAGGATAGGTATATGAAGTGGTTGAAAAAGGGATTGATTTTTAGTGTGATGGTAGGTGCGATGCTGTTTTGCCGGACAGAGACTGCATCGGCAAAGGTGCTGACGATGGACAAAACGTACCAGATGGATTTGGACGGGGATGGTGTAAAAGAGCGCATTAAATGGAAAGGCGAAGAAGTCAACGATGAATTGGAAACATATCGCGTCAAAGTCTATATAAACGGAAAACAGGTTTTGTCGAGAAAGTCAAAGAATCATAGCTTTTGGGCAGACGTTTCCGTGATTGATGTGGTAAAAAATGATGGAAAAAAAGAACTGTATATTCATTATACTTCCGAGAGTGAATGTTTTGCCGGAGCGTTTGCATACCACTATGAAAATGGTGCAATGAAATCCTATTTCGAACTGAATCGCGCAGCAGCAACACGCTTGCACATACAACAAAAACAACCGGGAAACGGAAAAGTGGCTTATACATGTGAGTTTAGTGACTATTATGCCTATATGGGGTATGTGACGCAGTATTATGAGATCAAAAATGGTAAACTAAAACCGGTAAGTAAAAAGACGCTGAACACGACTTCAGAGTGGAGAAAAAAGAGATATAAAACATGCATTGCTACAAAAGTATATGAAAACGTGGGAGACAAAACGGCTGCATTTACACTGCCGAAGGGAACAGAGTTTAAGCTACAAAAAATCTATGTGAACAAGGCTTCCGATCTCAGTGCAGTTTCGTATATTTATGTAAAAACGACAGACGGAAAGAAGGGCTGGATTAAAAATCCGAACAAGCTGTTTTTGCTTGGCTATTCAGACTGGGACGGCACATGGAGTGAATATATATACTTGTGGGGCTAAATAAAGGAATCGTCAGAGGATGAGTCATAGGTGTTTTGGTGATTGTATATTGAAAAAGAGATACACGATATGCTTTTTCATACGTTTCTACCATTGTTTTTTCAAAAGTTGTACTGTATAATACATGGGTATGTTTAAAAAATGAATTTTTATGCAGTGAGACTGCAAAAGGAGGAACTGATATGAAGAAGAAAATCGTATCTCTCGCACTTGTTGTTGCGATGGCAGTGACAATGCTGTGTGCGTGTGGAAAAAAAGAAGCAGGCGGAATGACCGTAGCTGATGGTGTGCTGACAATGGCTACCAATGCATACTTCCCGCCGTATGAGTATTATCAGGGCGAAGACATCGTCGGAATCGATGCAGAAATCGCAGAAGCAGTTGCTGAAAAGCTCGGTTTAGAGTTAAAAATAGAGGATATGGAATTTGACTCTATTATCACAGCAGTGCAGACTGGTAAGGTAGACATCGGACTGGCAGGTTTGACTGTGACAGAAGACAGAAAGAAATCTGTAAATTTCTCAGATACTTATGCGACCGGTATTCAGGTGATTGTCGTACCGGAAGATTCTGCAATTGCAAGTGTAGATGATTTGAGCGGAAAGAAAATCGGTGTACAGTTATCTACGACCGGTGACATCTACGCATCCGGTGACTACGGCGAGGATGCAGTAGAAAAATACAACAAGGGTGCAGATGCAATCATGGCACTCAAGCAGAACAAAGTGGATGCGGTGATTATCGACAATGAGCCTGCACAGAGCTTTGTGGAAGCAAATGAGGGATTAAAGATTCTGGATACCGAGTATGTGACAGAGGATTACGCAGCATGTATCAACAAAGAAAATGAAGAATTGCTGACCGCAGTAAACAAGGCATTGGCTGAGTTGAAAGAAGACGGAACCTTACAGAACATTTTAGACAAATATATTACTGCAGATTAAAAACAATCCGTGTGACTTTACACGGTTGAATGTGTGGCATTTGAAAGGCAGGGAAAGAACGATCATCCCTGCCTTGTTTCACTTTACAGAGTGTGGGCAGGTGGTGCGCATGGTCTGATGGGAGAATGGGAGAACGGCAGATGCTGCAAATTTTGCAGGAAGGGGATAGTAAAATGACGATTTGGGACAATTTGAAGCAAAAAATAATATCTTGTTTTATTGAAGAGCAACGATATATGTATATCGTGAAAGGATTGCAGACAACGATTCTGGTGACGATTCTGGCATTATTGCTCGGACTGGTCATCGGTATTCTGGTGGCAGTCGTTCGCACGGCGCACGACCAGATGGCAAAGAAAAAGCTGAGTGGCATATCCGGTGCAGTGTTAAAGATTATCAATGCGATTTGTGAAGTATACTTGACTGTAATACGAGGAACGCCGGCGATGGTACAGCTCCTGTTGATGTTTTTCGTATTCATGGCAAGCAGTAACAATAAGGTACTCGTCGCAGTGCTGACATTCGGTATCAATTCCGGTGCATATGTAGCCGAAATTTTCCGTTCGGGTATTATGTCGATTGACATCGGTCAGATGGAAGCAGGTCGTTCTCTGGGACTGAGTTATGCGAAAACAATGCAGAAAATTATTTTGCCGCAGGCGATTAAAAATGTACTTCCTGCACTGGTAAATGAAATGATTACGCTGTTAAAAGAGACCTCAATCTGTGGATATATCGGATTAAACGAATTGACACGAGGCGGAGATATCATTCGAGGAATTACATTTGAAGCATTAACGCCGCTGTTAGTAGTTGCGCTCATCTATCTCATCATTGTAATGTTCTTTACGTGGGTGATGGGCAAGCTGGAAAGGAGGTTGCGCGAAAGTGATAACCGTTAATCATTTACATAAAAGCTTTGGAGACCATGAAGTATTGGTCGATATCAATGAACATATCGCACCCGGTGAAAAGGTCGTAATCATCGGACCTTCCGGCTCCGGAAAATCTACGTTTTTGCGTTGCCTGAATCTGCTTGAGCAGCCGACGAGCGGTGAGATTATATTTGATGGTGTTGATATTACGAAAAAAGGGATTGATATCAATAAAATTCGTCAGCAGATGGGTATGGTATTTCAGCATTTTAATTTGTTCCCGCATTTGTCGATTATGGACAATCTGACATTGGCGCCGGTGGAATTAAAGCTGATGAAAAAGGAGGAGGCCTGCGAAGAAGCACTTCGCCTGTTAAAGCTGGTAAATCTTGCAGAAAAAGCAGATGCCTATCCCGGACAGCTTTCCGGTGGTCAAAAGCAGCGTATCGCGATTGTGCGTTCGCTGGCATTAAAGCCGAAAATGATGCTTTTTGATGAGCCGACTTCTGCACTTGACCCGGAGATGGTCGGTGAGGTACTCGGCGTAATGAAGGATCTGGCAAATGACGGCATGACGATGGCAGTCGTGACACATGAGATGGGATTTGCGAAAGAGGTAGCTACGCGTGTATTGTTTATGGATGAAGGAAATGTGATGGAGCAGGGAACGCCTGAACAGATTTTTGGAAATCCGCAAAACGAACGTACAAAAGAATTTTTATCAAAAGTATTATAAAAACTGCATCAAAGAAATTAAACGCCCGGAACATTTCGGGCGTTTTTGCATATGTAAGTATAAAAGTAACTATCGGAGTAGAAGGATGGATGAGGTCGGCAGAGCGGATTGTCGGGAGGCAATCTATTCGAATGAGTGGTTTGATTTGATGCTGCGTATGGATGATGAAGTGAGCTCCTACCAAACAGATGCATGCCTGCAAAAGCTGGATGGAGATTATCAGATGTGGTATGTCGCGCGAAAAGGTTTGCCGGAGTTGAATTTTGGGACATACACATACTCGGCTGTTCCAAAATGTTTTGTGCCGCTGGCACAGCAGGCGTTGGATGAGAGCGGTATTTTGCAGATTCGAAATCAGCCGAATCTGATGCTGACGGGAAGCGGGGTTTTAATCGGAATCGTGGATACGGGCATCGACTATACAAATGATGCATTTCGCTATGAAGACGGAAGCAGCCGAATTGTTGCGCTGTGGGATCAGAGCGTCGAGCAGGGCACGCCTCCACAGGGATATTTGTATGGACAGGAATATACAAAAGAGATGTTGAATGAAGCGTTAGCACAGGAAAATCCATTTGCGCTTGTACCGGAAAATGACCCGGTCGGTCATGGGACTGCGTTGGCAGCATTGGCTGCCGGCTCGCAGCGTTTGCCGCAGATGCCGGCGGGCGCTGCACCTTATGCAGATCTCGCAGTCGTAAAACTCAAAGAGGCAAAGCCGTATTTGCGGGAATTTTATTTTATTGCAGACGGAGTGAATGCCTATCAGGAAAATGACATCATGCTGGGCGTTGATTATTTGAATCGTCTGGCAGCAGCGCGTAATCAGCCGCTCGTGCTTCTCATCGGTCTGGGTAATAATGACGGGCCGCATAGCGGAGATACGTATTTGTCAGATTTTTTGGATGATATCGGGCAAAGGCGCAGACGGGTCGTTGTCACTGCAGCCGGAAATGAAGCAAATGCCAGACATCATTATTACGGAAAACTATTTGAAGAGGACGAACAGGAAGTTGTAGAAATCAACGTAGAGCGTGACATGCGGGGATTTTATGCTGAATTGTGGTCGGGGGAACCGGAATTGTATGAAATCGCAGTGATTTCACCCAGCGGCGAGCGGGTATCGCGGATTGCACTGGAACGTCAGGGGAGAAGAACGTATACGTTTGTGCTGGAAGGAACAAGGCTGATTGCCGAATACCGGATTGTGGATGTGCGAAGTGCAAATCAGCTTATTTTCTTGCGCTTTGAACGTCCGACAAAGGGAATTTGGAAAATTATTGTTTATCCGAAGCAATATGTGTACGACACGTTTCATATATGGCTTCCAATTAGTGAGTTTTTGGAAGCGCCGGTATATTTTTTATCCTCCAGTCCGGATATCACCTTGACGGTGCCGGGGACATCGCGCATACCGTTGACAGTCGGCTGCTATAATGACCGCAGCGGAGCGATTTATCTCAATTCCGGAAGAGGATATACGACAGAAGACACGATAAAACCGGAGCTGTGTGCACCTGCGGTCGGCT
>JAGAOE010000081.1 GCA_017623885.1 Eubacterium sp. | reverse complement strand
TTTTTATATCTGTCATTCCCTTTGCGTTTTTCTCCAGATATTCCGCAATCTGTCCTGCATTTTGTATCGAAAGTGCACCTAATAATTTTCCAATCTCCGATGCACCATAGTTGGCAGCCGCAGACACAACTTCAATATATGCGACCATACACTGACAGCTATGATCATCACCTAAAAACATATCCACCATTTTAATATCTGCACAGTCAGCAAATAGTTGCTGAAAAATCTGCTTATTATGTTTCAAATCATTTGTCACCTGATACGAATTCATATGGGCACTCCTCTTTCAGATTTTTCGTTTTATTAAATGATTGCGAAACTCCTACTTAGTCTTCATTTAATTGTACATGATGAATAATTACCACAAGCAGGTACTCTGAGTCCGTTGGTACTTAGGAAATGCTGATTACCACAGCATTTCCTAAGTATTTTTCGAAGGATTGCACGAATTTGCAAAGAAGCTTGTTGCTTCGCAACGCAAATTCGGCACAGAAAACGCTTTAATCAGCGTTTTCTCAGGCGCTGTATTTTATGACGAAGGTAGCGCAAGCGTACCGGCGGTGGTATATTCATCGTGTGCAATTTCAATCATGTAAATTGGAGTTTCGCAAATAGTTAACTTAAAACAAAACGGATAGGCAAATCCTATCCGTTTTTAGTATCTCTCCACACAAATTTTTTATACTTATTTTTCCTGTTCGCGAATCATATTTTTCACTACGGTCACCTGATTTGCAATATGCTTGCGAATCATTTCCGTCACAACCGCTTTATCCTTCTCAGATATTCCCTGATAAATCGCCTCATGCTCCTTTAACAATTGCTCATGATTCTCCGGATTTTTCAAATATTCCACACGATAACGATACATCTGTTCCCGCAAATTGTTCAACATACTGATCAATTTCGGATTGTCTGTCGCCTGATAAATCACATCGTGGAATTCTACATCCGCCTGCGCCATTCGCTTCAAATCTCCGCTCTGTAACGCCAGCTCAAATTCTTTCATATTTCGATACAACTGTTCAATCTCGTTTTCGGTAATCTTGTCACACGCTACCTGAACAGACAATTCTTCCAGTGCTTCTCGTATCTCCAGCACATCTTTCATGTCTTTCTCTGTCATACCTGCAACAATCGCACCTTTTCGCGGAATCGTAATCGCAAGCCCCTCCTGCTCCAACATACGAATCGCTTCGCGAATAGGGGTACGGCTCACGCCCAGCTTTGCTGCCAGTTGAAGCTCCATCAAACGCTCACCTGCAACCAAATCACCTCGTAAAATCGCTTCACGCAATGTATTAAATACCACATCTCTCAGTGGCAGATATGCATCCATATTTAATTCTAACTGATCAGTCATCGCCTTTTCTCCTTACGTTTATGGGTCGTGTGACATACACCTGCTTTGCAATTCCACTTTTACGAATCACATTCTTTGCCTCATATGCCTGCGACTCATTCTCAAATATGCCAAAGACTGTAGGACCGCTTCCACTCATCATAGACGAAATCGCCCCACACTCTGTCATCATCTCTTTGATCTGTGCAATCTCCGGATGCATCGGAATCGTGACCGTCTCCAATACATTTCCCATGTGTTTTGACAGCTCTTGTAAATCCTGCGCTTTCAAATCCTCGATTTGCAAATCAATCGGCGGATGCTCCGGCTCTTCTAATGCATCTAAAGACTGGTACACCAGCTTTGTCGATACACTCACCGGCGGTTTTGCAATCAAAATCGCACACTCCGGCATCGCATCCAGCCTCGTCAGCTTTTCTCCAATCCCCTCAGCCAATGCCGTACCTCGTAGCAAACAATACGGCACATCTGCGCCAAGCTGCAGACCATATTCCATCAAACGATGCATCGGTATCCCTAGCCGGAACAATTTATTCATACCATATAATACAGCCGCCGCGTTTGTACTGCCTCCTGCCATTCCCGCTGCTACCGGTATACATTTGTGAATGCGAAGCTCGATTCCTCCGATTTGCGGATAATCTTTTTTTAACAACGCAGCCGCCTGATAAGCTATATTATGTTCGTCTGTCGGCAAAAAATTCAAGTTCGTTGTCAGACGAATGCCATCCTCCGAACATTTTCGTATCGTCACCCAGTCAAACAAATCAATTGTCTGCATAATCATACGAACAAGATGATAACCGTCTTCTCTGATTCCGGTCACATCCAATCCCAGATTTATCTTTGCCAAAGCTTTTACATGTATGACATTCGTCATGTTTCACACCTTCTTTTTTGCATGCTGTCTACAGTATTTTGTATACAAACTTATGTTACCTTGTATTTTAAAAAAAGTCAACCAATGTATTCAATTTCCTTTTGTTCTGTCGATATATATGATATAAATATATTAATAACCCGGCATCTGAAACATCCGTTTCACTGCCAAAACCTGATCGCAGAACGGATACCGCGATCACACACGGATTCGTCCGACTACCAAGGAGGGTATCATCATGAGTTTAAATTCAATTGGAACAATCGCAGCAACTACTTATGCGCAGCAGACGACACCTACTACATCGAAAAAAGATGTAACTGCAAAAGACACTGCTGCAAAAGAAGTTCTTACAAAAGAAACCGATACAAAGAAAAACGAACAGGATGTCGCTGCTGTATATGAAAAGAGCGCTGCCACTGAAGCCGGCACTGTAAAGGTAGCAAATCCTGCACTGGTTGCACAGTTAAAGGCCGATGCAGAGGCTCGTACGGCACAGCTCCAAAGTCTCGTTGCAAAAATGCTTTCAAAGCAGGGTCAGACATTAGCTACTGCGGATGACATGTGGGCATTTTTAGCAAAAGGTGACTTCAAAGCAGATCCCGAAACCATTGCACAGGCACAAAAAGACGTTGCAGAGGATGGATACTGGGGCGCAGAGCAGACTTCAGAACGCATTTTATCTTTCGCAAAAGCACTGGCCGGCGATGACCCGGAAAAAGCAGAAGAAATGTTCAACGCATTTAAAAAGGGATTCGAAGAAGCGACCGGTACCTGGGGCAAAGAGCTTCCTTCTCTGTGCGCTGACACCTACAAACTTGTAGAAGAAAAATTCAACGCATGGAAAAATTCCGGTTCGAATGCAGAAAATACAGAAAATGCTCCGGCCGAAACGACCGAAGCACAACCTACTGAGGATTTTACTTCCTAACAACTATCACTTAAAACTGAATTCCAAACTGACTGATCATCAGTCCCCAGAATACAGCCAGAATATACAGCAGACAAAGAATCGTGAGATTCTGTCTGCTGTTTCTGTTTAATCGAAACAGTACCAACAGACCAATACCCGCATTGGCGAGTAATCCTGCCATCATCATTCCGGCTCCGATGACACCATCCACATACAGACTTGTAATGACTACCGATGAAGCGCAGTTCGGAATCAGTCCCACCAGCGCAGCAATCATCTGACCAACCAGCGGTGTATTTGAAAACAGACCTGCCAGCGCATCTTCACCAATCGCTTCAATCACCAGATTCAACACAAACGATATCAGCACAATATAAATAAAAATCCGTACCGTATGCTTGCAAGCCGAAATCAACACACCGTCCTCACAATGACAGTGTTCATCCTCACAGACCGAATGAATATCGATCTCATTCTCTTTTCTATGCAAGACAAAATTCAATATAAATTCTATCAATAATCCACTGACCATCGCCAACAGAAACTTTGTCGCAAGAATCTTCAGAATACTCGGAAGCGGCACTGACTCTGAAAGTAAAATCGGAAGCATTTCATCTGATGTCGATAAATAAATCGCTATCAATGTTCCCGCCGTAATCACACGCCCTGCAAACAAGCTGGATGCTGCCGCTGAAAATCCGCACTGCGGTATCACACCAAATGCAGCTCCCACAAAAGGGCCGGCTTTATCAACAGCACTGATTTTTTTTAACAGCTTTCCACCGGCTTTATGTTCCAACCATTCCATGCAAAGATAGGTCAAAAATAAAAAGGGCAACAATTTAACACTATCCAGCAATGTATGCTTTACTGAATGAATTATAAGTTCACTTACTATTTCCATCTATTTTCTTTCGCTCCATCTACTCCGACTATTGCAGAAGGCTTTTCTGTCCTAGTCAGGCTTCTTCGGTGATTTAATCGTTACTAATACGGTCTCTATACGTTTTTTATCCATCGATAAAACGCGGAATATTACACCCTCGCTCGTCTCATAGGTCTCATCCACAACCGGGAAATGCTCAAACAGCTCCAACAGAAATCCGCCCAAGGTATCCGAATCTTCTGATTCAAAGTTTGCATG
>JAGAOE010000080.1 GCA_017623885.1 Eubacterium sp. | reverse complement strand
ACAAAATGTCAGAGGAGTTCCGCCGTCTGGATAGCTCCAGACTGGTGCATTACGAAGGTGTGATGCAGGATCGCCGTTACAACGATACGAGTGATATGGAATCACAGATGTATACCAGTGCAGAAGGTGTAGAAGAATTTTTAAAGAAAGACCGCAGCAAGCCGTTTATTCTCTGCGAATATACGCATGCGATGGGTAATTCCTGCGGTGCGATGCACAAATATACAGATTTGAGTGACCGCGAGCCGATGTATCAGGGCGGATTTATCTGGGATTACATTGACCAGTCGATTGAAAAGAAAGACCGCTACGGAAAAGAATTCCAGGCATATGGCGGAGACTTTGGTGACAGACCGGCTGATTACAATTTCAGCGGAAACGGTATTGCATACGGTGGAGACCGCATGCCCTCACCGAAGATGCAGGAAGTAAAGTTTAATTATCAGAATATCAGTATTGATATCAAGCCGGGCAAAGTTGCGATCAAGAATAAAAACCTTTTTGTAAATACAGACATTTATGATTGTGTGATTCAGCTGGCAAAAGACGGTTATCCGGTATGCGAAAGCAAGACGATATTTGCAGTGGAGCCGCTCAGTGAAGGTGTGTTTGATTTGCCGACAGACCTGGGAACAGAGCCGGGTGAGTATGCGGTGACCGTATCATTCGTATTAAAGGAAGATACTGCATGGGCGAAAAAAGGTCATGAAGTAGCTTTTGGTCAGGGCGTATATTGGGTCAAAGGCGTAGAAGAAAATCATAAGGGAACGATGCGTGTCGTACATAGCAATTTCGATATCGGTGTGATTGGCGATGATTTCCGTGTACTGTTTTCACGTCTCGAAGGCGGAATGGTATCTTACCAGTACGGCGGAAAAGAATATATTGAGGCGATTCCCAGACCGAACTTCTGGCGTGCGCCGACGGATAATGACAGAGGTAATCTGATGCCGTATCGCTATGCACAGTGGAAGGGTGCGAGTATGTATCTGACGACAAAGCATACAGATTTTAACGGAAACACCGGATTTGATATGGAAGAGACGAAGGATTCCGTAAGTGTGACATTCCATTATGATTTGCCGACTATTCCGGCTTCGACATGCGATTTGAAGCATACCGTATTCGGAGATGGTACAGTCCGCACGACACTTTCTTATAATCCGGTCGAAGGACTGGGTGATATGCCGGAGTTTGGTGTAATGTTCAAAATAAATGCGGATTATGACAACGTGGAATGGTATGGTAATGGACCGGCAGAGACTTATGCAGACCGCAAACACGGTGCAAAGCTGGGTATCTACAAGAATAAAGTAATGGATAATATGCCCGCATATATGGTACCGCAGGAGTGCGGAAATAAAACAGAAGTGCGCTGGGCGAAGGTGACAGACCACAGAGGCAGAGGTTTGCTGTTTAGCGGAGACCGCATCAATTTCTCAGCACTTCCGTATACACCGCATGAGTTGGAAAATGCAGCACATCCTTATGAGCTTCCGCAGGTACATTATACGGTCATCCGCGCTGCGAGTGCGCAGATGGGTATTGCCGGCGATGATAGCTGGGGGGCGCAGACACATCCGGAGTATTTGTTGGATACAAAAGAAAAGATGGAATTCACTTTTGACATGAAGGGAATTTAATAAACTTTACATTTTCACTGTAATGGAGTAAACTAAAAGGCAGATTTGCGTAAGCAAATCTGTCTTTTCAAGTTTTTAAATTTTCAATCGTAAGTGGTTTTGCCACAGATTGTTTAATTATAACAAAAGAATGAGATTTATGAGGAGGGCACAGAGTATGTTATCACAAAATATTCAAAATGCATTAAAAGGAAATTCCGTTATCCGTGCAATGTTCATGGAAGGAAAAATGATGGCTGAGGAAATCGGAGCGGAAAATGTATATGATTTTTCACTCGGAAATCCGGCGACACCTGCTCCGGCGAGTGTCAATCAGGCGATTAAAGATGCAGTGGACGAGTTGGATTCGATGGAATTACATGGCTATATGGCAAATGCCGGATACCCAGATGTGCGTACAGCGATTGCAGAAAATCTGAATAAGCGCTTTGGCACTGATTTTGGAATGCAGAACATTATTATGACAGTAGGAGCAGCAGGCGGTCTGAATATTATTTTAAAGACCTTTTTGGACCCCGGTGATGAGGTTATCGCATTTGCACCGTATTTTGTGGAGTACCGCGCATATGTGGCAAACTTCGGCGGCAAAATCGTAGAGGTATCACCGAATTTGGACAACTTCCAGCCGGATCTGGTAGATTTTGAGCAGAAAATTACAGACAAGACCAAAGCTGTTATTATCAATACACCGAACAATCCGACCGGTGTCATCTACAGCGATGAGACGATGACACAGCTTGGTGAGATATTATCGAAAAAGCAGAAGGAATACGGTCATGAGATTTATCTGATTTCGGATGAGCCGTATCGTGAGCTGGTATATGATGGAGAAAAAGAACGTTTCCTGACCGGATTTTATCCGAATACAATCGTGGGATATTCATTTAGTAAGTCTTTGTCACTTCCCGGAGAGCGTATCGGTTATGTTGTTGTGCCGAATGAAGTAAGTGATGCAAAAAATGTGCAGACCGCGATTGAGATTGCCAACAGACAGCTCGGCTTTGTAAATGCGCCGTCTCTGATTCAGAAAGCAGTAGCAAAATGCCTGGATGAGAAGACCGATGTGGCATACTATGATAAAAACCGTGAGCTGTTGTATGGTGAGCTGACAAAGCTTGGATTTGACTGCATTAAGCCGCAGGGAGCATTTTATCTGTGGGTAAAATCTCCGCTGGCAGACGAAGAAGAATTTGTACAGATTGCAAAAAAACATCATATTTTGCTTGTGAAGGGTTCTGCGTTTGCATGCCCCGGTTATGTGCGTATTGCATATTGCGCAGCATTCGAGCACATTCAGAATTCACTGTCGGCATTTGCGAAGTTGGCAGAGGAACTGGGATTAAAGAAGGCATAAATCAAACGTCTGGGAGGAACTGCACATGGCAAAGTGGGAAGAAAATGTACGAAAAGTAGTGCCGTACACACCCGGTGAACAGCCGAATCAGCCGGGAATGATAAAATTAAATACAAATGAAAATCCGTATCCGCCGTCTCCGATGGTGGAGAAGGTGTTGCATGAGTTTAATACAGACAAGCTTCGTTTGTATCCGGACCCGACAAACGGTTCGCTTGTTTATGCACTTGCAGAATGTTATAATGTAAAACCGTCGCAGGTATTTGTCGGTGTCGGCAGTGATGATGTACTGGCGTTGTGCTTCTTGACATTTTTTAATTCGAAAAAGCCGATTTTATTCCCGGATATCACGTATTCGTTTTATGATGTGTGGGCAGATTTGTTCCGGATTCCGTATGAGGATCAGCCCTTGGATGAAAATATGTGCATCCGCAAAGAAGATTATATGAAGGAAAATGGCGGCGTGATTTTTGCGAATCCGAACGCACCGACTGGTGTAGCGATGGAGTTGTCAGAAATCGAAGAAATCGAAGCGAGCACTCCGGAGGTCATATGTATTGTGGATGAAGCATACATTGATTTTGGAGGCACGAGTGCATTACCGCTGATTGAGAAATATGACAATCTGCTTGTCGTACAGACATTTTCAAAATCGCGTGCAATGGCAGGTTCACGTATCGGATATGTGTTTGGCAATGAGCGTCTGATTCAGTATCTGAATGATGTGAAATATTCCTTTAATTCGTATACAATGGATCAGGTGACCCTGGCGACCGGTGTGGCTGCGATTCGAGATGATGCATATTTTAAGGAGACATTGAATCGTGTCATCGCGACCAGAGAGCGCATGAAAAAGGAATTGGGTGAACTGGGATTTACGATGCCGGATTCCAAGAGCAATTTTCTGTTTATCAGTCATCCGCAGGTACCTGCAAAGTATTTGCTGGATGAATTGCGCAAACGCAATATCTTTGTGCGCTATTTTGCAAAGCCGCGCATAGATAATATGTTGCGTGTGTCGATTGGTACGGATGATGAAATGGATCGTTTTCTTGCATGTGTCAAAGAAATCATTGCATCTGCATAATTTTTGAGTTCAAGAAATAAAAAGGAGTATCTATGTTAAAGAAATATTTTTGGGTTTTCTTTATTTCCATGGTGCCGCTCATTGAGCTACGCGGTGCGATTCCGGTTTCACAGGGACTGGGGCTGCCTATCTGGCAGAGCTATGTGATATCCATTGTAGGAAACATGCTGCCGGTTCCGTTTATTTATCTGTTTGCCAGAAAAGTGTTGGAGTGGGGAAGAGATAAACCATTGATTGGCGGATTTTTTCGTTGGTGTCTGACAAAAGGCGAGCATGGTGGTCAAAAATTGCAGGAAAAGGCAGGGCGTGGATTGTTTGTGGCGCTTATGTTGTTTGTAGGTATTCCGTTGCCCGGAACAGGCGCATGGACAGGTACGCTGGCAGCCAGTATTTTGGATATGGATTTTAAATCCAGTGTGTTGGCAGTAATGCTCGGTGTATTGCTGGCAGGTGTTATTATGATGGTCGGAAGCGTCGGTCTGTTTGGATTCATATTTTAAAAAAATATATTAGAACTTTTATTAGAAATTCTCATTAGTCAAGCTTAGGATGGTATTTACTGCCATTGTATGTTAGAATATGTACTAATGAGAATTTTTTTTGTAATAATTGTGATAGGGAATGTTGATTAAACTGTAAAAATGGGGATGAAGTTATGAAAATGAAAAAACGAGATGTGTATAGATGCATGTTTGTGGTTTGTTGTATTTTGTTGAACATTATTGGGAAAATTGTTGCGACAGAATGGCAATTGCCGCTTTGGCTGGATTCGTGCGGTACAATTATATCAGCATACGCTTTGGGACCGGTCAGTGGTGCAATCATTGGTGCATCCGTGAATATTTTGTATGCGATTGTGTATGGTTCGACGCATTTGATATTTGCGGTGGTTAGTATGGTGATAGCGATTATTATAGGACTCTGTGCACAAAAAGGGAAATTGGAATATTTGTTTGGGGTATTATCCGTGAGTTTTCTGGTTGCGCTGTTGTGTGTATGCGTAAGTACCATGTGTAATTTCTTGCTCTTTGACGGTTCGGTCGGAAATGTATGGGGCGATGGAATACAGGAATTTTTTATGCAGTACGGTGTGCCCAGGTTGCTTGCGCATGTGATTGCGGAGTTTTATTTGGAATTTACGGACAAGACAGTATCGCTGTTTTCGCTGTATCTGACAGTGAAAATATATCGAATCAGAAAGAGAAAAAAGATAGAAAAAATATGGAATCAGAAGAAAGCAGAGAGGAGTGAATATCGAAATTCACGGAAAGCGACTGAAAAATATATGCTCGGAATACTGCTGGCGTTATGCCTTACGGCGGCAAATCTTACACCGGTGTGTGCAGCGCAGCGGTCAAATTTTGTGCAGAATGTAGATGAATATGCGTCTTATTTGCAAACCATCTACGATAAAGAAGACAATCTGCCGGGTGGTGTGGCAAATGACATTGCGCAGACGAAGGACGGTGTTTTGTGGATCGGTACATACAGCGGCTTGTACCGCTATACCGGCAGAGATTTTCAATTGATGGACCGGATAAAGAGTGTAAAAAATGTAAACTGCCTGTATACGGATGAGAGCGGACGTATGTGGATTGGCACAAATGACAGTGGTCTTTCTATATATATTGATGGCAGCATCACAAATGTGTTGGACAAGAACAATGGTTTGCCTTCAGATTCGGTCAGATGCATGACGCAGAGTACCGACGGAGACTATTATGTCGGTACGACGAGCAGCTTGGCAATCGTGTCGATTAGCAGTGGCTTGTATGTCAAACAGGTATTGGAAGATATCGTGTATGCGCGGAGTGTCTGTGCAGATGCGCAAGGAAATGTGGCAGTCGTGACAGATGATGGGACGTTGTATCTGATTCAGAATCAAACGATTGTAGATAAGGTGACATTGACAGAGGGTGGCTACAAGAGCTGTATATTTGATGAAACGAATAGATTATACGCGGCGACGAGCGGAAATGAGGTTCATAAATATCAGATAAACGTAGATGTGCTGACGCCGAACGGAAGAATGGAATGCGGAGCGCTCATGGCGATTAATTCCATGTCACTGACAGAAGACGGAAAAATGTTTCTATGTGCGGATAACGGAATCGGCTATTGGGATCAGGAAGAGGTATTTCATGAGATTCATGCATCTGATTTTAACAGTTCCATCGAACATATGCTGATTGATTATCAGGGAAACTTATGGTTTACATCCTCTCGGCAAGGATTATTGCGCCTATGCAAATCTGCATTTTGTGAGTTGGCAGATGATGCATCGGTGAATCAAATGGTGGTGAATACGACCTGTGGCTGGAATGATTATTTGCTCATAGGCGGAGACAGCGGATTACAGATGATGGATGCAGCAGGCGCGATCCAAAAAGAGCATCCGTTGGTAGAACAGATGAAGAATGTTCGCATTCGCTGCATGAAGACGGACAGTCGTGGTCATTTGTGGATTTGTACCTCAGGAAAGGGCTTGTTTGAGGTCGAAAAAGATGCAACGGTTCATCAGTATGATGAAAAGAAGGGGACAAACGGAAATAAATTTCGTTCTGTCATCGAAACAACAGATGGTTTTATCGTAGCGGCAGGAGACAAAGGTCTGACATTCCTAAAAAATGGTGAGGTTGTGAATACAATCGGACTGGAACAGGGAATGGAAAATCCCAAAGTGCTATGCCTCTTGGAGCATCGCGACGGAAGCATTTTGGCAGGAACGGACGGCAATGGAATCGTAGAGATTCGTGATGGAAAAATAGAGCGTGTCTTTACGAAAGAGGATGGTCTGGGTTCGGAAGTGATTCTGCGAATTGTAGAAGAACAAAATGGAAAAAATTATTATTTTGTGACGAGCAATGGTATTAGTTATATGGATGCCGGAGGAACGATTCGTCTCGTTGAGCGTTTCCCTTATTACAACAATTACGATTTGGTAGAAGGGGCAGACGGGATGATTTTCGTGCTCAGTTCAGCAGGAATTTATGTGATGGACCGAGAGAACCTGTTGGGAAACCGTACACCGAAATATGAGCTGTTGAATGAGCAAAAGGGCTTAAATAAGGGATTGACGCCAAATGCGTGGAATTATGTGGATGAAAATAATAATTTATATTTATCTACAGAGGCAGGGGTATCTTATATCAATTTAGATCATTATAAATTGGAGGTACGTTCGTATCGTATGTTGATGAAAAACATACAAGTAGATAATGCATTGCTTACGGTAGAACGAGGAGAAACGATTCGCATCGCGCGCGGAGCAAAACAAATCGTTTTTCTGCCCGAAATATTGAGCTATACGGCAGACGACCCGTATGTCAGCGTGTGGTTGGAGGGTTATGACGAAGTACCACAGACATTGTTGCGTAGTGAATTGGAAGGTGTTAAGTATGTAAATCTGCCTACTGGTGAATATACGTTCCATATGAGCATTATAAGTAACAGTGGCAATTATAGCGTGGCAGAGAGTACTTATGATGTCGTGAAAGAGCGGGAGATTTATGACTATTGGTGGTTTCGTGTATATCTGATTGTCATTTTTGCATTGTTCATTATTTATTTGACATGGTTGATTTTCCGTATGCAGATACAGCGGACACTGGAATTGAAAAATAAAGAGCTCGAATTTGTAAAGAAGCAGGTCGAGATGGGAAATGAGGCGATTTTGACAATCGCACAGACTGTGGATGCAAAGGATGAAAATACGAGCCAGCATTCGATTCGTGTGTCCGAGTATTCCGTGCTGATTGCAGAGCGATTGGGCTTTAATGAGCAGGAGTGCAGCGAACTGAAAAAGACCGCGTTGTTGCATGATATCGGAAAAATTGCCATACCGGATCGTGTGTTGAATAAACCGGACCGCCTGACGGATGCAGAGTATGAGATTATGAAATCACATGTCACAAAGGGTGCAAATATATTAAAGAATTTCAAGCTGATAGACCGCGTAGATGAAGGTGCACTTTATCATCACGAACGATATGACGGTCGAGGATATGTATATGGACTAAAGGGCGAAGAAATTCCGATTCGCGCACGTATTATTTCACTTGCAGATGCATTTGATGCAATGACCGCGAACCGTGTATATCGGAAACGCCTGGATATGGAGCAGGTATTGGGAGAACTGGAGCGCGGTCGCGGAACGCAGTTTGATCCGGTATTAGTAGATATTTTGCTGAATTTAATCGATGAGGGCGTTGTCGATGCAGAGCGTTTGTGTGAGGAAGTTAAACAGTAACAAACCTTGTGGAAGGAGTTCATTCTATGAGAAAAAGAATAAAAAAGCTAGGTGCGATATTGCATGATGAGCTGCGGAAGCGGGATAATTTGTTGGTGTTGTTTACAACCGTGATTGTAATTCTGATATTGACCGGTGTGTATTCTGTCTATACAGAAGATGATGAAAGACGCCAGATTACGGTTGGCTTCGTATATGTAGATGATGCCAGCACTGCTTATACAGGTAATTTTATCAAAGGGCAGACTGCGATAGAAAATCTGTTTACACGCGACATAAAAACGATTGAACGTTACAACGTGCCCGAAGGTGGAGAACAGGCTGTATTGCAGGAGCTGGTAGACGCGGGATGTGAGCTTATCTTTACCACAAGCTACGGCTACAGCAAAGGAACGAAGGAATTTGCGGCAAAGCATCCGCAAGTGCAGTTCTGCCAGGCAACGGGAGATAATGCAAACGATGCGCCGATTGTTGAGAATTATCACACTTTTATGGGAGAAATTTATCAGGGACGTTATGTTACCGGAGTCGTTGCCGGACGAAAGCTACAGTCTTTGATAGAAGAAGGATTTCTCACAAAAGAGCAGGCAAAGGTCGGTTATATTGGTGCATATCCGTATCCGGAAGTGATTTCCGGCTACACCGCATTTTTGCTGGGTGTGCGTTCGGTAGTTCCAAATGCGGTTATGACGGTGAGATATACGAACACCTGGAATAATTATATGCTGGAAAAGAAATGTGCAAAAGAGCTGATTGATGAGGGCTGTGTGATTATTTCGCAGCATTCAGATACAGCCGGTCCGGCAGTGGCATGTGAGGAAACAGATTCTTCCCAGACGGTATATATGGTAGGATATAATCACAGCATGGTAGATGTGGCGCCGACGACCTATTTGACCGGTTGTAAAATAAATTGGGCACCTTATATGGAAGCGGCGGTTCGTGCAGTTATGAATCACAAGCCGATTGAGGAATATGTGAAAGGTCAGGTCTGGGGGCAGGATGCCAGCGGTGGTTTTGTGGAAGGCTGGGTAGAAATGCTGGAGCTGAATCGTTCGGTTGCGACGATTGGTGCACAGGAAATCGTCGATGAAACAGTAGAAGCGCTGAAAAATGATGAAATCCAAGTGTTCAAGGGAGATTATATCGGAGTGAATCCGAATGATGAAAATGATACCTATGATTTGACGGCGGGCTTTGAAGAAAATGCAAACAGCTCGGCACCTGCATTTGGATATATATTAAAAGATGTGATAGAAATAAAATAAACGTGCAGATTAGGCATAAGAAATCCCCGATTTTTCAGTAAATCGGGGATTTTGTTGTGAAATGTGATTAAATAATAATGCGTAATAAAAAGCCTCTTTGGTCAACTGAAAATGTATATTTTCCGCCGAGCTGCTCTGTCATACAGCAGATACTCTTTACACCGTATCCGTGTTCAGAGGACTGTGATACGGGACGACCATCCGTAAAAACAGGTGTCGTTTGAATCGGATTGCGAACTGTTAAAAAGAGCTGATTGTCTGCAAATTTCAGCATTAGGCGGACGTAGCGTTTCTTCTCATCGACGAGACATGTCGCGTGAAGCGCGTTATCTAATGCGTTTGAGAGAATCGAGGCAAACAGTATTTCATCCACTTTTAGAGAATCCAACTCGATTGTAGTCTGAAACTCAATCTGATTTCGCTCAAATTTGGAAGCAAAATCAGACAACACATAATTGATGACATCGCTGTTACTAAAATGTGGTAATGGTGTCGAATCAATATTTGATGCAAGAGAGCTGGCTAACTGTAAGGCTGCATCCTTGTGATCCTTTTGAATGTATGTAATCAATGTGTTTAAAAACAGATGCATGTCATGGCGTAACACATGAATTTCCTGCTCAGTCTGACGAATGGTTTCCAGCTTGCGCTTTTGCTGTTCTACAGTAACATGAACTAATTGGTCTTTTTTCTCCTGTTCGAGTTTTTCCTCATACTGATCATAATAGATGATGTAAAACAACAAATACGCGATACACAGCAGGAAGCGGTATACTTCTGTAATCATTGGTACGGTGATTTGTTCCGTACTCGTATACATTTCAAAGAAAATGTTTGTTATATAGTAGATGATAGGGAGACTTCCGAAAATGAGTACACTGCGAAAGTCTTTTTTATAGATTTTAACAATTAACGGAGAGTAGTACATCACGCCGGCGAATATCAAAACCATCAGTACAGTAAACGATATAATCTGTATCAGCAACTGTTCATTCAAGAAGGGCTGAAACAGTGAAAACAGCCATTTGGACGGTTGGCAAAACAAATAGGCAGTGCATATCGAAACTAGTGCTGTCATGAACTGTTTATGGTAATAAAAGTAGAGTAACAGCAAAATCGGTAAGTGCGCGGTCAACGGCAACAGCGCCCATCCTGTCGCGGGGCTTGTACTGAGTGAAACTGCAACTGTGATTCCGAAGAATACGGATGAAAACAAAAACAGCAGCGCCAGATTCTTTTTTGAATATGTAACTCCTGCAAAAGCGTAGGAGAGAAAGGTGCAAAAAAAGAACATAAGTGTAAGCTCATAAAAAGAAAAAATCGTGATATTCACTGATTTCACCTGCCTTCCCAAGAAACTATGACATAGCATAAGTATAGAATATTTTAGGGTAAATCACAAAGTAATTTTTGACTATCTTTTCAAAAGTTCTTATATGCCGGTATAGCCTATTGTTACAGGCTTTTCCGGCATTTTTCGTTATGGAAGATATTCTCAAATCTTCTTATATCCCCGTATGTTTTGGTGTTCAAAAGTAGTAGGTGGAGTAGTAAATTCTCCGTTTACTACTTATGCAATCAGTCGCTTCATTTCTGTTATCGACGTTTCGGAAGTCGTATGCGCGTAATAGTTCAGCGTCATATTGATGTTGGAATGTCCCATGATGTACTGCAATGCTTTAGGGTTCATTCCCGCATTTGCTAACGTGGTACAGAATGTGTGGCGTAAGGTATGCGGTGTCATTACCTTTGGCAATGCTACCTTTTGCGTTTTGTTGTATTTCCTTACAAGCCCCCGGAACATACTTTCATAGTTGACTGCCACTTTTGGCAAGCTGTTCCGGTTAAGGAACAGAAATTTTGTGTAGCCCTCCAAAATAACAGGCTGTGCATATTTCCGTTTGTTCAGCACCCGCTGAAATGCTTCCAACACTTTTTCACTCATAGGAATAACCCAGTTGCCGCTTTTCGTCTTAGGTGTTTCCACATAGTATCCCACGTCTGCAATCTTCAAAAGTTGGTGGTCTACATGAATAAGCTGTTTGTCTAAGTCAATGTCAGCTTCCGTCAGTCCGCAGAGTTCCGAAATGCGAAGCCCTGTCCCTAACAGTATGATAATCTCGTCGTAGTATTTCTGATAGACTTTACCATGCCGCACATTTGCCCGGTGGCGTATCTGCTTTGCGTAGAGTTGGCAGACCGTCATTTTCTTTCCGATATGGTCGATACCGTCGTCAAGGTCTTTT
>JAGAOE010000079.1 GCA_017623885.1 Eubacterium sp. | reverse complement strand
GGATGTGGCAAAGCTGCTCGATGTGGCAGGTTGTGATATTTATCATCCTACACAGGATGAGCTGACAGGAGCAGAAATTGCTTTTGGGGGAGACTTGACGCGCAGTCTCAAGCAGAATAATTATTTGATTCTGGAGACAGAGGCGCAGGGATTTCCCGGTTGGACACCGTATCCAGGTCAATTGCGTCAACAGGCGTTTTCGCATCTGGCGTCCGGTGCAAACGGTGTGGAATATTGGCATTGGCATTCGATTCACAATTCTTTCGAGACCTATTGGAGAGGCGTGCTCAGTCATGATTTGGAAGAAAATGCGGTATATCGTGAAGCGTGTACCGTAGGCAACGAATTTGCACGACTGAGTCCGAATCTGGTGAATCTGAAAAAGAAAAATGAAGTGGCGATTTTGGTGAGCAACGAGTCATTGACGGCATTAAACTGGTTTGGAATCGAAGCGACAGCGGCTGATTTTGGAAATGCGAAATATAATGATGTTGTTCGACGTGCATACGATGTGTTGTATCGCCATAATGTGGAGTGTGATTTCATCTTCCCGGATGTTACGGCAGAAGAACTTCAGGCGTATCGCTGTGTCTTTGTACCGGCATTGTACACCGCATCAGAGGAGCTGGTGGCAAATCTTCGTGAATATGTGAATGCAGGCGGTGTGCTGGTGGCGTCTTATAAGAGTGCATACGCAGATGAAAACACAAAAGTCAGACATGAAAAACAACCTTTTGGGCTGACAGAAGTATTTGGTGTTCATTATCATACGTTTACATTTCCAAAGAGTGTAGGTTTGGAAGGAGAAATCCTTGCCAAAGAAGAGGAGAAACAGGCGCAGGCAGAGATTTTTATGGAATTGCTGGAAGCAGATGATGCACAGGTGCTGCTGCATTATACGCATCCGAGCTGGGGTGTTTATGCGGCTGCGACAAAGCATACTTATGGAAACGGAATCGGTTATTATGTCGGTTGCGGAGTGGATGAAAAAACGCGCTGGCAATTGTTTTCACGTGCATTAAGGGATGCCGGAATTCAGATTGCAAAAGAACAATTTCCGCTGATTCGACGCAGTGGCGTCAATGAGAGCGGAAAACAAATCACCTATTATTTTAACTATTCAAATCAACCGTGCGAGCTCATTCATGAAGGTGCGGATGCAAAGGATTTAATCTGTGAAAAAGTGTTAAAAAAAGGAGAAAAAACTACAATAAATGCATGGGATTTCTGCGTGTTGGAGAGTGAAACAGAAGGATAAAAAATCCGTGTCTGACACATTTTCGTTTCTGTAAAAAAGAAACGAAATAGAATTTGAATAGTCCATCTATGAGTGATAAGATGTATTTGTAGGGTATTTACAACATACAAAAAATATTGGTGGAGGTATTTTACAATGAAAAAATTTATTAACAGTGTAGAAACTGTAGAAGACGAAATGATTCAGGGGTTAATCAAAGCATATCCGAAATATTTGAAAAAAGTAGACGGATATAATGTAGTAGTTCGTGCGAATAAAAAGGAAGGAAAAGTAGCACTGATCAGTGGTGGCGGAAGCGGTCATGAGCCGGCACATGCAGGATACGTTGGGGAAGGTATGCTGGATGCTGCAGTAGCAGGAGCCGTTTATACATCACCTGCATCAGATGCGATTTTAGAAGGAATCAAAGCAGTTGCGACCGATAAGGGTGTTTTGATGGTAATCAAAAACTACACCGGTGATGTTATGAACTTCGAAATGGCTGCAGAGATGGCAGAGATGGAAGGCATTACGGTAAAACAGGTAGTCGTAAATGATGACGTTGCCGTAAAGGATAGCTTGTACACGGTAGGACGCCGAGGCGTGGCAGGTACTGTTTTTGTACATAAGATTGCAGGTGCATTGGCAGAGACCGGTGCAGATATCGACGAAGTACAGGCAGTTGCACAGAAGGTTATCGATAACGTGCGTACGATGGGTGCAGCGACACTTCCGAGTACAATTCCTGCAAGCGGAAAACCGGGATTTGAGCTGGCAGAAGACGAGATGGAAGTAGGTATCGGTATTCACGGAGAGCCCGGTACACATCGTGAGAAGATGATGACAGCAAACGAAATTACCGACCATATCTTAGAGAAGATTTTGGAAGACATCGATTACAGCGGAAGCGAAGTGGCTGTAATGATTAACGGTTCCGGTTCTACACCGTTGATGGAGCTGTACATTATCAATAACCGCGTAGCAGATGTTCTGGCAGAAAAAGGCATCAAAGTCGTAGATACTTACGTTGGCGAATACATGACATCAATTGATATGGCAGGTTTCTCTATTTCTTTATTAAAACTGGATGATCAGATGAAGGAGCTGTTAGCTGCAAAAGCAGATACACCTGCGATTAAGGCATAAGAGGATTCATCTGCAAATGTGTTAGAAACGTAAAGGAGAGAACTTGGAATGACAGACCAGAAAAAAGTAATTGAGATATTATGCGCGATTACAAAGGTGATGGAAGAAAACAAGGAGTTTCTGACAGATCTGGACAACGTAATCGGCGATGGCGATCACGGAATCAATATGGCACGTGGTTTTGCTGAGGTGGAGAAACAGGCAGAAGGCTTGGCGCAAAAAGATATTGGCAATATTTTAAAATCAGTCGGTATGACATTGGTATCTAAGGTAGGCGGAAGCTCCGGACCGTTGTACGGAACAGCATTTATGAAAGCAGGTATGCTTATCGGAGATAAAGCTGAGATTGGTATCGAAGATTTTCTCGGCGGACTGGATGCGGGTATAGAAGGTATCAAGGCGCGTGGAAAATCTACTGCCGGTGAAAAGACGATGTTGGATGCGATGATACCGGCGTTAGATGCGATGAAAGAAAAACAGGCAGCCGGTGCATCGGTAAAAGAGATATTGGATGCCGGTGTGGCAGCAGCACAAGCCGGTGTAGAAGCGACAAAACCGATGGTGGCTACCAAAGGCCGTGCGAGCTACTTGGGAGAGCGCAGTGTCGGTCATCAGGACCCCGGAGCGACATCTTTTGCATTGCTGTTAGCAGAGATTGCAAAGGCGTATTAAGGAGGGGCTATGGTAGGAATTGTAGTTGTTTCACACAGTAAACATTTAGCCGAGAGTATCGTTGAGTTGACCAAGATGATGGCAGACAGTGCACAGGTCGTAGCGGCAGGTGGATTGGAAGACGGTACATTCGGAACGAGTTTCGACCGTATCAAAGCAGCGATTGATGAAGTGTACTCAGAGGATGGCGTTATCGTATTGATGGATATGGGAAGCGCTGTGATGACGACAGAGATGGTAATCGAGACATATGAGACAGACAAGATTCGTATGGTCGATGCGCCGATCGTCGAGAGTGCAGTAGCGGCATCTGTCAGTGCGATGTGTGGCAGTGATTTAGAGACGATTCTTGAGGAAATCGAAGAAACAAAAAATACGCCGAAATTTTAATCGACACATGCAGATGCATGTGTAATCAAACAAGTGTAAGGAAAACGCCTTGTACAGCATAGATAATGTTGTGCAAGGCGTTTGTTTGTGCAATTTGACAGTTCGTTTTCTGGGATAGGGCTTTTGACACTCGAATTCTAGAAATTAAGAGCTATGATAAATTAGAATGAGGTAGAAAAAGTGCACAAAAAAGAGGTCGAAAATTCTGCTAATTTGTAGAAAATAATTATAAGGCTTGTATTTTTGAACGCGAAAAGGTAAAATAAATTTAGAAGTTAACGAGAGAAACAAAATACAGTTAGCCGAGAGAATAGAGTGAGGCGTTAGATAACAGAAATGTTATTTGTTCGTTTATGCTCTTTTTTATTGGAATTTATTGAGAAAAATTAGGCATGAAAATCCAGTGAGAATCGTATAGTTTTAGGGGGACATGATGAAACAAGAGTTATATGATGCATTGTCGGATAATCCGATTATTATGGCGATAAAAGATGAAAACGGATTGCGTGCATGTCTGAAACGCTCGGATGCGATGGTCGTGTTTGTTTTGTTTGGAGAGGTCGCTAGTATTGCACAGACGATCGAACGGTTAAAGGCATCAGGAAAACAGGTAATGGTTCATATGGATTTGATATCAGGACTGAGTTCCAGAGAAGAAGCTGTTGATTTTATTGCGCAGTATACAAAAGCAGATGGTATTATCTCGACACGCTACGACCAAATCAAGCGAGGCAGACAGTTGGGACTTAGCACGGTATATCGAATTTTTGTCATTGATTCCAAGGCATTGTCAAACTTAAACCGGCATATCGGTGATTATGCGGATATCGTAGAAATTTTGCCGGGACTAATGCCTAAAATTATAAAGAAAATGAAAAAGCAGTTGGGACTTCCAATCATTGCAGGCGGATTGATTGCAGACAAAGAGGATGTGATACAAGCCTTGGATGCAGGAGCAATTGCTATTTCGACAACAAATGAGAACGTGTGGAACATGTAACTATTCAACATCATCTACCAGATAAAATAGGAGGAAGAATCGTATGTGTTATGCAACAAAAAGAAAAATCGCAGATTGTGTAAAGCAGTTAATGAGAAAAAAGGAAATCCGAAAGATTACGATTCAGGATATTATGGATGCGACCGGCATGAGCCGTCAGAGTTTCTATTATCACTTCAAAGATATTTATGATGTATTAGAATGGGTAGAATGCAATGACTTTGCAAAGCGTATCTCCTGTGAACAAAATCAGACATTGGAGAGCTGGGTAGTACATACATTTCGCGTATTAGACGAAGAACGACCGTTTTTTGAACGCGTGGTAAGTGAAATCGAATGGCCGAAATTATTGCCGATTATCGAAGAACCGATTCGAGAGCAGATTTGTTCGATACTAAAACGTTACGAGAAAGTACATGCAAGTGGTGCGAATATAGATTTTTGTGCCAATTTCCTGACGACCTCCTATTGTTATTATTTGATGGATTATGTATATCACAAGAAACGCAGAAGTGATCAGGAAATCGCACATGATGTGCAGAGCTTTTTATCGATGCTGGATACACGCACGGTACTTCGCAGTGTCTCTCAGGCATCTCAAGAACCTCGTATGGTAGGATAATCAGTAATTATAAAAAAAACCGTAAATGTAACAGGCACAGCGAAAACGCTGTGCCTGTTTTAGATTCCAAATGAAGTTTTATACTGCCGGAATGTCCTTGGTAGCGATAATATCAACACCGGTATCCGCAGCGTTTGCTAAAACGACATCACCGATTTTGACGGGAGCAGCGACGGTGACACGGTCGATGCTTTGCATGATATCCATGATTTTTTCCTTCGGAATATCCTGTGCTGTTTTGACAGAAACCATAGGGATTGCACCGCCTGTGACATATACGGAACTGGTCACGATACGTGTCGGATGTGTCACTTCCTTTCTGGCGTAATCATCACCGCGCTTACAGGTATTACCTGAGACGGATTTTACTTCTCCGTTATCCATTTCTACTGCTAACAGGCAGCCCAAGGGGCAACCGATACAGGTCAGATTTCTAATTTCCATGTTTACGCCTCCTCAATTTTAACAGTAATGTTTTCCAAGCCTTCAAACGCTTCTAATTGTTCTTTTTTCAGCTTGATTTCTTCCATTTCGCCCGGTGCCATGATCTGACGCTTGCGGTGAATGATGCGTTCGCCATTCAGGTAGGCAGAAATGTAACAATTTTTATAAACTGCACCGACACGGAAACGAACGATCTGTTCATCTGCCATGCGGTTAATATGCAACATCTTCGGAACTGTGTAACGAACACCGTCCGTTGCAATAAGCGGTATTTCTTTGCTCTTTTCGCCGAGTGTACCACCGGCTTTTACATATGCAGCAGCATTGCGTCCGGCAGCGGCTGCTTCTTCAGAAACAAAGTCAACAAGGTCGTGTACATGTAAAACATTTCCGCAAGCAAAGATACCTTCTACACTGGTTTCCAGACTTTCGTTTACAATCGGGCCGGATGTAATCGGCTCCATGTCAACGCCGATGCTGCGTGAAATTTCGTTTTCCGGAATCAGACCGCAAGAGAGCAGAAGTGTGTCACAAGTATACTCTTCTTCTGTGCCGGGAATCGGCTTTCCGCGCTCATCAACCTGTGCAAGTGTAATACCTTCCAGACGTTCTTTTCCTTTGATGTCTACAACGGTGTGACTCAGTTTTAAAGGAATACCAAAGTCATCCAGACACTGAACGATATTTCTCTTTAAACCGCCGGAGTAGGGCATGAGCTCAGCAACGACTTTTACTTTTGCACCTTCCAGCGTCATTCTTCTTGCCATAATCAGTCCGATATCGCCGGAGCCGAGGATTACGACTTCACGACCGGGCATAAAGCCTTCGATGTTTACGAGACGCTGTGCAGTTCCAGCAGAATATACGCCGGCAGGTCGATAACCGGGGATGTTCAATGCACCACGAGAGCGCTCACGGCATCCCATTGCTAAAACGATGGATTTTGCCTGAATGTGGAATAAACCATCTGTACGGTTCATGGCAGTGATTTCTTTTTCACTGGTAATGTCCATAACCATTGTATTTAATTTGTATTCAATCTTTAATTCTTCGATCTGATCAATAAAGCGCTGTGCATATTCGGGACCGGTCAGCTCTTCTTTAAAGGTGTGGAGACCGAAACCATTATGGATACACTGGTTTAAAATACCGCCGAGCTGTGTATCACGCTCTAAAATAAGGATACTGTCGATGCCTTCTCTTTTTGCTGCTGCGGCTGCTGCCAAACCGGCAGGACCGCCACCGATGATTACAATATCATATGAATTCATAGTTTATGCCTCCTCAATGCTTTTCTTGCTGTAGCCAACGACCATCTTGGAATCGCCGCCGTTCTTGGTGATTTCCATCTGAGAGATACCAAGCTCGCGGGAAATGATCTCCATTGTTCTGGGAGAGCAGAAGCCTGCCTGACATCTACCCATTCCTGCGCGTGTTCTGCGCTTTACACCGTCTAAAGACTTTGCACCTAACGGACGATTGATAGAATCCATAATCTCACCTTCGGTAATCATTTCACAGCGGCAAATGATATTTCCGTATTCCGGTTTGTCCGCAATGAGTTTTGCATAATCTTCTTCAGAGAGTGTCTTCGGGTCAAGAACACCTTTGCGTGTGCCGTTGAAATTCGGGTTCTTTTCGGGTTTTAACAAGTCTGCAACGATATCAGCTACTTTGATTCCGATGGCAGGTGCACTGGTCAGACCTGGTGATTCGATACCTGCTGCGTCTACAAAGAACGGAGCATCCTCTAATTCTTTGATAATGAATTCATGGTTATCTTCGTGTGCACGATTTCCGGAGAACGAGGTAATGACCTGACGAACCGGAACGCTCGGTACAGAGCGGGTAGCAGCAGAGATTACATGTGAGAGACCATCTGCGGTCGTGTTGGTAGCATCGCGACCATCATGGTCATCTGCAGTCGGTCCGATTAACAGATTGCCATGAACGGTAGGTGTAACAAGAATTCCTTTACCGTATTTTCCGGGAAGCTGGAAGATGGTATTGCTGACCAATCCGCCGGTGGTCTTGTCCAATAAGCAATATTCTCCGCGTCTGGGAGTGATGTGAATCTTGTTTTCGCTTACCATATTGTGGAAAATATCAGCGTTTACACCGGCTGCATTAACGACTACTTTCGTCAGAATGTCGCCGTTATTTGTCGCGAGTAACCAGCCTTTATCTGTTTTTGTGATTTTGCGAACAGCCGTATTGAAACGGAACTCGACGCCGTTTGTATAAGCATTTTCAGCCATTGCGATATTCATACCGAACGGACAAACGATTCCGCCGGTAGGGCAGTAGATTGCTGCGACTGCTTCATCTGAGATATTGGGTTCCATTTCATGAAGCTCGTCTTTTTCAATAATACGGCAACCGGGAACACCATTTTGCTCTGCGTGTGCAAAAAGCTTTTCTAAGTTCGGGCGATCTTCTTCCGAAAAGCAGAGAATCAGAGAACCGTTGCGCTTGAAAGAGAAGTCTAACTCTTTTGAAAGAGGCTCCATCAATGCGTTTCCTTTTACGTTTAATTCTGCCATCAAAGTACCCGGTGTACAGTCGATACCTGAGTGAACGATAGCACTGTTTGCTTTCGATGTACCTGCACATACGTCTTCTTCTTTGTCTACGACACAAATGTTTAAATTGTAACGGGATAATTCCCTTGCACTGGCACTTCCGGTGACGCCGGCGCCAATGATTACTACATCATACATAATTTTACCTCCTGAAAAAAACCGCGCTTAGAAGATACCGTTTCCGGTATCTCCTAGCACGGCTCTCATCTCTTGCTAGTTATTTAATTTTTAAGAGTATCTTATTCATAGATACGTTTTTTTGATACTTTTTAATATCTTTTTATAAATATCCTTCTTACCAAGGAATGATGTTAAACAGACCAACTGCTAACAAACCACCGATGATGGGACCAACAACCGGAATCCATCCGTATCCGAAGTTGGAAGATCCTTTACCGCTAATGGGTAATACTGCATGAGCAAGACGAGGTCCTAAATCTCTTGCAGGGTTGATTGCGTATCCGGTCAGACCACCGAGTGACATACCGATGGAAACGATCAGGAACATAACATAAAGGTTGCCTACGCCGCCTGCTGCGTCAACATTGCCAAATCCCTTGATAGCGAATACGAGTACGAAGGTACCGATAATTTCGCTGAGCAGGTTTAATCCGGTATTCGGGATAGAAGGTCCGGTAGAGAATACGCCAAGCTTTGCGCCTGCATCATCCGTAGCATCAAACTGTCCTTTGAACAGCACATATACACAACATGCACCAAGGAAAGCACCTAACATCTGTGCAACAATGTATCCAGGTACCATGCCCCATGCGAGACTGCCTTCTGCAGCGAGAGCGATGGTGAGAGCGGGGTTAAAGTGTGCGCCTGAAGCTGCTCCGAAGATACAAGCGGGAACCATAACTGCGAGACCCCAAGCAAATGTAATCTGGATAGATCCTGCACCCTTCATACCTGACTTATTTAATGTAACGTTTGCTACAACACCATCTCCTAAAAGAATCAACATGAATGTTCCGATCAACTCTGCTATATAAGGTAACATATTATTTCCTCCTATCTAGTTATTTCGTTTTATCTGGAAAACGTTTGTGTACAATTTGTACGGTCATCCTATGCTGCAATTAGTCTTCTTTTGCCCAATTGAAAGCATAAGTAACGGCTTTCTTCCACATCTTCACCTTGCCGGAAGCATCGTCTGCTGTAATCTCAGGTGTGAAAGTACGGTCGATAGCCCAGTTCTTGATAACGTCTTCTTTGCTCTTCCAGTAGCCAACTGCCAGACCTGCCAGATAAGCAGCACCCATAGCTGTGGTTTCTACACATACCGGACGATTAACCGGAGCCTGAATGATGTCTGACTGCATCTGCATGAGCAGATTGTTTGCAGAAGCACCACCGTCTACCTTTAAGGCTGCCAAATCGATGCCTGAATCAGCTTTCATAGCTGCCAATACGTCATTTACCTGATATGCAAGTGACTCTAATGTAGCGCGGATAATGTGATATTTGTTTACACCACGAGTCAGACCAACGATGGTTCCTCTTGCGTACTGATCCCAATAAGGAGCACCAAGACCGGTAAATGCAGGTACAACGTAACATCCGTTTGTATCTTTTACCTTGCGAGCCATGTATTCTGAATCAGGAGCTGAGTCGATGAAACGCATTTCATCACGTAACCACTGGATAGCAGCACCGGCAACGAAGATAGAACCTTCTAATGCATAATTTACTTTTCCGTCAAGTCCCCATGCGATGGTGGTTACAAGACCGTTGTTAGAGAATACAGGCTTTTCACCGGTGTTCATCAACAGGAAGCATCCGGTTCCGTATGTATTCTTTGCTTCACCTTCATTGAAACAGGTCTGTCCAAAGAGAGCTGCCTGCTGATCGCCGGCTGCACCTGCAATCGGAATCGGTCCGCCGAAGAATTCAGGATTTGCATCACCGTATACACAGCTGGAAGGCTTCGGTGCGGGAAGCATGCCCTTAGGAATGTTTAATTCAGCTAAGATTTCATCGTCCCATTCTAAGGTGTTGATGTTGAATAACATGGTTCTTGCTGCATTGGAGTAATCTGTTACATGAACAGCGCCCTTTGTGAGCTTCCAGATCAGCCATGTCTCTACAGTACCAAACAGTAAATCGCCCTTCTCAGCTCTTTCACGTACCCCCTCTACGTTGTCGAGAATCCATTTTACTTTGGAACCTGAGAAATAAGCATCGATAACAAGACCGGTCTTAGAACGGAAGGTATCAGTCAGACCTTTGTCCTTTAAGGAATCACAATATTCAGATGTTCTGCGGCACTGCCATACAATCGCATGATATACAGGTTCGCCGGTATTCTTATCCCATACAATAGTGGTTTCACGCTGATTTGTAATACCGATAGCTGCGATATCAGCAGCAGTAGCATTTACGTTAGCCATAGCAGCTTTAGCAACTTCTAACTGTGTAGACCAGATCTCGTCTGCATCATGCTCTACCCAGCCGGGCTTCGGGAAATACTGTGTGAATTCTTTCTGCGCAACACTACACATTTCGCCTTGTTCGTTGAAAAGAATACAACGGTTACTGGTTGTTCCAGCGTCAAGTGCCATTACATATTTTGCCATAATATTTACCCCTCCATTTGTTTGTTTTTGTTGTTAAATTCAGTGTAACGGTTTTGGGCGTTGGTGTCTATAGACAAAAATTCGTGATTGTATAAAGATTTTTTGTCTATTTTTACATATTTTTGGGAATGACAAAATACAATAGTATATTTTTGAAATAATATTTAAAATAAAGAAAAGTGGATTATTACAATCTGAAAAAAATGCAAGAAAATAGAAAATATCACAAACATGTCATTGCAAATCTTAGGGAATATGGTACAATTGAATAAATGATGCTGTATAAGATGCAGTTATTATGCGAAAGGGCATAAGGAAAATTATATGAGAGCATTAGAAGATTATAATAAGGAAAAAAATCGAAAACTTGGTAATATGGTAGGTGTCTGCATGCAGGGACTGTGGCTGTGCAGTTTTGTGATGGTTATGGCATGATTCTTTTCAAAGGTGTATGCAGGTGAATATACAAAAGGTTTGTTACAGCAGTGTCTGATTCCGATGATTGCTACCGGAGCACTTTGTCTGGTGTATAAAATGATCATTATGAAAAAAGAACGCGTGGTTCGTCCGGTAGTGGCATATCTGATTATCAATTTGTATGTCGTATTGCTGCTGGCGCATCCGTCCGGCTGCATCATGCTGAGCGGTTTGGTGTTTGGTGTAATCGCGCTTTATCCGTTGTGGACGAATCAGATGCTTGTCAAAGTACAGACGGGTATTTTTGCATTGATGATTTTAGTCAGACATTTCATTTTGACGATTACGTCAGTGAGTGAAAATGCAAATTGGGAATTCATGATGTTTGTAGGAATGCTGAGTATCGGCGGATTGCTATATTATAATGTCGGCTATGTACATACACAGACGATGATTCTCGGCGATGCGACGCGTATGGACGCAGCGACAGGACTTTATAATCATGAGTGTTTCTATGAAGAGCTGGAAAAGCGTATGAAAGAATATGCACAGTTGTCGGAGAAGGAACGCGAAGATGAGGCGTTTTGTCTGTTGATTGCAGATATTGATAACTTTAAAAAGGTAAATGATACATACGGTCATGCATTTGGAGACGAAGTACTGCTCGGACTTGCAGG
>JAGAOE010000078.1 GCA_017623885.1 Eubacterium sp. | reverse complement strand
GAAGTTGTGTCTGCGGCTGCCAACTATGGTGCATCGGAGATTGGAAAATTATTAGGTGCACTTTCGATACAAAATGCAGGACAGATTGCGGAATATCTGGAGAAAAACGCAAAGGGAATGACAGATATAAAAAGCTATACAGACCTTTTGGAAGCAGCACAAGGACTGTTGGCAGGTGACATTATTTTATTTGTGGATCGCTTGCCGTATGTGTGGAAAATACCGGATCGCGGTTATCCGCGTATGGGATTACAAAATGCGCAGTCGGAAAAAGTGATTCGCGGTTCGAACGAAGGCTTTACAGATTCTATCAAAATGAATACGGCAGTCATTCGCAAGCGTCTGCGGGCAACCCAATTAAAAAATGTAGAAACGACGGTAGGCAGGCGAACACAGACATTAATTAATTTTATGTATATGGAAGGAATTGCGCGACCGGAAGTGTTGCAGGAATTGCAGCATCGATTGGATGCGTTTGAAATCGACGGGATTTTAGACAGCGGAATGCTCGAACAATTGGCGGAGAAAAATTGGAAATCGCCGTTTCCGCAGTTTCAGACAACGGAGCGACCGGATCGTGCGGTACATGCATTGTTGGAAGGTCGTATCTTGTTGTTGTGTGATAATTCACCGTTGGTACTTATTTTGCCGACCGATTATCGTTCTTTTTTACAGACCAGCGATGACTATTACAATCGACCGCAAATCGCCAGTCTGGAGCGTATCATCCGATATCTGGCATCTTTTTGCGCGCTATCTTTGCCGGGACTATATCTGGCAGTTATTAACTTTCATACCAGTATTTTACCGACCAGTCTGATACTTACATTTGCACAGGCGCGATCCGGTGTGCCGTTTTCGTCGTTGGCGGAGCTGCTTTTGATGGAGCTGAGCTTTGAATTGTTGCGGGAAGCGGGCGTGCGTTTGCCGGGAACGATGGGGAGCACCATTGGTATCGTAGGCGGACTGATTATCGGTTCGGCAGCAGTCGAAGCGGGGATAGCCAGTCCGGTAGTGGTGATTATTGTTGCATTTACGGCGTTGTGCTCGTTTGCGATTCCGAATGAAGAATTCGCGACTGCCTTTCGACTGTTAAAATATTTTTTGATTTTAGCCAGTGCCTGGCTGGGAATGTTCGGCTATCTGGCGGGCATGCTTTTAGTGTTGATGCATCTGGCAACACTGCAATCATTTGGCGTTCCTTATCTGATGCCGTTTGTTGCGGCGGAGACAGAAGATGATGCACAGTTAAAAGACAGTGTGATTCGCTATCCGATTTTTCGCTTGTTTCGCAGACCTGTATATGCAAAAGAGAGTAATCGAATTCGTTTTCGTTGGCGAAACAGGGATGTAAATCAGGAGATACAAAAAGACGATCAGAAGAATGACCGGAAGACTCCGAATAAAGGAAAATGATAGGAGAGAAATGAGAAGAAAAAATGGATATAGAAAATGAAAAAATATCAGCAAGACAGTTGGGACGTATGCTGTTTTACGATTTTTTTGCGTTGACGTCACTTCTTTTGCCGGGGATTTTGACAAAGGAATTCGGAATGAGTGGATTTTTTTCGTTGATTGCAGGATATTTAGGCGGATATTTGTTTTTGCGGATGATTTTGGCTCAGATGCGAAAAATGATGGAAAAAAATCAAAGCTTTGACAATTATTTGCAGCACTATTTTGGAAAAATCTTGACACGTGCAGGATTACTGTACCTTTTACTTTTTGCAGGAATCGGTGGGGCTTACGGACTATACCTGCTCTGTGACATTACGCGTCAGTATTTGATACGCGATACACCGGTCTGGTTGATTGTGGGCGTATTGGCGGTACTCTTGATTTATGGAGTGAGTGCAGGAATTGAGAGCAGAGGAAGAATGATGGAGCTTTTATTCTGGCTGTTTTTACTTCCGATTATCGCCTTGTTTTTGTTGGCAGTGTGGAATGTCGAACCGGCTCGATGGATGCCGCTCGTATCAAAGGAAGGAATATCTGTGAACAAATGGTTGAGTAAAAGTTATCTGGTGTTTGCATTTTTCTTGAATCTGACCTATCTGCCGGTTTTGACGGAAAACTTGCATTTATCCTCGAATATATCTCAGGCATGTCGGAAAAGTTATGCACTGTGTGCCGGTTTAAATGTAATACTGTTTTTACTGCTGACCGGAATCTTTGGTGCCCCGACCGTGGCACAGATGGAGGAAGCGGCGCTGACGCTCACTGCGATGGTAAAGGTGCCGGGAGGATTTTTGGAGCGACAGGATGCCTTGCTGTGCGGAATTTGGTTTGTAAGTGTTTTTTTGTTTGTAGAAAATGCAATGTATGCTTCCGTCTGGTGTGCGAAACGAATAACCGGGAGAAATGCACATGGTTATTATGTATTTGGTGCAGGGATTTGTGTCGGTATTTTGGCGGTGCTGATGTATGCAAATGCATGGATGCGTGAATATCTGGTTCGCTGGTATCTCGCCATAGGTGTTCCGGTGATGCTGCTACTTGCAGTCGTCGTGACACTGTGGCCGTTGATGAAGGAAATGGGAAATAAGGAAGGTTTGCAATGAAAAAAATAGGTGTCGGAAATTTATGCAGAACGTGTGTTAGTCGGATGCTTTTGCTGTGCGTATTGCTTTCGTTCCAATGCGGATGCGGGCAATTGGAAATCGAAAACCGGGCATTTCCGCTGGCACTTGCCATTCAGCCGGGAAAAGAGAAGGGAATGTATGATTTTTCTTTCTTTTTTGAAGAGACAGGCAGCGCCGGTTCCGGTTTGTATTACAGAGAAGATACGGTCGTTGAGGCAGAGGGATATCCGCAGGCGTTTACGATGTTTGGACGTGCGCAGGCAGCGCAATTGGATGACAGTCATATGCAGGCGATTTTGATGTCAGAGGAACTCTTGAAAGACAAAGAATTTTTGGCATCGTTTTACCAGTATTTTATAAAAGAACATCATTTTTCGTGGAATACGATGGTATATCTGACTGATAAAAATTCACTGGAAATCAGTAAACTTTCAAAGGCGGCAGGCGGACATCCGGGGATGTATTTGAAAGATATTGCAGAGAGTGATGAACAGGAAAAGACTGCGAGCGTGCCGACGCTCGGAGATTTGTATAAGGAATGGAATAATCATGAGAAAATCATGCTGCTTCCGGTGTTGGGCGGAAAAAAGCCGCCAACAGTCGATCACTATCGCGTGTTGGTGTACGGAGAGCTGTCGGAAAAATATACGCTGGATGAGGCTCGTTTGCTGCAGTTATTGAAAGGTGACTTGAATAAATTGCAGGTATCGCTGAAGGATGAGACGGTGGTGCGGCTAGAAGGTGTTTTTTTATGGCCGGAGCAAGAGCAGAATACGGACAAATGGACGGTGACGCTCCATGCACGCTGCATAGCAGAAAATCGCACAACGCTGTCCGAAGAAGCACAGCTTCGTGTGCGAAACGAGTGCGAAGAAGTATTGATGCAAAGACTTGAACGTGTCAGAGCGTATGCGCCGATTAAAATGTCGGACGGCTCTTATGAGATTCCGAATTACAAAATAAAATTGAATTGGATGGAATAAAAAGGAACATGTGGGGCTATACTCCTGTTATCTAATATTTATAGCTGTTTGCGAAACTCCAATTTTCTTTATCGAAGATGTGCAACATCACCAAACCACCGCAGATACGCTTGCGCTACCCTCGTCACGTAATGGTACATAAGGCGCTAAAATACAGCGCCTAAGTACCAACGGACTCAGAGTATCCTGCTTGTGGTCGTTGGTAATGTTGCATAATACGGTAAGGTCAATGAAGAGTTTCGCAAACGCCTGTCTAATATTTATAGAATGAGGAAATGGAGTTATGGGAGAAAAAGAAGGAAATCTTGCGCTAAAAAATAAGACCTACGTGTTAAATCGAATTTTATTTGTGGTATGTACCTGCCTGTTATTTACCGGCTGTTATTTTGCGGCAACGGAATATGCACAGGCACGTGCGGTACAGGCGGTAGCTGAAAAAGTGCTGCGTTTTCATGTGATTGCAAAAAGTGATAATGCGAATGATCAGCGAAGAAAGCTTCTTGTGCGCGATGCAGTCGGAGACTGGATGCAGTTAAAATTGAGCGAGGTAGAGAATCTGGAAGCGTGCGAAGAAGTTATTTTAAAAAATGAAAAACAGATTTGTCGGATTGCAGAAGAAGCATTAGAAAAAGACGGAAAAAAAGAACATGTATCAGTGCGTCTGGCGGATGTGGAATTTCCTGAAAAAACATATGGAGCTTATCGGTTTCCGGCGGGTACCTATCGGGCATTGCAGGTTGTAATCGGAGAAGGAAACGGACACAACTGGTGGTGTGTCCTGTATCCGAATCTGTGTTTTTCGGCAGAGGGATATGATGAAACCGGAGACGAAGCGGAAAAAGAATTGACAAAGGTACTGAGTGCATCAGAATATGAGATGCTGTTAAAAGAGAACAGCTACAAGCTGGATGTAAAATATCTAAAATGGCTGAAATTTTGGGAAGACTAAATACAAACGTGTCCTAAAAATAGTGATTGCGCAGAAAAGAAAAACTGTTATACTATAACATATGTAAAGAACGTGAAGAGTCATGGAGTGCGCGGAGCGCAGCAGATGATGGAGGAATTATGACAAAGGATGTATTAGTAACGATTTCCGGCTTGCAGTTTGAACCGGGAGTAAGCGAGACACCGGAGCCGGTAGAAGTGACTTGCCCGGGTACATATTATAAGAAAAACGGAAAGCACTATGTGATGTATGAAGAGATTATAGAGGGCTTTTCAGGGGTGACAAAAAATACATTGAAATTGCAGCAGGATTCATTAGATATTATGAAACGCGGTGTGAGCAATGTACACATGGTATTTGAAAAAAATAAGAAAAACATGGCGTGCTATCACATGCCGTTTGGCAGTCTGATGATGGGAATTGATGCAAAGGGTGTGGCAGTAGAAGAAACAGAAGATCATATTCGTGCCAGCGTCAGCTATGAGCTGGAGATGAATTATGAGAAAATGGCAGATTGCGAGATTAGCATTGACATCCGATCAAAAGATGCAGGGAATTTTCAGTTAGCATAAAAGAGTCGCAGTGACAGGAAGAGAGGGTACATATGAAAGTTCGAAAAGCGATTATACCGGCAGCGGGACTCGGAACGAGATTTTTACCGGCGACGAAGGCACAGCCGAAAGAGATGCTGCCTATCGTAGACAAGCCGACGATTCAATATATTATTGAAGAAGCAGTAGCTTCCGGAATCGAAGATATCATTGTCGTGACCGGGCGAAATAAACGTTCGATAGAGGATCATTTCGACCGGTCGATAGAGTTAGAATTAGAATTGGAGCGCGGACAAAAAGCAGAGACGCTTCAGATGGTGCGTGAGATATCTGACATGGCAAATCTTCATTACATACGTCAGAAAGAGCCGCGCGGTTTGGGACATGCGATTTTGGCTGCCAGTCATTTTATCGGAGACGAGCCGTTTGCGGTACTGCTCGGAGATGATGTGGTCGTTTCGCAAAAACCTTGCCTGAAACAGATGCTGGAAGTATATGACACCTATCAGACGTCTATCCTGGGTGTGCAGACGGTGGCGCATGAGGTAGTAAATAAATACGGTATCGTAGACGGACATATGGTAGAGGATCGCATTTATAAAGTAGATGATATGGTAGAAAAGCCGGATATCGACGAGGCACCGACAGATGTGGCGGTACTTGGCCGCTATATCATTACGCCGGAGATTTTCCCATTACTGGAGACGCAGGATGCGGGAAAAGGCGGAGAAATACAGTTGACGGATGCGTTGCGCAGACTGGCGAAAATGCAGCCGATGTACGCCTACGATTTCAAAGGACATCGTTATGATGTGGGAACAAAGACCGGATTTATTCAGGCAAATATTGAATTTGCACTGCGTGATGAGGCATTAAAGGATGAGATGAGCGAGTATCTTGCACGCTTACATGAGCAGATGGATGATATGCTTAAATATGATTAAATGTAGAAATTTCCTATCAAATCAAAAAAGAGTTTGCAAACGCAAACTCTTTTTTGGATAAAATTTTCATACGATTT
>JAGAOE010000077.1 GCA_017623885.1 Eubacterium sp. | reverse complement strand
GGTGATTTCGGCGATGTTCGCGGTATGTTCACACCGGACTGGTGGCCGCCGAACTGGAATCAATACGGTTTATTAAAGCTCCTGGTCATCAACCGAAAAGGTACTTACATCGACGGTTTAAAAATATCCGACGTCACGACCAACAGCCTGCAGCTCGACTACAACAGTCATATCCGTTTTCGCATGGCTGTCGAGGAGGATTCGCCCCATATCGGCGGTCTCACATTGTTTGGAAAATCCTTCGGAAACTACGATCAGGATATTCATGTCAGCATCAATTACACGCCGATTGAATCAAATTAACCGTTCTTTCTATCATAATATAAAGCAAAAAAAGAGAAGCATTTTCGCTTCTCTTTTTGTTTGGTCTTTATTTTCAGTCTCCGTCCCACTTCTTTTTCGGACAGTGTGAAACTTTCGCAATCGCCCGCAATTCCACATAACAACCACAGGCATTACACGTTCCTGCCAACAGCTTCTCGCAGCTTTGGCACACAGCCAGACGCTGTTCATACACTTCTTCCGATACACGATCTGCCTGTTTGATGGCATCACGATATTTTTCTATCATTTCCAATTCCGACTGTTTGGACTCATCAGAATCGACCAATTCACGCAGCAAGCACCGCGTACATATCCGTTGCTCCATCTCTTGTCACCATCGCTTTCTCTGTCAGCCTTCGCACCCGCTGAACACGTTTAAAACTTGAATACAGGTACGCCGTCTTTCCAATCGAATTTCATCAGCATCGCATGACGATTCGGATTGTACAAAGGATCTCCCTCGATTTCTGTCTCTGTACGTGCATGATATACCAAAATATCATTTCCTTCGTCATCTGTGGTAAAGGAATTGTGTCCCGGTCCGTAAACGCCAAGCGATGCATCGGATGACAGCACCGGATAACGTCCCTTTTTCCACGACAACGGGTCTAACAAATCGCTATCTGCATCTGCACACAGCATACCTATGCAGTAATTGATACCGGTATCGCTCGCTGAATATGTCACATATATTTTTCCGTCACGCTGTAATACCGCCGGGCCTTCATTTACCCAGAAGCCTTTGCGCTCCCAGTCATAATCCGGTGTCGTGAGCAATACCTGCACAGTGTCCAGTGTATAGCCGTTTTTCATCCGTGCAATATACAGATTTGAAATCTGTCTGCCGACTCCGACCTTCTCAGCCCAGATATAATACCAGTCATCCTTCACCTGAAATACCGTCGCATCCAGCGAAAATGCCTCAAAAGAGAACTCATCTTCTTCGGCGCGTGTCATTTTTCCTTTTTCTACCCATGCATCTGTTATCGGGTCAGGTCCCTGACACTCTAACACATACGGACGAATCGCCCAAATATCATCTTTGTCTCCGCCGGCATAGTAAATATACCATTTTCCAAACAGGAAATGTAACTCCGGCGCCCAGATATGAATACTCTGCGGCCCCTCTTCATGCTTATGCCAGATTTCTACTTCCTCTGCTTCCTTTAATCCTGCCAACGTATCGCTATGTCTCAAAATAATCTTGTCATACGCCGGAACGGAAGCCGTAAAGTAATAAGTTCCATCTGTGTGTTTATAAATATACGGATCTGCACGCTGCAAAATCCAAGGCTCATTGTATAACAATTTATTGTCCATAGCTCACACCCCAAACACTCTTATTTGCACCGACTGCTGAGAATGTCATCACGTCTGTACCTGCCTCATCCTTCATCTGGCAGAACACACCCTGATAATTTTCTCCGTCAATCGTGATATTCATATAGTAAGTACCGTCTTTCGCTTCCCAAGTACCTTCACTTTCTCTACCGACTACCGTACCGTCTGCATTCAGATATAAAATCACAGGATTTGCAATATCACTGCTGATATTTGTACCCTGATTAATGACATAGTATCTGCCCACCATCTGTTCTTCGTCGTAACCGGTCTCGCTGACAGTCTCACCCTGTGTCTGATAAGGAAGCTCACAAGGCCAGCCCTCTTCGTTCACCAGCATCTGGTGTACACGCGGCGAGTGACTTTCTCCACCATCGTTAAAGCGTGTATGATATACGAGATACATCTTTCCGTCCTCATCAATCAGCGCAGAATTGTGTCCGGTCGCCATATACGCTTTGTCAATCGAAGGAAGCTTGTAATTTCCGGTCAATTTCAGACCGAACAACTGATGATCATCCTCGATGGTCGGGAATTCACCGTTCATATCCACATAGTCGCCGTCAACGGTCTTCGAACGGAATACGCGTACCTGATATCCGCCTGCACTGGTCAATCCGCCGTATGACACAAACAGGTAATAGTAATCACTCTTTTCATCATATAAAATATACGGTCCCTCGATTGATTTATGTCCGCCACCAAGCAATTTCTTGCCGTAGTATGCATCTACGCGATTCTCCGGGTCTGCCTCCGGGTGAATGACCAGTCCGGTCTGCGGGTCTAACTCCAGCAAATACATACCGCCGCTCCATGAGCCATATACCATCCACATTCTGCCGTCTGCATCATAGAATACACTCGGATCAATCGCATTCGGATAATCGTCTACATTGTAACCATTATTGCGCACATAATTCTTTAATGCATATTCCTCATCTACATAGTCAAGAACATCTGTCGCACCGATTGTTTCCTTATTATATCCGGAATAAATCAACGCACCCTTCCACTCATAAGGACCCTCGATCGATTCTGAAGTTCCATAACACAAATTCGATGCATTCCATGTCGAAGTCGTACAATAATACATGTAATACAAACCGTTTGCCTTGTTATAAATCACATCCGGTGCCCATACATGCGTCGTTCTGTCGTCTGTCGGAATCAGACTGTTCTTGTCTCCGGAATAGGCAAACGCTTCTTCTCTCACGTCAAAAATCTGACCAAATACCGGATTGCTCTTTGAATAGCCGTCCGATAATTTTTCCCAGCTCAACAAGTCATCACATTTTGCAGATGCCATGTGTGAACCGAAAATATAATATGTACCGTTGTCCTTCACAATCGAAGGATCGTGAACAGATACTCCCGATGAGACATCGCCTACTTTGATGCCATCGTAATTCATTCCAAATTTGTACTCAGGAGCCTGTTTTGTCTCTGTTTCTTTTTTCTCAGCCGTCTCCTCTACGTTCGTCTGCGGCTGTTGCGCCGACTCAGATGCATTGCCACAAGCGACCAGCCCAGCTGCCATAGCAGTCACCAGTGTGCAGGAAATGAGTTGTTTCCCACATCTACCTATTTTCATGTCAAAAAACCTCCTGTTTTATGATATTGATTCGCCCAGCAATACATAAGTTCAATATATCAGAAAACAGAAGGTTTTACAAGATTTATTTTAAGTTTTATTAAAATATTTTTTATCGTTTTAAACTATTTTAGAACAAAGAATCTCGCTTGCGAGATTCTCCGCCTGCGGCGGGTCGCGACAAGCGACATACTTCTTTTCCGCCGCAGTGCGATCCTCGCGGAGCGTTTTTGTTTCATAGGAAAGTTCATCACTTTTACACTTTAATGTAACAAGGTCTTTCCTATGAAAGAACAAAAGTGTGCTTTGCATACTCCATACCTACAAGATTCTGACCTAGCACAGCTTTTGTTCCGCGCGCGTTAGCTGCGCATCTTTGCACGAAGTGCTTTGTGAAATAGGAAATTCCGATGGAATTTTCTATTTCGCAACAAAGAATGTCGCTGCATCCTTTTCGCTTCCATCCGTCAGGCTCAAAACGCCATCTTTCAGGGTCAGATACTTTCCGGGGAATTTGACACTTTCAAAGGAAACGCCGGATGCATCCGCCAAACCGCTCATGCTGCGGAAGGTCTGTGCCAATGCAAAGGATTCTGAACCATCAATATCCTGTGACAATACGACACTTCCATCTTTCTTTGCGGTCATGTATAATCCGGATTTGTTTTCAGACTGGATCGATACATAGCTCGCATTTGCCGGATCTGCCTTACCATTCACGAATACCCACTGTGCATCGGTCGGTAAATCTCCGATTCCGCTTCCCAGCGCTACTTTGCGCATCGGATAATCGGTATCTGCCGGCGAATTCGTAAATCCTTCATGCTCCAATGCAGTTCCGTCCGCAAGCGTTAATGTCACAGACGTTCCGCCCAGACCGATTGTCGTCTCTTCAAAGCAATCGATGCTTCCGTCATCATTGAATTTCAACTCTGTAATACATGCACTTCTTCGATAGCCGTTTCCGCCGGGCAATGAGCCGTTGTGATATACAAAATAGGTTTTTCCCTTAAAATCAAATACCGCCATGTGGTTGGTATTCGATGTAGCAGTCGGATACATGATAATATTTCCAAATTTCCACTCTCCGCTGTGTAAATCTGAGGTCGTTGCATATGCCATATGTTCACGCCATGTGTATGCATAAAACATATAATAATCACCATAATAATTTCCGGCTTCATCACTGCGACGATATAACCAGGGTGCCTCCGTAAAGTTCTCCAGCCCCTTTTGCTGATACATAATATCATCGGTCTCAAATGACATTCCGCTCGTAATCTCACCATCACCGTTCATATCTTTGACCGAAATCATATCTTCGTTCAATTCACACATGAAGAACATTCCGTTTCCCCATGCGAGGTAGCGATGCTCTTCACCGCTTTCATCTGTTTCTATCCATACGGTCGGATCAATATCGTTAAACGTAGAAAGCTGCGGTTTTGTCACGGAACCCCGCACCAACGGTTCGCCGATATCTGTGAATGGTCCGGTCGGACTGTCTGCTACTGCCACACCGATAGACTGTTT
>JAGAOE010000076.1 GCA_017623885.1 Eubacterium sp. | reverse complement strand
AGTACCCCGAATCATAAATTTTAAATATGCCATTGCCGCATCCATCGCCATCTCATGTTGTCTCACTTCAAAATCATGCTTATCCCACCATTCGCCCAGATAATTCGCTGTTTTCAAATCACGCGCCAGTGTATATGCTGCATTATATTCTAAATTGATAGTATTGAATGCCACGCTATGCTGCATGTATTCTTCATAAACCTTTTTTATGAGTTCTTTCTTTTGTTCAACAACGTCGCCACCTTCAGAAATCAACTCCCGTAAAGCAGCAATATCGTCCTTATAAATTCCGGCAATCGGTTTATCTATCCCGATTGATGACCTTCCACTTTCAATCGTATTTGCACGAATTCTCTGATAATTGTCTTTATATTCTTTTGTCGTCTTCATCTGTTCTATCAGATATCCACCGATCACCATTTCTCTTTTTTGCGAATAATATTCATAATTCTCTATCGCAAGCGGAAGATGCGTAAGCGCTTTTTCTTTATTTCTCTCAGATATTCTCTCATTATTCTCTGCTGTTCCACCGGCCGCCAGCCATGTTTTCACGACATCATCCATGCTTTGCAGCAGTTTTTCATCATATTTCTGTTCTGCTTTTTCCAAATCGGAAGACGGATTCGCTTGGTTCAATCGATTTCTCAGCGCATCTCTCTTTAACATCACATCCGCAATCAGGTCTGCCTGAATTTGATTGTTCTTATCAGTCGCATGAACTTCCGGCGAAAACGCAAATTTCGTATCTTCACGTTCTTTTAACTCATAATCACCTTCTTTACGCTGCTGATATAGTTCTAAAACCAGACTATTCGTACTTATCGTCTGTTGTTTCATCGCATGCTGACTATTGTATGTCTGTCTCTTTCTTGCATCTGTTTCACGATCTTTTTCCTTACGTTTTTTTGAACTCAATTCGACCTGTCGAATTCTGGATGCTTCCTGACGCTCCTTATAATATGCAAGCATTCCGTCTGACGGCACCTGCTCCATTTTTCCAAAATCGGTATGTGATATTCCCATGACACGCATATCCCGATATCCCATCTTCATGGATGTCATATACTGGGATTCCAATAACTGACGCTGATTTTGCGAAAACGTCCCCTGTGTGCGCTTCTCTATTTGCTTCAGCTCGCACATTCTCTGTTCTTTTACCTGGTTTTCCTGCATTAATGGTTGATCCATATCCATACCTCCACTCTAATTCCCAATAAAAGTTTCTATGATACAAAAAGGGTTGCCATAAGTTTGGCAACCCATAGTCTATTTTTATTTTATCAATTTGCAGGTAAAATAGCAACTTATTTTGGAACACGTTCCGATTCTCTTCGCGCACCTTATTTACAACAACAAAGTCACTGCAAACCCCTTATTTTAAGGTATCTACCACCTGTTCAAATGCACTGTGGTCTGTATCATAAAATGCCCCTGCATCTGCGGCGGCTGCCTTTGCCGGATCTATCGGCAATTTTGCAAATACCGGTATGCCCAGCTCACCTGCTACTTCATCCACATGACTCTCACCAAATACGGAAATCTTTTTCCCGCAATCCGGGCATGACAAATAGCTAAAGTTTTCTACCAGACCCAATACAGGCACTTTCATCATCTCTGCCATATTGTATGCTTTTTTCACGATCATCTGTACCAGCTCCTGCGGAGAGGTCACTACGATTACACCATCTACCGGAAGTGACTGGAAAACAGTCAACGGCACATCACCAGTTCCGGGCGGCATATCTACAAATAAATAGTCCAACTCACCCCACACAACATCTGTCCAGAACTGCTTTACTGCACCTGCAATCACCGGTCCGCGCCAAATGACCGGTTGCTCTTCATCTTCGATCAACAGGTTAATCGACATCACCGGAATTCCTTCTTTTGATTCTAACGGAATGATTCCCTCCTCTGTACCAAATGCAGTTCCGTGTACACCGAGCATTTTCGGAATGGAAGGACCTGTAATATCTGCATCTAAAATACCTACTTTATATCCTGCTTTTTGCATCGCACATGCAACGGATGCAGTCACGAAAGACTTACCAACGCCACCCTTTCCGCTGACTACTCCGATTACTTTTTTAATCGAAGAATACTGATTTAATTCCTCTAAAAAAGATGTTTTCTCTCCGGTTTTGCTCGGACAACCTTCACAGCTTTCTCTCGAACAGCTACTTGCACTGCTGCATGTTTCTTTACTTGAATCTGACATGTCTATTCTCCTTTTTGTATATCTGTTTTTAATTCAGGTGCCAAAAGCCCCATTCACAGGAAACCTGACAAAAACATTGCCCGCGCCATATTTGGAATAAGGCTTTCGACATAGAATCTTTTTAGGCGATTATTTCGCATAATCTACACACAATCAGTAAACTATTTTATCAGTAATATGCATGATTTTCAAGTTTTATTCCCTGCAAAATACTGATTGTTCAACATTTCATGCTCCGTTTTCTTTTATTCCGGGCAAATGCTGAATTAATCAGCCATTCCCTAATTTGCGCTTTATCTCCTGTAAAGATTCTGTATAAGGACTGCGTGCAATACCGTATTCCGTCACGATGCCTGTGATGAGTGACGCATCGGTCACATCAAATGCAGGATTAAACACTTTGACTCCATCCGGTGCCATTCGCTTTTCATACCACATCTCTGTCACCTCTTCCGGCTTTCGCTCTTCAATCACAATCCGGTCTCCGGTCGGTGTGTTCCAGTCAATCGTCGAAGTCGGTGCACACACATAAAACGGAACGCCATACTGCTTTGCAACTGCCGCTACGACAGATGTGCCAATCTTGTTTGCCGTATCACCGTTTGCCGCCACGCGGTCACAGCCGACAAATACTGCCTGTACCTTCCCCTGCTTCATCACCATGCCTGACATATTATCACAAATCAATGTCACGTCTATGCCTGCTGACTGCAATTCAAACGCGGTCAGTCTGGCTCCCTGTAGCAGTGGTCGTGTCTCATCCGCATACACATGAAAATCATAGCCACGCTCTGCACCCAGATAAATCGGTGCGGTCGCTGTCCCATAGCGACTGGCAGCCAGCTTTCCGGCATTGCAGTGCGTCAGTATTCCGTCACCCGGTTTTACGAGTGTCAAACCATACTCACCAATCGCTTTGCAAATCGCGATATCTTCTTCCTGTATCGCGACTGCCTCCCGGCGCAATAATTCCTTGATCTGCGAAACCGGTCGGTGTTCTTGTCTGCCCGCACACAATGCGACCTGCTCCATGCGATTTAACGCCCACGAAAGGTTGACCGCTGTCGGCCTTGAAGAATCTAAAAACTTTTTATACTCACAAAACTTCTCATAAAACAATTCAAAATCATCTGTATCGATCTGTTTTGCCAATAAATAAATTCCATATCCTGCTGCGACACCAATCGCCGGTGCGCCCCGCACCTGCAACAAATAAATCGCGTCCCAAATCTCCTGTGCCGTGTGCAAATGCAACAATTCAATCTTGCCCGGCAACTTTGTCTGATCAATGATGACCAATGCGTCGTTGTCATCATCTAACGCTACGGTATCGTAGTCTAAAATCGTTTTTTCTGACATTTTCCTAATCCTATTCCTTTTCTTTTGTATATCAGCGCAAATCCATGTAACGCATTTCTGCTTCCGTCAGATGCACATCCAATGCGCTCAGTGTCGATAGTATTCGACGCGGTGTCGATGCACTCACTTCCGCAAATACCTCTAACGGCTGCGCCAGCACCCACGCGAGCGCTGCCTGCGCAACGGTGCATCCGTGCTGCTGTGCAATCTGCTCTGTCCGCTGTAATCTCTCATAATTCTCTCTGCAGCAATAACCGCGTATCGCATATTCATCCAATACTTCGTTTACTTTTGAGAGCTCTGCTGACTTGACTTTTCCGGAAAACAGACCGTGAGCCAACGTCGCATATGCAAATGTCACCAGACCGTTTTCTCTATAAAATCTGCGGCTCTCCGCTCCGGCAGCTCCTGCAATGGAAACACAGCCGCCGCCCCAAGGGTCCAGCACCTGCTCTGCCAATCCGTAATTCGGACTGGATACGGTAAACGGCTCCAAATCATTCTGATACGCGTATTCATTCGCTGCCTCAATGCGGTCAATCGTCCAATTCGACACACCAAACAAACGCACCTTTCCACGCGCGCGCAAATCATTCAACACTTCTACCAACGGCCCTACCGGCTTTGTCATGTCATCCCGGTGTAATAGATAAATATCTATATAATCAGTCTTTAGAAGCGACAGCGAACGGGCAATATCAGCTTCTATCGCGGTCGGATTCACACGGGGCATCGTCGTGTCCGGCAATGGATGCGCGCCCTTTCCTACCAAAACAATTTTCTCACGATTTCCGCGTTTTTCGATCCAATTGCCCAGCAGTTCTTCTGCTTTTCCATAAATACGCGCTGTGTCAAAACAATTGACACCTCCTGCAACAGCAGCATCCAAAAGCTCTGTCACATCTCTGCCTTCTAACATCGGTGGTGTCGCTGTCCCAAACACGATACGCGATACCGGAATCGGGATTCCATCTATATTCTTATATATCATATGCGTCACATCCTCTCGAAACTAAAAAAACAAAAAACATCATATAGAAATTATACTCTTATCCGGAGTTCATTTCTATATGATGCACAAAAAATTCATATTCTTTATAGTTTATTCACAATTTCACACAAGGTTCTTATCCGAGCAGTTTTTCTACGCTCGCCAGCTTTACGCAACAAATAAATACCTTCGCTGCCATCGTCAGTTCTTCCAGATTCGGATACGACGGCGCCAGACGAATCACTGCATTCTCCGGGTCTTTTCCATACGGAAACGGTGCACCTGCGCCGGTCAGCACCACGCCTGCTGCCTTTGCCAGTGACACGATACGTTTTGCACACCCCTGCATCGAACGGAAACAGATAAAATAACCGCCTCGCGGCGTCGTCCATGTACCGATTCCAAGCGGTGCAATCTCCTGCTCCAGCAACTGCTCTACCAACTCAAATTTCGGACGCATAATCGCTGCATGCTTCATCATATGCGCATCCACGCCTGCGCGATCTTTCAAAAATCTCACATGACGCAACTGGTTAATCTTGTCATAACCAATCGTCTGAATCGCCATAATACTGCGCACATCGTTTAGGTTATTTTCGGATGCTGCCATCGCTGAAATTCCGGCACCGGCAAATGTGATTTTCGAGGTCGATGCAAATTCCAGCACACGGTCCGGATTTCCCGCACGTGCACATTCGTCCAAGATGTTTAGCAGTCGGTCCTGCTGTTCACACGCTTCATATAAATGATGCACACAGTAAGCGTTATCCCAAAAAATACGAAAATCACTCGCTGCGGTCTCCATTTTCGCAAAACGTCTCACCACTTCATCCGAATAAGAAATTCCCGTCGGATTTGCGTATTTCGGCACGCACCAGATTCCCTTAATCAACGGATCTTCTGCCACCAGTTTTTCGACCATATCCATATCCGGTCCGTCTTCTAATAACGGTACATTGATCATCTCGATTCCGAGACATTCTGTCACCGCAAAATGTCTGTCATACCCCGGCACCGGACATAAAAACTTTATTTTTCCCTGCTGTCCCCAGGGCTTTCCGCCGCATACGCCGTGAATCAGGGCACGCGCAATCGCATCAAACATGACATTCAAGCTCGCATTTCCAAATACAATGACCTGCTCCGGTTTACATTCCATCAACTCTGCCATCAGTTTCTTTGCCTCCGGCAAACCATCCATTTCACCGTAATTGCGACAGTCTGTACCGTCTTCTGCCGTGCAGTCACTTTTACTGTCCACGATATCCATCATCGGCATGGACAAATCAAGCTGCGCACTCTCCGGCTTTCCGCGTGCCATATTAAGCTGCAGCCCGGCTTCCTCATATCCTTTATATTCCTGTTGCAGCGCCTGCTGCTCCTGCAACAGCTCTTCGCGTGACATCTGCTTATACATTTTCATCTTCCTGTTCCTCCTGCTCGCGTTTCCATTCTTTTACTTTCGCCAAATAATCACGTATCGTCTGCTCATACCCATTTTCAGACGGCTCATAAAATACTTCATGCTCCAGTCCGTCCGGCAAATATTGCTGCGCCGCATAGTGATGCGGATAAGCATGTGCATATTTATATCCGATGCCATGTCCCAATTTTCCGGATGATTTGTAATGCGCATCCTGCAAATGCACCGGTACAGGCGGTGTTTTTGTCTGTGCAACGACATCCATCGCACGGCTAATCGCCTCACACGCAGCGTTGCTCTTTGGCGCACTCGCAATATAGCTGACCGCCTGAGACAAAATAATCTGCGCCTCCGGCATACCGACACGCTCCACTGCCAAGGCTGCCGCAGTCGCCACCTGTAGTGCTTGCGGGTCTGCATTTCCCACATCTTCGGATGCACAAATCATCATTCTTCTTGCAATAAATTTGACATCCTCTCCCGCATAGAGCATCCGCGCCAAATAGTACACTGCTGCCTGCGGATCAGACCCTCTCATACTTTTTATAAAAGCAGAGATAGTGTCATAATGGTTGTCTCCGTTTTTATCATATTTGAGCACGCGTTTCTGGATACACTCCTGTGCCACATCCAGTGTAATGTGTATTTTTCCGTCTGAAGGGTCTTTTTCTGTTGTTAATACCCCCAGCTCGATTGCGGTCAACGCCGCCCGCGCATCTCCGTTTGCAATATCTGCCAAAAATTCCTCTGCATCTTTATCCAATACAGCACCATAACTGCCCATTCCTTTTTCGCAGTCTGTCACAGCCCGCTGCAGCAAGGTATGGATATTCTCTTTTGACAACGGCTTTAATTCAAAAATAATGGAGCGCGAAAGCAACGCACCATTTACCTCAAAATACGGATTTTCTGTCGTCGCTCCAATCAGAACAATCGTACCATCCTCCACAAACGGTAACAGATAATCCTGCTGTCCTTTATTAAACCGGTGAATTTCATCGATAAATAAAATCGTCTTTTTTCCGTACATTCCGCGATTATTTTTCGCCTGCGTGATGACCTCTTCCATATCTTTTTTGCCTGCAGAAGTCGCATTGAGCTGTGTAAACTCCGCACTTGTCGTATTTGCGATAACCTTTGCAAGCGTCGTTTTTCCGGTTCCGGGCGGTCCGTAAAAAATAACCGAGCCCAGTTTATCTGCTGAAATTGCACGATACAGCAGCTTATCTTTTCCTATAATATGTTCTTGTCCGACCACCTCATCCAATGTCGTCGGACGCATTCTGGACGCCAACGGCGATTCCTGCTTCATATTTTTTTCCCGCATATAGTCAAATAAATCCATACGAATCATTCCTTCACTTCTTTAAAGCTGTTATTCTCGATGTTCCAACCTTCCATTTTGCAATTTTCTTTTTTGCAAAATTCATATTCCCATATCTTACCTATCTTTACCAAGATACATGATATCTCCCTATTTTTCAAGCATTTTCAGTGATTTTCGAAAAAACACCTATTTCCCACTACGATAAATTTGTCATTCATTTTGCAAGATGTTTTCACTTTCAAATTCATTATTCCGCAATCAATGCATCGATTGTCACAAATTCATAGTCCTGCTCCTGCAAGGCATCTACGATGGTAAGTGCTGCCTGCACCGAAGACTTGGATGCATCGTGCATCAATATAATGCTCCCGTCTGTGACCTCTTTTAGTACACAACGCACTATCTCATCCGCATTCTCACAGTCCCAGTCTCTTGGATCAATATCCCACAATGCCTCTATCATCTGCACTTCATATTCTAATTCCTCTTTCCATCTGCCGTAAGGCGGTCGGATATACATCGCAGTTACACCCGTCACCGCACAAATCGCTGCATTCGTGCGGTCAACCTGCGCGACCGCCTCTGCATCACTCATATGATACAAATCCACATGCTCATATGCATGTACACCAATCAAATGCCCTTCCTCATGCGCACGCTGTACGATTTTCGGATGCTGCTCCACAGCCTCGCCGAGCACAAAAAAAGACACCTTTACCCCACGCTCCTTCAGACCGTCTAAAAGTATCGGTGTATATATCGCATTTGGCCCATCGTCAAACGTCAGCGCTACACGTTT
>JAGAOE010000012.1 GCA_017623885.1 Eubacterium sp. | reverse complement strand
TCGCATTTCCTAAGTATTCCCCGAAGGATTGCACGAATTTGCAAAGAAGCTTGTTGCTTCGCAACGCAAATTCGGCACAGAAAACGCTTTAGTCAGCGTTTTCTTAGGCGCTGTATTTTAGCGCCTTAGTACCATTACGAGACGAGGGTAGCGCAAGCGTATCTGCGGTGGTTTGGTAATGTTGCACAGTTGCGGTATAGAAAATCGGAGTTTCGCAAATGCCTAACTGAAAAAATAGAGAGGAGGAAAGCATATGCGATGTGTGATTTTGACGGGAATGTCCGGCTCGGGAAAAAGCACGGCACTGAAAATGATTGAAGATATGGGATATTACTGTGTTGGAAATCTTCCGATTACATTGGTGGAAAGCTTTGTGGAGCTGGCAGAAAATGACCCGGAGCTGGAAAAGGTAGCGATCAATGTAGACATCCGCAGCGGACAAAATATCGGAGATTTGATTGCGGTATTAGACCGTTTACAGGAGCGTGGAAAAAGCTTTGAAATGCTGTTTTTAGAGTGTGACGATACCGTTATCATCAAACGCTATAAGGAAACCAGACGAAGTCATCCGCTGGCAGAGGGCAGCAGGGTAGACAAAGGAATCGCGTTGGAACGAGAAAGACTGATGCCGGTAAAACGTCGTGCAGATTACATTCTGGACACCAGCCAGTTGCTGACACGTGAGTTGCAGGTAGAATTGAAAAAGATGTTTGTAGAGAATCAGGATTACAAAAATCTTTACATTACAGTTTTATCGTTTGGATTCAAATACGGTATTCCGACAGATGCAGATCTGGTATTTGATGTTCGCTTTTTGCCAAATCCTTATTATGTAGAGGGATTGCGTCCCTTGACAGGCTTGGATGATCCGATTCAGGAGTTTGTCATGGGATGTGAACAGTATCCGGAATTTTTGGATAAATTAGAGGACATGATTAAATTTTTGATTCCGAATTATATCAGTGAAGGAAAGAATCAGTTAGTGATTGCGATTGGGTGTACCGGCGGCAAGCATCGTTCCGTGACTGTTGCACAGGGACTGCATGAGCGCTTGTGTGAGCAGGAGCATTATGGTTTGCGCATCGAGCACCGAGATATCGAAAAGGATGCCCATAGGGGAAAATAGGAGAACGAAATGTCATTTTCCAGTGAAGTAAAGGCAGAGCTGGCAAAGCAGACCGATCACAAGCGACATTGTCTGCTGGCAGAGCTGGCTGCGTTAGAAGTATTGTCCACAGAGCATGATTCGGCATCGCATACATATCCGATGCAAAAGCGGGCACTGTTGATAAAAAAAATATTCGGCGAACATGCGCCGGAGACGCTCCGAGAAGATATCATGCGGATGCTGACAGAACAGCGGACACAGATTCTGGAGCGAAGCTGCTGTAAACGTGCCTTTTTGCGAGGTGCGTTTTTAGCATCCGGCTCAATCAGCGACCCGGAGAAATCCTATCATTTTGAGATCGTTTGTCAGCAGTTGGAACAGGCGCAACTGTTGCAGGAGCTCTATGCGGAATTTGCGTTAGATGCGAAGATTGTGCTTCGAAAGAAATACTACATTATATATATTAAAGAAGGTGCACAAATCGTAGATGTACTCAATATTATGGGTGCGCATGTTGCGCTTATGAATCTTGAGAATGTGCGTATTATTAAAGAAATGAGAGGCTCGGTCAATCGAATCGTAAATTGTGAGACTGCGAATATCAATAAAGTAGTCGGCGCGGCATGCCGCCAGATGGAAGAGATTCGATATATTCAAAGCAGACTTGGAATGGAAGAATTGCCGTTGCCGCTTCGCGAGATGGCGATGCTGCGGCTAGAATATCCGGATGCTTCACTAAAGGAGCTGGGAGAATTGTGTGATCCGCCGGTCGGAAAATCAGGTGTTAATCATCGCTTGCGCAAGCTGAGCGAACTGGCAAAGAAATTGGGGAGGAATGAGGGATGAAACTACTATTTGTATATAATCCGCATTCTGGAGTCGGAAAAATCAAATCTCAATTATCAGATATATTAGAAATTATGGTAAAGGCAGGCTATGAAGTGACCATTCACCCGACACAAGGTGTAATGGATGCGTCTTCAGTGGTTGCAGCTTGTGCAAACCGTTATGATTTGGTCGTGTGCTGCGGCGGGGATGGTACATTGGATGAAACCGTGACCGGTCTGATGCAAAATGGAGCGAAGGTTCCGATTGGTTATATTCCTGCGGGAAGCACCAATGACTTTGCAGCCTCGTTGGAATTGCCGAAAAACATGAAAAAAGCGGCAGAAATTGCTGTAAATGGCAAGGATTTTAGCTGTGATGTGGGACGGTTCGGCGAACAGCATTTTATCTATATCGCGGCATTCGGATTGTTTACAGATGTTTCGTATCAGACAAAACAGGAGCTGAAAAATCTGCTCGGTCACGTGGCATATTTGTTAGAGGGTGCAAAACGTATCGGCAGCCATCCGCGCTATCGGATGCGTATCGAATATGACGGTGGTGTCATAGAAGATACATTTATGTACGGAATGGTTACCAATTCGCTGTCTGTCGGAGGAATCAAAGGCATGACGGGAAAAGATGTCGAATTAAACGATGGGCAGTTTGAGGTGATGCTGATTCGCACACCATCCAATCCGATAGAGCTCAATGAAATAATTGCTGCGCTTACCGGAATACGTGCGGAATCTGACTTGATTTATACGTTCAAAACAACGGAGCTTTATGTCTCGCCGTATCAGTCGATTCCCTGGACTTTGGACGGAGAGTATGGCGGAGAACATACGCAGGTGCATATAAAAAATTTGCAGCAGGCACTTCGCATACGGATACCGTAAGGGGATTTATAAAATATTTCAAAAGTAACAGTTCAAGAACCAACTACTTTACATTTACAAATGTTCGTGATATATTTATCAAAGATATGGGCGTGGAAACACGCGCACACTCACAATTTTTATGAAAAACGGAGGAATTCACATGTTAGTATCTGCAAAAGAAATGTTAGACAAGGCAAAAGCCGGACACTATGCAGTAGGTCAGTTCAATATCAACAATCTGGAGTGGACAAAAGCGATTCTTTTGACTGCACAGGAGTTAAACTCACCGGTTATTTTAGGTGTATCAGAAGGTGCAGGAAAGTATATGACCGGATTTAAGACCGTTGCAGCTATGGTAAAGGCAATGGACGAAGAACTGGGAATCACTGTACCGGTAGCGTTACACTTAGATCACGGCAGCTATGACGGATGCTACAAATGCATCAAGGCTGGTTTCACCTCTATCATGTTCGATGGTTCACACTATCCGATCGAAGAGAACATCGCAAAGACAACTGAGTTAGTAAATGTAGCTCATGCAATGGGTCTTTCTATCGAGGCAGAAGTAGGTTCTATCGGTGGTGAAGAAGACGGCGTTGTAGGTATGGGAGAATGTGCAGATCCTGCAGAGTGTAAAGCAGTTGCAGATCTTGGTATTGACATGCTTGCAGCAGGTATCGGAAATATTCACGGAAAATATCCGGAAAACTGGGCTGGACTTAGCTTTGAGACATTAGATGCGATTCAGCAGCAGACAGGAGCTATGCCGCTCGTATTACACGGTGGTACAGGAATTCCGGAAGAAATGATTAAGAAAGCAATTGATTTAGGCGTTTCAAAGATTAACGTTAATACAGAGTGCCAGTTATCATTTGCAGATGCAACACGTAAGTACATCGAAGCAGGAAAGGATCAGGAAGGAAAAGGATTTGATCCTCGTAAGCTGTTAGCTCCCGGAACAGATGCTATCAAGGCGACTGTAAAAGAAAAAATGGAGCTGTTCGGATCTGTAGGAAAAGCTTAAATAGATCAGAAAAGAATAAGAAAAGAGAAAAACTAAAATTTACGATTGCAATTTTGTGCAAATAGGAGTATTTTAGTTGGTAGAGAAGAGGACGAGGGTGTTCCGGGAAAGGCGCACCCTCGTTTGTTGTTTTGATTTTAGAGGTGAATTTGAGAGAAAGGAAAAGTGATTGTCTGGAGCAGACAGTTGCGGGACAAGTGTAATGATTGAAACAGAAAAATTCAGCGTATCAGAAATTTTTGGTGAGAACGTGTTTAATGATTCTGTCATGCAGGCGCGTCTTCCGAAAAAAACATACAAGAGATTGCGCGAAGTCATTGAAGGTGGACATGAGCTGGATCTGGTAACAGCAGATGTAGTGGCACATGAGATGAAAGAATGGGCGATTGAGCAGGGAGCGACACATTTTACACACTGGTTTCAACCGTTGACAGGTGTGACTGCAGAAAAACACGATTCCTTTATTACCGCACCGATGGAAAATGGAAAAGTGCTCATGAGCTTTTCAGGAAAAGAGCTGATAAAAGGTGAGCCGGATGCATCTTCGTTTCCTTCAGGCGGACTGCGTGCGACATTCGAGGCGCGTGGATATACGGCATGGGATTGTACATCGCCGGCATTTGTACGCCATGATGCGGCAGGTGCGACGCTGTGTATTCCGACTGCATTTTGTTCTTATACCGGCGAGGCGTTGGATCAAAAGACACCCTTGCTTCGCTCGATGGAAGCGATTAACGATCAGGCGTTGCGTTTGCTTCGCTTGTTTGGAAATACGACGTCAAAACGTGTGACGCCTTCTGTGGGAGCTGAACAGGAATATTTCATTGTAGACCGTGAAAAGTATTTGAAGAGAAAAGATCTGGTCTTTACCGGACGTACCTTATTCGGTGCGATGCCCCCGAAGGGACAGGAAATGGATGACCATTATTATGGAGTCATCCGCGAACGCATCGGTTCCTATATGAAAGATGTCAACAAGGAATTGTGGAAGTTAGGCGTTTCCGCAAAGACACAGCACAACGAAGCGGCTCCGGCACAGCATGAGCTTGCGCCGATTTACGCGGAGTGTAACGTAGCGGCAGATCACAATCAATTGATTATGGAGACATTGAAAAAGGTAGCAGGACGACATGGACTGCATTGTCTCTTACATGAAAAACCGTTTGCCGGTGTGAATGGCTCCGGAAAGCATGACAACTGGTCATTGACGACGGATGATGGAATCAATTTGTTAGATCCGGGTTCTACACCGCATGAAAACATACAATTTTTGCTCGTACTTACCTGTCTGCTGAAAGCAGTAGATAAGCATGCTGACTTGCTTCGTGCATCGGCTGCGGATGTAGGAAACGATCACAGACTTGGTGCAAATGAGGCTCCGCCGGCGATTTTATCGGTATATCTTGGTGAGCAGTTAGAAGATGTGATTGCGCAGTTGGTGAGCACGGGTAGCGCGACACACAGTATCAAAGGTGAGATGTTAGAGACCGGTGTGAAGACCTTGCCTGATTTTATGAAGGATGCGACAGATCGTAACCGTACATCACCGTTTGCGTTTACCGGAAACAAATTTGAGTTCCGTATGGTAGGTTCGCAGGCATCTATCGCACCGCCGAATGTTGTGTTAAACACGATTGCTGCAGAAGTATTTGCAGAGGCATGTGATATTCTCGAACAGGCCGAGAACTTTGACGATGCCGTGCATGATTTGATTAAAAAGTATGCAATTGAGCATCAGCGTATCATATTTAACGGAAACGGCTATTCAGAGGAATGGGTCGTTGAGGCAGAAAAGCGCGGATTGCCGAATTTTAAGACAATGGTAGATGCGATTCCGGCATATGCGACAGACAAGGCAGTTGCGTTGTTTGAGAAATTTGGTGTATTTAATCGCGCAGAGCTTGAATCACGTATTGAGATAGAGTATGCGACCTATGCAAAAACGATAAATATCGAAGCGCGTGCGATGATTGATATTGCCAGCAAGCAAATCATACCGGCAGTGATTCGCTATACAACAGATTTGGCAAATTCATGGAATGCGGTAAAGGCGACCGGGATTGCGGATGTATCCGTACAGTCAGAGCTTCTGGCTGAGACATCCGGTTATTTGGCAGATGTGAAGCGTGCGTTGAAGAAATTGACGGAAGTGACAGAACAGGCAGCTTCCATGAGTGAAGGCAAAGAACAGGCGGTTTACTACAAAGAAGAAGTAACCGTAGCGATGGAGCAGTTACGAGTTCCGGTTGACAAACTGGAAATGATCGTGGACAAAGATTTGTGGCCGATGCCGTCGTATGGTGATTTGATTTTTGAAGTATAACGACAGAAAGGAAAAGTCTCTCGTATGGGAGGCTTTTCTTTTTTGTCATTTTATAGAAAATACGAACAAGTCAATCATGACGTATATACAAGTTTGTCAAGCAAAGAAGTGCAAAAAAATGGAAAATAGCAAGTTGCACAAATCGACAAAAAAAGAGTCGAATTGACAAAAAAGAAAAAAATTTGACAAAAAAGTTATCCACAATGAAAAAAACAGTTTTTAAGGAAAAACGGAGTTATACACCGAGTTGTCCACATTATCCACAGAAAATAAGACAAAAATTGAGGTTTACATAGTAAAAAAACAGAACAGACGTTTTGTGCAGATGCGATAAAGATGTGTCATGGTGGAAAAAAAGCTGAAAAAAGCTTGACTTTTTAATATTAAAATAAAACTGAAAAAACAGAAAAATATAATAGACAATAGCTGGAATTGTATGTACGATTTGCGGAGTGGTTGAAAAAACAGAAGTTGTCTGTTATACTATCACGCATATGCTGTCATTTTAATGTGAAGCATAAAACATAAAAATAGAAATGATGTCAAATGATATAAAACGTATAGGTGAAATATGATAAAACAAATACAGTTATTGGGAATGACATTTTCGAACTATTCATTGAGAGAGGAATTGCAGTTAGCACAGGATGCATTGGATTGTGAAAATCTGCAAATCTTTCTGACGGTGTCCATGCAGACTTTGATGAAAGGAGCAGGCACATCGGAATTGGCAAAAAGATGTGTGGAGCAGGCGGATATGGTAGTGATTGAAGACCCGGAGATTTTGAGTGTAGCGGGGATTACATCCAGCCAGAGAATTCGCGAAGCAGAAGACCACTTGTTTTTTACGGAATTCGTAAAGCGTTTGCAAAGCGGACAAAAGAATATCTATCTCGTTGCATCCAAGCATGTTGCGTTGGAAAAAATAAAAGAAATACTGGCAGAGAGGTATGAGAAACTGAAAATTGTCGGACAATATAGTATTGAAGATTATCCGGAAGACTTGGATCGCATGATAAATGAGATTAACGGCATTGCGCCGGATGTGATTATTTCTGTGATGTCTACGCCGCAGCAGGAAGAGTTTCTGATGCATAACAGAGAAAAGATTCTGGCGAAGCTGTGGTACGGGTTGGGCGAGAACTATAGCTTGTTAATTGAAAAGAAAGGGATTTGTTGGCGTATGCGCCGACTGATTCATTTCGGCAGATTCAAGCTTCATGTGAATAATTATGAATCCGATGATAAAAAATGAATGACTGATCGAACATGATATGTCAGGAAAGGAAAAACGATGGCACGCGTTCATAAGAAGAAAAAAGAGATTGTGCGCGATTATGTGTTGCTGACTGCCGGAACCGGATTGATTGCGCTTGCAATTCAGACGGTTTATGATCCGATGGGGATGGTAACAGGCGGATTTACCGGCATCGGTATTTTGTTGCGCAGATTTACGCTGTCTTTGATACCCGGCGGAATTCCGCTGTGGTTTACGAATCTGGTATTGAACTTACCGGCATTTGTTGCAGCGTGGTTTGTGATGGGAAAGGTGTTCGTTCGCAGAACTGCGATTGCGGCTGCTATTTTGTCTGTTTGGCTGGCGGTGATACCGGTCATGGATTTGGCAAAGGGAGATTATTTGCTGGCAGCGGTATATGGCGGATTTATCAGTGGTGTTGGTATGGCGATGATATTCCGAACCGGAAATGCGACCGGCGGTACGGATTTGCTGGCATCTCTGCTGCATCGAAAATTTCGAAATTATTCAGTGGCACAGATTCTAATGCTGCTGGATGGAGCGGTGATTGTGGCAGGCTTTTATTTGGTGGGAGCCCGTCCTGCGCTTTATGCGATTTTAACTGTTGCGATTGTGACAAAAGTATCTGACACAATTCTGGAAGGTATGAACTATTCGAAGATGATATTTGTAGTATCAAATCGTTCGACAGAGATTGCAGAGCATATATTATATGAAATGGATCGCGGATGTACGGCAATTCCTGCGCAGGGAATGTATTCGGATGAGATGCGAAAAATGCTGTTTTGCGTCGTGGGGAAAAAGGAAGTGATGGATTTTAAAGACTGTGTAAAAGAATTAGACCCTCACGCATTTGTAATTGTGACGGACGCAAATGAGGTGCTCGGAGAAGGTTTTTTAGAATATTAGCATAAAAAAAGTCGGTTTTCCTCTTTCCTTTTTTGCAGTTTTGCATTAAAATGAGAATTACGAAAACTTTTTCGCTCATTTTTCGTCAAAAAATGTTTGTGAAAAATGCATAGTGGAGAGTACGAGGCAAAAAACAGGAGGGTCCAACATGATATCAAATCAGATCTTGCAAAACACCATAGAAGGGTTAAAGGGCATAACGAGAAATGATCTGTGTGTCATTGACACCGAAGGAACCGTGCTTGCATCGACATTCCCGGAGTCAGAAAACTACACAGACTCAGCACTGGCATTTATGGAATCCCCGGCTGATTCACAGGTCGTACAAGGATGTCAGTTTTTTAAAGTATTTGATGAGCACCAGTTGGAGTATGTCTTGCTGTCATATGGAGAGACTGATGACGCATATATGATAGGTAAGATTGCGACATTTCAGGTACAAAATCTGCTGGTTGCGTACAAGGAGCGGTTTGATAAAGACAACTTTATTAAAAACCTGTTATTAGATAACTTATTATTGGTAGATATTTATAATCGTGCAAAAAAACTGCACATTGATACAGATGTGCCTCGCGCTGTTTTTATCGTGGAGACAAATCGCGAAAAAGATGGCAACGAATTAGAAAAAGTGCGCAGTGTATTTCATGGAAAAAATCATGATTTTGTAACGGCTGTGGACGAAAAGAATATTATTGTAGTGCGCGAGCTGATGGAAGGCGAAGGCTATGACGAGTTGAACAAGACGGCAGAAGTGATTCGCTCCTTATTCGTCGGCGCCGGAAACCAAGAGGTACATATCGCCTATGGTTCCATTGTAAAAGAAATCAAGGAAGTATCGCGTTCCTACAAGGAAGCACGCATGGCATTAGATGTCGGCAAAATCTTTTTTGAAGATAAAGACATTATCGCTTATGCGGCTCTGGGCATCGGTCGTTTGATTTATCAGTTGCCGATACCTTTATGTAAAATGTTTATCAAAGAGATTTTCGGCGGCAGATCACCGGATGACTTTGATGAAGAGACGTTGATGACGATTAACAAGTTTTTCGAGAACAATTTGAATGTATCAGAGACTTCGCGTCAGTTATACATTCACCGTAATACGCTGGTTTATCGTCTGGATAAATTGCAAAAGAGTACTGATTTGGATCTCCGTATTTTTGAAGATGCCATTACCTTTAAGATTGCCTTGATGGTAGTGCAGTACATGAAATATATGGAGTCCATTGACTATTAAAAGCTCGTAAGGAGGCTTTATGATTCAACTGGAACATGTATGTAAATCCTTTTCCGAGGGTATACCTGCATTAAATGATGTATCACTGCATATTACAGAAGGAGAGTTTGTGTTCATAGTCGGAGACAGTGGTTCCGGAAAATCCACACTGATTAAACTCTTGCTCAAAGAACTTGAACCTACATCCGGCAGTATTATTATCAATGATACAAATATTCGGAAAATTTCACATCGCAAGGTTCCGTTATTCCGTAGAAATATCGGATGTGTATTTCAGGACTTCCGTCTGTTAAAAGACCGAAACGTATATGATAATGTAGCATTTGCACAGCGTGTAGTCGGAGCTTCGAATCGAAGCATCAGACAGAAGGTGCCGATGATGCTTTCGATGGTCGGACTGGCTGCGAAATATCGTTCTTATCCCAAGCAGCTATCCGGTGGAGAGCAGCAGCGTGTGGCAATTGCACGTGCACTGGTGAACAGCCCGCGTATTCTTTTGGCAGATGAGCCGACGGGTAATCTCGACAACAATAATGCGTGGGAGATTATGAACCTGTTAGATACGATAAACGCACGCGGTACGACAGTGGTAGTCGTGACACATAATATGGAGATTGTGCGTGCGATGGGTAAGCGCGTCATTACGATTCAGAAAGGAGTCATTGTCTCGGATTCATTGACAGACGATGCAGGTGGTGACGGCGATGAGGATTAGTACATTTTTCTATTCGCTCAGACAGGGCGTAAAAAATATTTGGAGAAATAAAATGTTTTCGCTGGCATCGATTGCGACGATGACAGCATGTATCTTTTTATTTGGTTTGTTTTTCGCGATTGTGACAAACTTCCAGTCGATGGTAAAAGATGCAGAGGAAGGCGTGGCAGTGACCGTATTGTTTGATGATACGATTACACCACAGCAGATTGCAGAGATTGGAGAACGCATAAAAGTGCGGCCGGAAGTATCGGCGTACAATTTTAAATCCGCAGATGATGCGTGGGCAGAGTTCTCGGAGATTTATTTTGAAGGCAACGAGGAATTGGCAGAAGGCTTTGGCGATGACAATCCGTTGCAGAAATCCGAAAGCTATGAGATTTACCTGAATGATGTGTCGATGCAGGATTCGCTGGTCGTATATCTGGAAAATCTGGATGGTGTGCGTGAAGTGCGCCGTTCTGAAATTGTAGCAAATACGCTTTCCGATTTTAACCGGTTGATTGGTTATGTATCGGCAGGAATTATTTTGATATTGATTTGTGTTGCTGTGTTTTTGATTAGCAATACAGTCACGGTCGGTATTGCGGTTCGAAAAGAAGAGATTGCGATTATGAAACTGATCGGAGCGACAGACTTTTTCGTGCGTGCGCCGTTTGTGGTAGAAGGTATTTTGATTGGTCTGATTGGCTCGATTGTTCCGCTTGCCTTGCTGTATGTGATGTATAGCAGATTGATTGTTTATATTACAGACAAATTCAATTTCCTGAGCGGATTGTTGAACTTCTTGCCGGAGGAAGCGGTATTTCAGACGCTGACACCGGTAGGTCTGGCGTTAGGTGTAGGAATCGGATTCCTTGGCAGCTTTTTGACGATTCGCAAACACTTAAAGGTATAGAAGCATGAATATAGAAGAAAAATCAATACAGGAACAACAAATACAAGACGCTGCGGATGCCCTTCGTGAGGACATCCGCAGAATTGAAAACGATAAAAAACATTCATTTTACAAGGGGCTTACCTGTGGTGCGGCGATGGCACTGGCGTTATGTCTCCTTGTGTTTTTTGTTATACCCTCTGTCCAGGTCTGGCGTGCAGAACAACAATTACAGGGTTTGCAGCAGGAGCAGGCGGTGGAACAGGAACGCTCTGTACTGGGGATATCTGTGAGACAAAAAATTGAGCGACTCACAGATATGATTAATCTGTATTACTATGAGGATGTCGACAAAGAAAAACTGGAAGAAGGTTTGTACAAGGGACTGCTGGAGGGTATCGGTGATAAGTATTCGGCGTATTATACGGCGGAAGAATATGAGAGCCTGATGGTTAACACGACGTCCATCTTGAGCGGAATCGGAACTGTGTTACAGCAAAATCCGGATACGATGCAGGTCAAGATTAATCATGTTTATGAGGGTAGTCCTGCAGAAAAGGCGGGATTATTAGATGGAGACATTATTGTACAGGTAGATGATATCGAGTGTACGTCGATGGAATTGACGGAGCTCGTGACACACATCCGGGGCGAGAAAGGTACGACGGTACACTTGAAGATTTATCGCAGTGGAGAACTGGATTATATCGAGAAGGATATCGAGCGAGACATTGTAGATATGCCGACGCTGACCGGACAGATGCTGGAGGATGGAATCGGATATATTATGATTGCAGAATTTGGCAGCAAGACGGGTGAGGAGTTTGCGAAGCAGGTTGAAGAACTGGAAGCACAGGGAATGACTTCGCTTTTGATTGATTTGCGAGATAATCCGGGCGGTATCATAGATTCTGCGACGGCGATTTTAGATCAGATTTTACCGGAAGGTGTGATTGTGTCTACGCAGGCGAAGTTTGGAAAGAAACGTGAAATAAAATCGGATGCATCGTGTATGAAATATCCGTTGGTCGTACTGATCAATGAAGGGTCTGCGAGCAGTTCGGAGATATTCGCTGGCGCAATCCGGGATTTTGAATATGGAACGCTGATAGGTACGAAAACATTTGGAAAAGGCATTGTACAGACGATTCGCCAATTGTCTGACGGAAGCGCGATAAAATTGACGACGTCGAGATATTTTACGCCGAACGGAGACAATATTCACGGTGAAGGCATTGAGCCGGATATTGAACTGGAATACAAATATCTGGACCCTGATGCGACTGTATATGATATGAAGGATGATAATCAAATCCAAAAAGCAATTGAAGTATTAAAAGAGAAAAAATAGGAAAGAAGGTGACATTTGTGGTAGAACTGGATCAGTATCGATTCTTATTAAATACGTGGAAAGAACCACTTATGGAAGTGAGGGATGCACTTTGACTTAGCAAATAAGTCGAAGCGTATCGAAGAGCTGGAGAGAGAAATGGAAGCGCCGGATTTTTGGAACAATGCGGAGCTTTCTCAGCAAAAAATGAAAACGTTAAAAAGTCTGAAGGATGATATAGAGACCTATCAGAATCTGGAAACGCAGTTTGATGACATTGAGACATTGATTATGATGGCGGAAGAAGAAAATGATGCATCACTTTTGCCGGAAATCGAAGAAATGGTCGCCGGCTATGAGAAAACTTATGATGCGATTCGAATCAAAACGCTTTTATCCGGTGAGTTTGATGCGGATGCAGCGATTGTATCATTGAATGCAGGTGCAGGCGGAACCGAATCCTGTGATTGGGCATCAATGTTGTATCGTATGTATACCCGATGGGCAAATGCAAGAGGCTTTTCAGTAGAAGTGCTGGATTTTCACGAGGGCGATGAAGCCGGTATCAAATCTGTGACATTTCAGGTCAATGGCGAGAATGCCTATGGATATTTGAAATCGGAAAAGGGTGTGCACCGTCTGGTGCGTATTTCTCCGTTTAATGCAGCGGGCAAACGTCAGACGTCGTTCGTTTCCTGCGATGTAATGCCTGATATCGAGGAAGATATCGATATTGAGGTGAGAGATGAGGATATTCGAATTGACACCTATCGTTCGAGTGGTGCCGGTGGTCAGCATATCAATAAAACGTCTTCTGCGATTCGTATTACACATTTTCCGACCGGTATCGTCGTGACTTGTCAAAATGAACGTTCACAGCATATGAACCGCGACAAAGCGATGCAGATGTTGAAGGCGAAACTGTTGCTGCTCCGTCAGCAGGAAAATGAAGAGAAATCAGCTGAGATTCGCGGAGAAGTGACGGAAATTGGCTGGGGAAATCAGATCCGTTCGTATGTCATGCAACCGTATACGATGGTAAAAGACCGCCGTACCGGATATGAAACCGGAAATGTGGATTCTGTCTTGGATGGAGACTTGGATGCATTTATCAATGCATATTTGAAGTGGCTCTCGCAGGGTGGCGGGATGCTGGCT
>JAGAOE010000075.1 GCA_017623885.1 Eubacterium sp. | reverse complement strand
ACCTACGAAAAGAATGGTACCACCATTTGCTGCGATATCTGCTACTGCATTGTAAGCCTCATCAACCTTTCCTACAGACTTCTGTAAGTCGATGATGTAGATACCATTACGCTCGGTATAGATGTAGGGAGCCATTTTAGGATTCCATCTTCTTGTCTGATGTCCAAAGTGAACACCTGCCTCCAGTAACTGTTTCATTGTAATAACGCTCATTTTTTTACCTCCGTTTGGTTTGTTCTTCCACAGATCTCATATCATCACTCCACCATTTGGCACCAGAGCAATCATCCATCTGTGTGTTTGTTAATCATAAGCTTTTCAAATATAACACAAGCGCCTGCATATTGCAAGCGCTTTTCCTCAAAATTATATATTTTTCAACTAATTATTTTTATTCTTTTTTTCTTCTTCTTGCTTTGTTGTTATGATTTTAATAATCGTATCATAATCCGCACCTTTCGGAATCACATACGTTCCGGGCTGTAGCTGATTGTCGTAGCCGCCTTGTGCTAAATACTTGTTAAAATCTTCTGCATCCTCTATCAATCCGGCTTTTCGCAGCTTTTCACATATGATATCCGAGTATTCACCGCCGACAATAGACAATTCTACCTGCTCGACAACCGTTTTATCAGCTTTACTTTTTTTTGTTTTTTCTGTTACAGTCTTTTCCGATGTCGTCTTTTCTGTTTTTGTCGCCGAATCAGCTTTTGACACCGGCTCTTTGTCTGCCGGTTCTGATTCATCCGTTACAGTCATCTCTTCCTGCACAAATTCTTTCTCTTGTGCTGCTTCTTTATTTGCTTCCGCGTTGGCAAGCGTATCTCGCTCCGGAATCTCATTTGGCATGACCATTCCTAACGCAGCCGCACGTTCACGAATTTCTTCGTCTGTTATCTGTTTATTTTTTTGAATCGAAAAAGCAATTGTCAAAACGACAGTCGTGATAATCACTCCGATTCCGATTCCCCGCAAATAATATTTCAACTTCAAAGATTTTTGTCCCCTTTATACAGTTCAACAATTAACTTTACTTCGCCATATCCCAAACCCAGATTACGTGCGATATCACGCAAATCTTCACCTGCGCGATATTGTTTCAAAATCTCATTTTTCACATCTGCCGTCTCAGTTTCAGACGTCTGCTCCATCTGCTCCATCGCTTCCAGTGCTTGACGCATTTCATCTGTCGGAACCGGTTCCTCCGCATAGTCTTCCTGAACCTCAGCCACCGCTACAACACGTTCCTTTGTCACTCGTCGCGGAATCGGATCGGCCATTCGCACTTCTGCCATCTGCGCTTCTCTGTCCTGTAATTCTTTTTGTCTTGTCTGTACAACATCTAATTCTGCTTTTAATGAGCGACACTCTGCCAGTAAGCCGTTTAACTGTGCCATACATTCGTTTAATTCATTGTGCTTATCTCCAAGCATACTATATAAGAATGTCACTTCATTATTCATTTTTTTCAATTTTTCTATCACAGAATCAGAATATTCGCTAATCGCCATTATTTTTTCGTTGGAATCTTTTTCCATCGTGCGTCGAATCTGGTTCATCGAAAGATCAATCGTCTGTTCTGCCATATCGGAAATTTTCGCATTTGCAATCTCCAACTCTCGATCCATGACAATACGCAACTCATCTTCACTCAATTCTGCGACACGTGTCACATCTTCCGGTTACAGCTTCTCCGATACAAAAAAACTGCCCAGTAAAAATACGACTCCTATCAAAATCAATGCAACTTCTATTGCTGTCATCTATCGTCACCCTACGAAACATCAGACTGTCATATCAAAGCCACCGGATATTCCCTTTACTCTCACATGACCATCATCCATTTTTTCTTTCTTTTTTGCTTTCTTTCTGTTTTGATTTCCCTGATACTCGTTTTTGCTGCCGTCTCTGGCATCAAATTTATATTCTTCTCTGTCCAAATTATCTTTGTTAACGACTTGTTTTGTAGCCGCCTCCTGACGTTTGGACACGGAATGAAACGCTTGCTGCTGCTGCAACACCGGCTTTTGGTCTTCATTTTGTTTTACGTTTGAAATATTCTGCTGATTTTGCATCATTCCGTTAAAAACAATCGGTCTTACAGACATATTCATTCCCCCTAACAGTCCATTATCGTCATAAAAACTACGTTTTTGTCATAATTCCCAAGTAATTACCCATCGTCTTTTGCATCTTTGACAATGCTTTTGTGTGTAACTGCGAAATACGTGATTCAGAGACTTCTAATATCCGACTGATTTCTTTCAACGTCATTTCTTCATAATAATATAACAAAATCACTTTCGATTCTTTCTCTGTCAATTGTTCCATCGCCCGTGCCAGCATTTCTTTCAGCTCATTCTGCTCAATGAGTTCTTCCGGCTGAATAAAATGCGAATTCCCGCGTGTTTCCATAACGGGTTCCGTTCCCTGCTCAACGTATTCATTGAGAGAAACGACATTTGTCACTTTTAGCTGTGACTGCCACCCGAGCAATTCCTCTTCGCTCAATCCCAGCTCCGTAGCAATTTCTTCGTCCGATGCGGTTCTTCCGGTACGTGCTTCTATCACTTTAATCGCTTCATCTATTTTTTTCTGCTTTTGACGTACGGTTCGCGGAATCCAATCCATTTTTCGAATCTGATCCAAAATCGCGCCACGAATGCGCAAGGAAGCATAGGTCTCAAATTTGACATCTTTTGTCATATCAAACTTATCGATGGCATCAATGAGACCAAAAACTCCATAGCTGACAAGATCCTCATATTCAACATTATATCCAAGATACATGTTCAAACGACCTGCCACCAGCTTTACGAGCGGTGCATATTCAATTATGATCTGTTCTCGTAGCTCCTGGGTACGGTTTTTCCGATAACGTTCCCAGAGCTGTTCTTTTGATACTGCTTTCATATGCAACTGTCCTATTATCTAAAATTCGTTCTTCCGTTTCATATTCCCAACAAACGATACAACCTCATTTAACGATCAAAGAACTCATCTTCATATTCATCGTCCAGCATTGCCAGATCATCCATCAGGTCTTCATCGATTTCCAACGCCTCGAATTCGGACAACGGCTCATCCAAATTACGAAAGCCCTTGTCCAAAATAACTTTTAGAATAATTCCAAATATATAGAAACCGACTAATACGAGAAACAATGTCTTTACATATGTTTCAAAACTAAAATCCTGCTTAATTCCTATTATACAAGTCACAAAACCTGCTGTTAACATAACAAGCGCAGGAACCGTTTTTGTATTCATAATGGTCCTCCCACTAATTTTTGTTTTCTGACAGGTTTTAAATTGTCTTTATAGGCTTACCGACTGCTTTGATAATATAATTACCATTCGAACAATCTAATTCTACCGTTCGTCCATAGTTCAACCCGGTATCCTCTGCCAAAATCGGAATACCCAGTTCTTTTAGCTTGTTCTTCGACGCAATCGCATTTTTTTCACCGATATTACCAACAGATGTTGTTCCTGACACTTCGAACATTCGCGCACCACCGGCGATTTTCGCCACAATGCGCTTGCGCGCAACGCCCAATTCTTCCATCTGTCTGACCAACTCTGTAATACCTGTATCAGCAAATTTTGCAATATTCGAATTATTTCTAATTTTCATACTATCCGGCAGCATTACATGTGCGAGTCCGCCGATTTTTGTCACCGGGTCCCACAGTGCGATACCTATGCACGAGCCAAGTCCCAATGTTGTTAAAATGTCCGGACTTTTTCCTGTTTTCAGATCTGCCATTCCTACCTTTATAACAATTCCCATTGTACCATCCTGACTTCCCTTTAGAATGTTATTCCAAGTGACTGTAAAATCTTTTCGTATGAACCTTCATCCGGTAACAAAATGAAATAGCCTTCCATCATTACATCATCACCGAACTCTGTTTCGATTAGCAAGGCATTATCACCAAACTGTCCGAACTGTATCGCCGGAACGCTAAGAATTGCTGCCGCCATATCGACTGCAATATAAGGTATGGAAGGTGTGATAACCAGATTTGTCATGGTCGATAAAGCCGACAAGTAAGAACCCGCAATAATATTGCCGATTTCCTTCATCGCTGATAATTCCATCTCAGAGAATGCATCACCTTCTGCACCGGTCCCCATACCGCACATCAACCGATCTACCAGATAACGTGCCGAATCCAGTCGCATCAAAAACATCATACTTCCGGATATATCATTTTGTACCTCTAAAAATATACCTACAATCGTCTCTTCTTCCGGGCAAATCGCATTTCCCAGATCTTCTACCGCACGCAATTCTACTTTTGGTACTTTCATATCAATCGTAAGATTTAACATCGTGGCAATCGCTGTCGTCGCATTGCCCGCTCCTATATTTCCGATTTCTTTTAGAACATCGAAATACATACTATTTAAATTGTCAAATGAAAACTGTCCCATTGTAATTTTCCCTCTCAGCGAAGCAACAATAGATTGTCTGAAAACAGACAATCTATTGTCAACATTATTTCTAATTTTCCTCGGTCATTGCATTGATATCAAATAACGAAATCAGCTCTTCTCCATTCTTTCCAATACCATTGATGAATGAATGTCTGCTTTCTTTTGTGTCATGACTCGGCTTATCGATTTCACTCTCACCTAAATTCACAACTTCTTTGACTTCATCTACAATCACACCTAATTTACCCTGTTCTTCAATTTTCAAAATAATAATACGGCTGGAATTTGTAAATACATCATCCTCAAATCCCATTTTCAGGCGAATACTCATTACCGGAACAATCTCTCCACGTAAGTTGATTACACCCTTGAAATAACTCTGTGCCTTGGGAACACGAGTGATTTTCTGCATACGAACAATCGTATCTACATAGCCGATATCAATACCATAGATCTCACTACTGAGCTTTACGGCAATAAACTGTTTCTTTTCTTCTGCTACATCACTTGATGATTCAATATATGCTGCCATCTTTTCGTTCCCCCTTACATCAGTGTATTCACATCAAGAATCAAAGCGACTTCTCCATCACCGAGAATCGTAGCGCCGCTAATAATCTTCGTTGAATTATCGATGAAACTGCCGAGTGACTTGATAACGATTTCCTGCTGACCCATCAGATCATCTACCACAAGACCTACCTGCTTTTCGCCCTTGGAAATAATAACAATCGTCAGACTCTCCAGTTCCTCTTCCGGAGGATCAATATCAAGAAGCTGATTCAAGCGGATAATCGGGATTACCGTACCACGCATATTAATCACTTCTTTTGCCTCTACATACTTGATATCTGTAATCGGAATATCTTCTATACTAACGATAGAACCGAGTGCAATCGCATATTTCTCGTCGCCGATAATTACCATCAATGCCTGAATAATCGCAAGTGTCAACGGCAAGCGAACCGTAAAGGTAGAACCTTCACCATAGACACTCTTAACTTCTACATCTCCGCCTAATGCCTCGATATTTGATTTTACCACATCAAGACCTACGCCTCGACCGGAAACATCTGTAATTTTTTTCGCCATAGAAAAGCTGGGCATAAACAGGAAATCAATGATTTCTTTCTGTGACAAGTTCTCTGCCTGCTCTGCTGTAACAATTCCGCGTTCAATCGCCTTTGCCTTTACAGCTTCGGTGTCAATACCGTTACCATCATCACCAACCTCGATAATAACGTTATTTCCTTCCTGGAACGCTTTCAAGCGAATCGTTCCGGTCTCAGGCTTGCCACGCTCTTTACGAAGCTGCTCGTTTTCCAGACCATGATCTGCCGAATTACGCAACAAATGCTGTAAGGGATCACCAATCTGATCCACAACCGTACGATCCAACTCGGTCTCTTCACCGGTCATAATCAAATCCATCTTCTTATTCAGATTTCTGGATAAGTCACGAATCATACGAGGGAATTTGTTTACAACGCTCTCAATCGGCACCATTCGTACTTTCATGACAGACTCATGTAATCCGGTCGTAATACGCTCCAAATACTCTATCTGCTCCTGATATGACTGATTCTCCAGTCCTGCTCCATGACTTGAGCTTAATGATACCAAAGAGTTCTTTGCAATAATCAGCTCGCTGACCTGATTCATCAATGCATCTAATTTTTCAATATCTACACGAACGGTACGGTTTGTAACCGGCTTTCCTACCTGCTTTTTCGGTGTGGATGCAGCAGTCGGAGCTGCACTTGCCGGTGCAACAGATGTCTGACGAACCGGTTCTTCTTTCACTGCCGGAACATCATTCTCATGATGTTCTTCGATCATATCTGCAGTCACATGATCTGCTACCACATCTGCGATTTCTGAAACAGCTTTTGCCGCTGCAACAATCTTGTCCAGCTCTGCTTCTGATGTAAAGAAGATACTAAAGTCATTCTCAAACTTCTCATCTTCAATATCCTGTGAACTGGGTGAATATACAATAATCTCAGCAAACTCTTCGACTGCCTTGAACACAAGAAACGCACGTGCTGCCTTCAGCAGGCAATCCTTGCAGATATAAACTGTCATTCCATACAAATGCTTGCCGCTCAGGAACTCTTCCTGTAATTTCTTCTTATCTTTTTCATCCAAATCCAGAGTCTGGAATTTCTTTTCAACCGCCTGTTCTTCTTCCGGCTGCTGTGTTTCCTGCTCTGTAACTGCCGGTTCCGCGTCTTCTGCTTCTTCCGCAGACTTCAAAAATCCGTTCAGCTTCTGGATAATCGCTTCATTATCATTTGTACCTTCATCAGATGTCTCTTTGATAATCGCAAGATATCCCTCAATCGCATCCAGACACTGGAATAACAGGTCAATCATGTCACTATCTACTTTAATCGTCTCATTGCGTACTTCCTGAAACACATTTTCCATATCATGTGTCACATGCTGCATACGCTTAAATCCCATCGTTCCAGCCATTCCCTTTAAAGAGTGCGCTGCACGGAAAATCTCATTTACTACATCCTGATTGTCCGGCTCACTTTCCAGTGCCATAATATTATCACTCAGGCTCTGGATATGCTCGCTTGTCTCATCGATAAAAATCTCAAGATATTGACTTACATCCATTTCATTTTACCCCCACGTTTTTAATGATCGTCTTAGCAATCGATTCTAGCGGAACAACTTCATCAACTAATCCAGCTTCTGCAATCGCGCGCGGCATTCCATAGACAATACATGTTTGCGCATCCTGTGCAATGACATGTATCGGCTTACATTTATCCAACTGCGTGATTCCGGCTGTACCATCAGCTCCCATTCCGGTCAATACAACACATGTAATCTCATCATACTGGCAATCCATCAACGATTCGTACATAATGTTGGCACAAGGCTTCAGTCCTCCGATTGCAGGTAAATCATTTAAGTGAATCTTATGTTCTCCACCTGCCGCACAGACGACTTCCAGATGTTTGCCGCCCGGTGCAATATACACTGCACCTTTCTTCAATACATCGCCTTCTGCCGCTTCTTTTACACTCACTTTACTCATTTCATTCAAGCGTTCTGCCAATGACTTTGTAAAGCCTACCGGCATATGCTGAACAATCACAACCGGCGCATCCATATTCGGTTCCAACATCGGAATCACCGTATGTAATGCTTTCGGTCCGCCTGTCGAGCAGGCGAGTGCCACGAGCTTGCGATTTATACGTTTTGGTGCCTGAATGCGTTCTCTCTGCACAGAACCGGTCGTTGACGATGCAGCACGAACTCCGCTCGGACGCTTCATCTTCTGCAATGATGCACTCAGCTCTTTGCTGGTCAACACTGCATTCAACATTTCCGTGAGACGCTTGCGGAAATCTGCTCCTTTCGCCTCTATGACATTATCCGGTTTTGTAACAAAATCTACAGCTCCCAGCTCCATTGCCTGAATGGTAATATCTGCACCTTCTGTCGTAAGTGTACTCACCATAATAACAGTAGCAGAAATACCATCCGCCTTCAATCGCTGCAAGAGCTGAAGCCCGTCCATTCTCGGCATATGAATATCAAGCAGCACTGCATCATACGTTGTGCTTTTCAATTTTTCATACGCCAGCAGACCATCACTGCATGTATCGACTGCCTGGAATCTATTGTCTGAATTTATTATATCACAGATGACGCGTCTCATGAGTGCAGAGTCATCTACAACCAAAATATTTTTCTTCATGCTATATGCCCACATCCTTTTTCCGGATTTTGCGATCCTCATCAAAGATATATTTAATGATTGTTTCTCTTAATTTGGAACCCAAATGCAAAAACTCAGCTCTCGTTTCGTATCGTTCCAGATTCGGAGCTGCTTTTCTGCAACTTACAACAGACACTACCACCAGCAATTGCTGGTCGATTGTCTCATTTTTCAGTTCGGTTCGAACTGCAAGACAATCCCCTTCTTCATATTTTTTTTCGCTGATAAAACGAATTCCGCCGCCGCTGATGTCTACGATCACCGCTTTGTCCAGTGTCATAATCACTTCCGGGTCGCGAATTCGCTCAGCTAAATGTTTGCCATTCAGCGTCAACGCCTCATCATGCGTCAAACTATACGCATCCATTCCTAAAATACATTCAAGCCGGAAATACTCTCTTCGTTGGAATTTGGTAAGTCCGGATTTCAACTCCACCTTTACCATAAAGAGACTTCCCTCTTTATAGCGGTCTGTCACTTGACAAACCGCACGGTATAGTCCTCTTCTGGTATAAAAAATCAGCTCGTAACGAACGCCTAGTGTAAGCAAAATAATTTTACCTTTATAGCTCGGCATCTGAATCGTCAACACACCGTCTTCACCGACATTTTCAAGCTGACTTACCAGTATCGGTACTTTACCGTTTTCTGCACGTCTGATTTCACGCTTATCCAACGTACAAATATCTATCTTATTTCCTATTTGCAATAAATCTGTAATCATGTCACACCTTTATGTATACGAATTTTATTTTCGATTCAAAAAATGATACATCATGCGCGCAAATCCACTTCTCATTTCATAAAAATGATTTTCACCTGATAAAAGGCTCTCTGCTATTTTTGCATATGCCTGTGCAGAGGGTGCCTGCGGGTCAAACAATGATACCACCTGCTGTTGACGTACTGCTTTATCAATCTGTGTATCCTGCGGAATCAATCCCAAATAATTGATATTCCAATTTAAAAACTTGGATACGACTGCCTCCAGCTTGTCAAAAACAGCCTGCCCATCTTCCATAGAACTGACACGATTCGCAATCACATTGATTACCGTATCCTGATAATTAAAATCTAAATTTCTGTGCAATGTTTTTATCAAAGAATATGAATCTGTTAGAGAACTCGGCTCCGGTGTGGTCACCAATAATACCTCCGGACTGGCAACGACAAATTCCATCACACTGTCTGAAATACCGGCACCGGTGTCTACCAGAATAATATCTGCCATATTATCTAACTCAGAAAGCTTATTCACAACACTCAGTATCTGTTCTCTGGTAAGATTATTCATTCCCAATATACCGGAACCACCGGAAATAAATCCGATGTCCAACGGCCCATTCGTGATTACTTCACTCATGGACATTCCTTTATAAATCACATCACTTAAATTATATTTTGGAAATACACCAAACATGACTTCTACATTTGCCAGACCGATATCAGCATCAAAAATAATTACTTTTTTTCCAAGCTTACTAAACTGTACTGCCAGATTTACTGCCGTATTTGATTTTCCTACGCCGCCTTTTCCACTCGTAATGGTAAGAACGCGTGCCTGCGGCTGTTGACTGACCTGTTGTTTTTTTACAACATTGCGCAGTCCTGTTGCCTGGTCCATATCAGTCTCCTCCTAACAGCTTCTTTACAATCTCCTGTGCTTGGAACACAGCGATATCGTCCGGAACATTTTGTCCGTTTGTCATATATGAAATTTCTGCATCTGCATACAATTTGATGTTCAGCAAATTTCCATACGCGCTTGTTTCATCTAACTTTGTAAAAATAAGCGAAAAATCGGTAATACTGCGATACATATCACAGATTTCCTTTAAATCCCGATATTTTGTCGTCGCAGACAACACCAGATATACCATGGTCTGGTATTGTGTCCCTAATACCTGTAACAGTTTTTTGGTATCTTCTCTCTGCGCCTCATTTTTATGTGAAAATCCTGCAGTATCTACAAAAATCAGGTCATAATCTGAGAATTTATCTACTGCTCCTGCCAGCTCCTCCGGCGCATATACCACTGTCATCGGTGCATCAAGAATATTGGAGTATGTGCGCAACTGCTCTGTCGCAGAAATTCGATAGGTGTCGGCTGTCAGAAATGCAACCTTTTTTCCCTGCTCCACCTTGAATTTTGAGGCAATTTTTGCAATTGTTGTTGTCTTTCCGACACCGGTAGGACCGATGAAAAAGACAATATTCGGACCTTTTCCTTTGGTCGTAATCACACGCGGATTTCCAAACTTCAGAATCATTTTCTGATACACATGTGACAAAATCAAATCCATGCTGGAACCTTTGCGTGCGACTTTCATCACATCATCCAAAAGCTGATTGATATAGACCTCATCTACTTCATTTTCCAACAACGTCCGATACAGCATACGGAACATATGCACACGCTCTGCATTTTCTGTATTTTCCACACCGGATGCATCGATTTCGCGCGTCACCTCCAGCGCAACATCATCCGTCAACTTTTTCTCCAAAAACTGCTGAAGGTTTTCCAAACGTTCTTCAATCAAATCCGTGTCTGTCTGCAAGCTTCTCTTTTCATAGTTTGCAGACGACGGTGTTTGCTGTAAAGTCGCCTCCTGCTGCAATGCATGCGCACTCAGAATATCCCCGACAGCTTTCGCCGCCTCAGATATCGGTTCTGCGGAATCAAATCCGCGTCCCAACGCACTTCCGGCTTGTGATGAAGTCGGTTTCGGTAATTCAATCGGCTCATCTGCAGCCAGATTAATCCCTTTACGCTCTCCTGTCATAGCCTGTGATACATTGAGCGGTTCTTTGTCCTCCATCGCTGCCGTCACCTCATAAAAAGGTGTTTTCAAAAAGCCAAATAATCCCTTCGGCTTTACAAGCTTCACATT
>JAGAOE010000074.1 GCA_017623885.1 Eubacterium sp. | reverse complement strand
GGGAAAGCTGTCTGTACAGGAATTGTATGAGGAAGCCGGAAAACAGGATTTAAAGATTCAGGCGTCCGGCTATAATCTGATGCTGTTTGGTGTGACACAGAATGAGAATCATGAGGAGCTGCTGCGCTACTTTTTGCGTTTTCCGGAGTGTCTGATATTTCGCTGGAACATGAACACTTACGGCGTATTGCTGATGGGCGAAATCGACGATTTGAGAGAGCGCACAAACACGCATCTGGAATACATCCAAAAAGTATGCCATGCATCGCAGGATAAAGAGTGGTATGTGGCAGCAGGTACGCCGGTCGAGCGTTTGAGCCAGTTGGCGGAATGCTATCAGCGTGTTAATCATTTGTATGCCTATCGTTATCTGACGCCGGAACAGCATGTGCTGAAAGAGGAAATCGTGCAAGCGGATATTTCAGAGGATGGCAGTCTCGGTGGTGTCGATGCAAATAAAGTAGATCCGGAAATCATACGGGGATTTTTGCAGAACGGACAGCGCACAGAGGTAGAAGAATTTGTGGGCAGCTATATACAAGGGCTCGGAGAAGCGGTTGCATCAAAGCTGTTTCGCGATTATTTACTGCTTAATATACAGTTTACGGCGCAGGCATATGTGGAGTCACTCGGATGTGTGGTTGCAGATTTTTTGGAGACGGTGGGCGCATCACGGATACAGGAAGTCGTAAATGGTGCGGAGACGATGCAACTTTATGTGTGTAAGCTTTTGACAGAGGCATTACGGCTGCGCGATGAGAAGCAGCAGACACAGGGTAAAAAAGTGTTGCAGACTGCATTGAATTATATTGATGAAAATTATGCACAGGCGAGTATGAATCTCAATGAGGTAGCACAGGCGACCGGCATGAGTCCGAACTACTTTAGTGCCATGTTTTCACAGGAAATGAAGATGACGTTTATCGAGTACGTCACGAACAAGCGCATGGAGCAGGCGAAAGAAATGTTAAAGGATTCTGAGCTTTCTGCGGCACAGATTGCTGCCGCAGTAGGCTATAAGGATGCGCATTACTTTAGCTTCGTGTTTAAAAAAACAGTTGGCAGTTCGCCCAGAGAATGGCGTGCAAAAAATAGCTGACAACTAAGCCAGAGAATGACAACTGTCCCGCTCATAGAGATGAAAGGACAAGGTGACAGATGCACTGTCCTGACCGCGCATCTGCGAGAGCAATGTATTTGCCGCAGTGGAGGCGAGCGTCTGGCGATGTCCGAAAGAGGTCAGACCGGGAACGGAAAAATCACATAAATAACTATTGTCAAAGCTGATGACGGAAATGTCTTCCGGTACATGGCGACCGCTAATCGACAATTCTTTTATGAGCCAATAGGCGATTTCATCATTATGACAGATAACAGCAGAGCAGGTGCCGAGCTTTCGTCGGATAAAATCCGACAGAAAGCCGGTGGCCTGTTTTTTTTGCAGTGCAGACCATTCTTCGTCGGAATACCATGCGAGGTGACGATCATCCCATGTGATATGCGATTCATTACAGGCGTGTAAAATTCCTAAATAACGCTTCATGCCGGAAATGCTGTCTGAGGGCAGCAGCGTGGCGATTTTTATGTGATGGCGGGCGAGCAAATACTGCGCAGCCTGTCTGCCGCCGTCGTAATCATCGGAGCAGACAAAAGGCTGCTGGGGAAAGCCGAGATAGGGCTGCTGCAGAAAAACGGTAGGTACTCGTTTCGACCAAAGCCTTTCGTAATAATCCAGATTCGGATTCGGAAGGGCATTTTTGACCGGGTCGATAATCAGCCCGCGCAAGGGCAGCTCAAGGAGCTGGTGAAGAATTTCCCGCTCACGTGAAAGTTTAAATTCCGTCAAAAAGAATGAGACAGCAAAACCTTCTTTGACAAGCGGAAGCTGTAATTCACTGCGCAGCTTTGCATAGGTGTAGTCGCTGTCGGTAGGAAGCAAAACGGCAATCTGATTGTGCTCGCTGTCAGGATGAAGCCCGGTCGCATAGGCACCGCTTCCCTGACGACGCTCGATCAGACCTTCCTGCTCTAAAATCTGCAATGCGTGGCGGATTGTCTGACGACTGGCGTGAAAATGTTCACATAATTCCTGCTCGGTAGGCAATTTTTGAATCGATGCACGCTCGTTACCGGTCAATTGTGCACGGAGCTGATCGGATATTTGTAAATATTTTGGTATCATAGATTCCCTTCTTTCGAAAATTTTTAACTTTTTTATGATATTCAGATAAAAATTTTACGGTGCAAAAGGGATTTTTTACTTTTGATATAAAAATCAAATCGGAAAAAATCACCTTTTTCATAGATTTTTAACATTTTTTGAACGGTTTGACATAGCAAAAAATGTAAAAAATTGGAATCGAAATCGTAAAAAAACAACCGTTTTCACGAAAAACCGTAAAATTCTTAACTTATTTTTATTAAAACACAAATTTGTATCAAAGTCTATTTGAAATAGTGCAAATTTGTATTGTTCAAGAAACCGAAACTGGTAAAAACCGCCAATTATTAATTGTTTTTTATTTCCGGATTCGTATAATAAAACATGTAAGGACGAAACACCTTACAAAACAACAAATCAGAAGGTTAATAAAGGGAGGAAACAAAAATGAAGAAGAAAGTAGTAGCAACTTTACTTACCGTAGCAATGGCAGCAACCATGTTAGTAGGATGTGGCGGAAAAGAAACCGCAGACGCTCCTGCAGCAGATGCACCCGCAGCAGAAGAAAAGGCAGACGCTCCTGCAGCAGAAGAGAAGACTGAAGAAGCAGAAGCTCCCGCAGCAGACGACGGTGGATTAATTAAAGTTGGTATCATTAACAATGACCCGAACGAGTCTGGATATCGTACCGCTAACGATAAGGATATGAAAGAGTTCTTTACCGAGGCAAATGGTTATGAAGCTTCTTTCGCATACAGCTTAAAGAATGATGAGCAGGTAGCAGCAGCTCAGAAGTTCATCACAGACGGTGTTGATTACTTATTATTATCAGCAGCAGATACTGCAGGATGGGATACCGTTTTACAGGATGCTCAGGACGCAGGCGTTCGCGTAATCTTATTTGACCGTACCATCGATGCAGATGAGAGCTTATATGAGGCTTCTATCGTATCTGATATGGCAAAAGAAGGAACTACCGCTGTTGACTGGTTAGCAGGACAGGGACTTGAGTCTTACAAGGTAATCCACATTCAGGGTGTTATGGGTTCAGCAGCTCAGAAGGGTCGTTCAGGCGCTTTAGATGAGAAGGTAGCAGCAGAAGCTAACTGGGAAATCGTAGCACAGCAGACCGCAGAGTGGAACGCATAAAAAGCACAGCTGATCGTTCAGTCAGTAATCGACTCTGGTAAAGAGTTCAACGTAATCTATGCAGAGAACGACGATATGGCTAAGGG
>JAGAOE010000073.1 GCA_017623885.1 Eubacterium sp. | reverse complement strand
GACTCATCTTCCACAGATACACGTTTTGCATAAAAATGACGGTTTGCCATTTCCTCATAATTGCCGCGCTCCATCAAGGAGTCCGTCGTCGGATACAGCATCTGGCAGAAATTATCCTGCAAATGCACATAATAAATCTCGCGGAACGGCTGTTCCAGACTGTGCAGTGCTTTCTTGGACAAACGCTCATCTGTCGTATCAAGCATGATACACGCCAAATATCCCGGTGCATACTGATACAGTTTTAATTTCAGATAACGATTTGAAATATGTGTATACACCTCTATATCTGTTGCTTTTCCGTAATATGCAGTCTCATACATGATCTGCAAGCTATCTTTTTTCTTGCGCATAATCTCAGAAGCAATCAAACGGTGTAATTGATTGATGTCGCCTCCACACAGTTCACGCAACACCTTATTGATATAAGAAATATCAAGTCCCAGCGGTTGTTGTTCTGCATCCACTGTAATCCGGGCAATCGCAAATCCGTAAGGCATATGTCCAAAATGTGCTTCCAAGCTTTCAAACGTATCTTCCAACGGTAAGCAAAAAGCACCTGCTTCACAAGTCGAATTCGCAGCATTTGATAATGCGTTCTTTACCTGCTCCATCTTCTGTTCTTCTACGCACTTGTCTACCGTAAGACCGATACTGCTCACATCCAAAAGGGATGTATAATACTGGCGTTTGCCGTTACGCTCTTTCAGGAAAAATACCTTCATGTAGACCAGCATACTGCTGCCGTCCAAACGCATTGCATGTATATAACCTTCCGCACCGTCCGGCGCATTCTCATATGCTTTCTCAAACATCGTATGAAACAGCACACGATCATCTGCGCGCACATGATTCCAAAAACGTTTTCCGTAATTGTTCGCCAACGCATCCGTATTGCCGATGAGTTGCATATACTGCTCATTTACACGTGTCAGCTCGATTTGGTTATCAAACATCTCATAAAATGCGACCGGTCCGATCACATTATTGAGCATGCCATCGCTGACAAAGCTACTGTCCACAAATTCACGAATGTGTAACGGCTCTACCTGCTTATAAATCAAACCATTCAAATCGATGCGACGATCATCTTTGAGTAATTCTTCAAACTGCTCCAGCGGCATCGGACGATAATAATAATATCCCTGCGTATATCTGCAACCGATACTGCGAATAAACTGTTCCTGTTGCTCTGTCTCCACGCCTTCCACAACGATCGGCAAACGCAACAGTCTTGCCATATTAACGACCGTTTCTAATATATTAATACCTTTTTCTGCTTCCTCTTCTTCGATTTCCAAAAAACGCATGTCCAACTTCAGCACGTCTACCGGCATATGCTTTAACATATTCAAAGAAGAATAACCGCTTCCAAAGTCATCCATCAGCACCTGAAAACCGCGATTTCGCAACTCACTGACCGTCGTAATAATGCGGTCATCGCTCTCGGCATATGCACTTTCCGTAATCTCGACTTTGATGAGCTGCTCCGGCAATTCATATTTTTCCAGCAACTCTATCAGGTATTTCGATACATTCATGTAAAAAATATCAATACGTGATACATTAATCGACATCGGAATCGCTGCATATCCGCGATCCATCCAGCTTCGCTGCCATTTGCACACCTGCTCCCAAATATAGCGGTCAAGCTGAACAATCATTCCGTTTTTCTCCAGAACCGGAATAAACTTGCCCGGCGGTACGAGTTCACCGTTTTGCCGTCTCCAACGCACCAGTGCTTCCGCTCCTACAATCTTTGATTTTGAAATATTGCACTGCGGCTGTGCGTAAAATATAAACTCTCCGTTTGCCAAGCCTTCTTTGATCTCCGATAACAGTCGAATCTCTTTTTCCAGATTTTCTTCCATATCGGCACTATATCGGAAAATTCGCATACAATTGCTCTCTTTTGCCCGCGATAAAGCCAATGTCGCATGATCGTAAATATCTGTCAAAACGTAGTCCGCTGAAATATCTCCGCATATACCAAACAACGGAGAAAATCCGGTCGAATCGAAATATTTTTCAATCAATGCAACAATCGCATCATAAATTTCTAAAATCAATGCTTCTTCATCCGGCACGAACACTGCATAATTATCCGCACCAAAATAACCGACCATTCCGTCTCGCAGTTCTACAAGCTCTAAAAGCTTCTCCTTCATCGCACCTATCATTTGGTTGCCTTTTTCCCAGCCAAACATTTTATTAAAAAAACGAAAATGATTAATATCTATCGCTATGACACAAGTTTTCCGTGACGATTCATGTTTCAGCCGCTCTCCGACTGCCAATAAAAATGCTTTTACTTCATAATAAATGTTTTCTCTCTCTGTCTCCATATCTCGTTCCCTCGCACTTATCACATTTCAACAACACTTGCACTCATTTTACTACCTTTTGTATAATTATTCAACAAATATTATAAAGAATGCAAAAAAATCATTGTCATTTTACACACATTTTACACGACACGCACATTAGAATCTGTTTAATTTTACTACGAAAGGACGCAAAAACGCCCTGAGCACATGCTCAGGGCGAATCCGTATGTTCTTATGAAACTACGCTAAAACTATCTGTTTAAAATCAACTTTGTCAATTCAACAGGCTCTACAATCTTTCCATCTTTATATACACGCATGTTTCCGGATGCAATTTCATCAATCAGAATGACTTCATCATTGTTGTATCCGAACTCAAACTTGATATCCCATAAATCGAGACCAATCGACTTCAAATCGTCTGCTACGATTTTGGTAATCTTCAAAGTCTGCTCTTTCATGCTCTCAAACATTGCAGGAGTCATGATGCCAAGTGCTGCAAGTCCTTCACCGGTAACAAGGGGATCGCCAAGTGCATCGTTCTTGAATGTACACTCTACATAGCCACCTTCTAAAACAGTACCGTCTTCCATGTACTCACCGTATCTGCGGATAAAGCTTCCGGTAGCCACTAAACGGCAGATAACTTCGAGACCGTGTCCGAATACGGTTGCAGGAAGAACTTCCATCGTTGCGTTTTCAACATCAGCGCCAACATAATGAGTCTTGATACCGGCATCCTTTAATAACTCAAAATAGTGAATAGAGGTTTCAAGGTTTGCTTTTCCGATTCCTTCGATGGTCAATCCGACACTGTTCTCGCCGGGATCGAATACACCGTCTTTTCCGGTACAATCATCTTTGAATTTCAGCATTACATTGCCGTTGTCCAGACTAAATACGTCTTTTGTCTTTCCTTCATAAATCTTTTTCATGTTAGCATTCTCCTTTTGCAAATAGCTGCATTTTTTATCACCTTAATACTTTACCACAAGTATGTGGCAGATGAAAATAGAAAATTTAATATATTTTTCAAATTATTTAGATATACGAAAGAATGGGTAATTTAGACAAGTCTCGTTGTCCATTTTGTACAATCCCACACATCCGTAGCAAGTCCGTCATAGAAATCCGGCTCATGACAAACCATGAGGATACTGCCCTTGTATGCCTGCAGGGCACGCTTAAGTTCTGCTTTTGCATCAACGTCCAGATGATTGGTCGGCTCATCCAGCAGTAAAATATTTGTATCACGGTTTATGAGTTTACAGAGGCGGACCTTCGCCTGCTCACCACCGCTGAGTACGCGGACAAGACTTTCGATATGCTTGGTCGTCAGACCGCACTTTGCAAGTGCCGCGCGCACTTCATACTGTGTGTAAGAAGGAAATTCCTGCCAGATTTCTTCAATACATGTCGTAGAAATATTCTGATCCATCTCCTGTTCGAAGTAACCGATGCTCAAGTAATCGCCCTGCTCTACTTTTCCCTCCAACGGCGGAATGAGTCCGAGTATACTTTTGAGCAATGTCGTCTTTCCGATACCGTTC
>JAGAOE010000072.1 GCA_017623885.1 Eubacterium sp. | reverse complement strand
GAGATGGACGATTTTATGTCCAATGATGGCAGAACAGAAGAGTTTTTGCGGAAAATGATAGAGCAGGCAGAGGAAGAAGTCGGATTCCATGTGCAGGGTGGTCCGATGACGATTCAGGTTGCTGTGTTACCGGAAAATAAGCTGGCACTGACATTTTCAGAAAAACAAAATGGAAATATCCGAGAAATACTGGAGAGTTTGCGGGCAGCGATGAGCACGTTGTCGGATGCGGTGCATGAGAAAGCGGAGCATGAAAAGAAAGACACAGCGCCGGTGCGCGCATCCTCGGATGATGTCAGCAAGCGCAAGGAATATTTGTTGGAATTTTCGAGACTGGAGGATTTGCAGGCATTTTGTGCCGGGATTTCTGACCGGATAGAGGACGAGCTACATATAGACAGTGAGCTGTATCGCTTGGGAAATGACAAGTATTGTCTGATTTTACACAGGGCAGATATGGATGAAAAACAGATTTGCAGGATTATGTCCGCATCGATTGAATTTATGGATGGCGTGAGTGCGCGTGAGGGGCAGATCGCCTATATCAAAGAGCATGGGACGTGTATTTTGACAAAGCGTGCAATTAGTACGATGCAAAAGCTGATACTACATTGACAAATCTTTCACAAAATGGTACATTTATAACATCAGAAAACGGAAGCTGTCTGAGAAAAAGAGGCTTCTAATGAACATAAATTTACGAATTCCAGGAGGGTAAACCAATGAACAATTTACAGTTAGAAATCGATGGCGCGATTGCGGTTCTTACAATCAGCAGACCTGCAGCATTAAATGCATTAAACAGCGAGACATTAAACGAGCTGGATGCAGCATTGAACGAAATCGAAGCAAACTCTGATATTCGTGTTGTAATTCTGACCGGTGGAGCAGACAAGAAGGGTGATGCATTCAAGTCATTCGTAGCCGGCGCAGATATCGGCGAGATGAGCACTCTGACAAAGGCAGAGGGTGAAGCATTCGGAAAGAAGGGTAATGATGTATTCCGTAAGTTGGAGACTTTACCGGTTCCTGTTATTTGTGCAATCAACGGTTTTGCTCTTGGCGGCGGGTGTGAGATCGCTATGAGCTGTGATATCCGTATCTGTTCAGAGAACGCTATTTTCGGACAGCCTGAGGTAGGTCTTGGAATTACTCCGGGATTTGGCGGAACACAGAGACTGGCAAGAATCGTTGGCGTAGGAAAAGCAAAAGAGATGATTTATGGTGCTCGCAATATTAAAGCAGACGAGGCATACAGAATCGGTCTTGTAAATAATGTATATCCCGCAGAGGAATTGATGCCTGCAGCAAAGAAGCTTGCTTCTATTATCGCAGCAAACGCTCCCATCGCAGTTCGTGCATGCAAGAAAGCAATCAACGATGGTCTGGATGCTACAATGGATGATGCAATCGTGATCGAAGAGAAGCTGTTCGGAAGCTGCTTCGAGACCGAAGACCAGAGAGCAGGAATGGGCAATTTCTTAGAGAAAGATCCTGAGAAGAAATTAAAGGTAGTTCCTTTCCAGAACAAATAATTTTACGAAAATAAAAGAGGCTGTGGCACTGCGTCACGGCTTCTTTTTGTTTCAGTTATAGGGCATTCTGTTGGAATTGTCCTATAACTGAAAAACGCTCCGCGTGGATGCGCACGATGTGCAGTGGAAGATTGCTAAGCAATTGCACATCGGCGCGCAAAGCAGCCAAGTCCCTCAGGAGTGTGGAAATTAGGGGGGATACTTGTCTGCTTTGTTCATAGGAAATATATCAAGTAGGAGAGAATGCGATGTTTAAATCTTTTGAATTAGAAGCGCTGGTGGAGCCGCTGCTCAAGTGGTATCCCCTGCATGCACGCAGCTTGCCTTGGCGAGAAGACCCGACACCTTATCATGTGTGGGTATCTGAAATCATGCTGCAGCAGACACGTGTAGAAGCGGTAAAGCCTTTTTATGCCAGATTTATGGAGGCATTGCCGGATGTGGCTGCGCTGGCAGATTGCGAAATGGACCGATTGCTCAAGCTGTGGGAGGGGCTCGGCTATTACAATCGTGTGCGAAACATGCAGCAGGCGGCGCAGACGATTATGCAAGAATATGGTGGTGTGATACCTGCGGATTATGAGGAGTTATTGAAATTAAAAGGTATCGGTCATTATACGGCGGCAGCGATTGCATCGATTGCTTATGGAAAACGTGAAGCGGCAGTAGATGGGAATGTCCTTCGAATTCTTATGCGCGTGACAGAAAATGATTCAGATATCGCAAAACAGTCGGTGAAAAATGCAGTGGAAGCAGCGCTCCGACAGATTGTACCGGAAGGCAGAGCAGGCATGTTTACGCAGGCTCTGATGGAGCTGGGAGCGACCGTGTGTGTACCAAACGGCGCACCGCTGTGTGAAGCGTGTCCTTGGAATGCGCTGTGTCTTTCGCATAAACACGGAAAAGAAATGGAGCTGCCTGTCAAATCAAAGGCAAAAGCGAGAAAAATCGAAAAGAAAACCGTGCTTGTCATCCGTGACGGAGCACGTGTGCTGCTTCAAAAACGCCCGGAGAAAGGTCTGCTGGCGGGCATGTACGAATTTCCGTATCTGAACGGATATGTGAGCGAAAAAGCAGCGTTGGACTATGTGAAAGAGCAGGGCTTAGCTCCGCTTCGTATTCAAAAATTACCGGATGCAAAGCATATTTTTTCGCATGTAGAATGGCAGATGAAGGGCTATGCATTGTTGGTGGAAGAGCCGGCAGATGAGCAGGGATATCTGTTTGTCGAAGCGGCAGATTCAGAGAAACATTATGCGATTCCGGCGGCATATGCGGCGTATTCGCGATATATGAAAATTCGTATCGGCCAAGAAAAATTTTTGCAGGACTAAATTTTTTATGCAAGAAAAAGAGGAGAGCGATGCAAAATTTGCATCGCCCTTTTAAATTATGAAAAAGAAAATTATGGGAAGTTTTCATTTATTAACTTGTGTGTTGTTTAATATGGTTATATAATACAGAGGAATTATGAAGCTGTTATGATGGGAATGTAAATTTTTTGTAAACACTTGGAAATGAGTTACCGTAAGGAGGAAACATGTATCAGACAATCGTAATAGGAGCCGGAATCGCGGGATCTGTAGTCGCGCGTCAACTGGCAGAAGAAGGGGGAAGACGTGTTCTCGTATTAGAGCAACGAGCGCACATTGGCGGAAATTGTTATGATCGAAGAGACGCACATGGTGTGTTGATTCATGAATACGGTCCGCATATTTTTCATACAAATGATGAAGGGGTGTATGAATATTTGTCGCGTTTTACAGAGTGGTATCTGTATCCGCAGGGACATCAGGTCGTGGCAAGTGTGGGCGATTCGTATTTGCCGATTCCGTTTAATTTAAACACATTACATCAGATTTATGAGAAAGACAAGGCGACAGAGCTGGAACAAAAGCTGATCGCAGCATTTGGCGAGGGCAGTCGTGTGCCGATTATGGAGCTGAGAAAGAGCGAAGACGCAGATATTCAAAATATTGCACAGTTTGTATACGAAAATGTCTTTTTGAAATATACGATGAAGCAGTGGGGACAGACACCGGAGGAGATTTCACCGGAGGTGACGGCGCGTGTGCCGGTTTTGATTTCTTATGATAACCGCTATTTTCAGGATCGCTATCAGGGTGTTCCTACCGATGGATTTACCGCGATGTTTGCGCGCATGCTGGAGCATGAAAATATCGATGTTCAGTGTGGCGTAGAGGCGACCGAGCGTCTGACGATTACGCAGGAAGGTGTCTTGCTTGACGGGCAGCCGTTTGCGGGCGAAGTGATTTATACCGGTGCGTTGGATGAGTTGTTTTCTTGTCGCTTTGGCAGATTGCCGTATCGTTCTTTGCGTTTTGATTTTGAACATTTGGAGCAGGAGGACTTCCAAAACGGACATTCTGTCGTAAATTATACCGTAAGTGAAGACTTTACACGTATTACAGAGTTTCAATATTTGACGGGACAGACCGATTGTGACGGAACGACGATTGTGCGCGAGTATCCGTTCGCTTACAGCGGCGCAGACGGAGAAATTCCGTATTATGCGATTCAAAACGAAGAGAATGAGAGCCTGTACAACAAATATCGTGCGCTGACAGAGAACATTCCCGATTTTTATCTGCTCGGACGTCTGGCAGAGTACAAATATTATAATATCGACGCGATGACGCGCAAGGCGTTAGAGCTGGCAGAAAGGATTATGGAAGAGAAAAAATGAAATTACTTTCAATTGCAATACCCTGCTATAATTCGCAGGACTATATGGAGAAGTGTATCAAATCATTGCTGGCAGGCGGTGAAGATGTTGAAATCATCATTGTTAATGACGGTTCAAAGGATGCGACGGCAGAGATCGCAGATGCTTATGCAAAGAGATATCCGACGATTGTGCGTGCCGTGCATCAGGAAAACGGAGGACATGGTTCGGCAGTGAATGCCGGTCTGATGCATGCGAACGGTTTGTTTTACAAGGTGGTAGACAGTGATGACTGGGTAGAT
>JAGAOE010000071.1 GCA_017623885.1 Eubacterium sp. | reverse complement strand
CGATATATGATCCGATCGAGCATCCGGAAAATGCGATATCGCGACGCGACCGTATTTTAAAACAGATGTATGATGATGGCAAAATCATGTGGGAAACATATGAGCAGGCAACGCAGAAAGAAATAAAATTAAAGCGCACAAAGCGGCAAAAAAATGATTATGTGGAGACATATATTTACTATTGCGCGACTAGAGTTCTGATGGAACAAAACGGATTTGTTTTTCGGAATGATTTTTCCGGCGAGGAAGATCGAAAAATATATGAAGCGGACTACGAGGAGATGTATGCAGCTTGCCAAAAGATGCTGTTTACAGGCGGATACCGAATATATACGTCCATCGATATGGAAATTCAGCAGGAGTTGCAGCAGTGTATCGATAAGGGACTGGAAGGATTTTCGGAACAGACAGCGGACGGAGTCTACAAGCTACAGTCAGCGGGAGTGTGCATCGATAACGAGACGGGGTGCGTGACAGCCATTGTAGGCGGAAGAAGTCAGGAGTTTGAAGGCTACACATTAAATCGTGCTTACCAGAGTCATCGTCAGCCGGGAAGCGCGATCAAACCGTTAATTGTGTATACACCGCTGTTGGAGCGTGGATACACGCCGGATTCTATTGTAAAGGATGAAGCCTTTGAAGGTGGTCCGACAAATGCCGGAAACTCATATGCCGGAGACATGACATTGCGTCGTGCAGTAGAAAAGTCAAAAAATACAATTGCATGGAAGCTGATGGAAGAACTGACACCGGAGGTAGGACTGCAGTATTTGAAAAACATGCGGTTTACCGGTCTGGATGCGAGAGATATGGTTCCGGCAATCGCATTGGGCGGCTTTACTTATGGAACGTCTGCGGTAGAGATGGCAAGTGGTTATGCGACGATAGAAAACGATGGAATCTACAGGGAACCGACTTGTATCAAACGTATTGAGACAGCCGACGGACAAGCGGTTTATAAGGTTCCGGAGAATGGAACGCAGGTATATGACCAGAATGCAGCACGAATGATGACAGATATTTTGTCAACGGTTATGACAGACGGAACCGGAAAAGGACTGGACTTGGGCGCGATGCCCTCGGCAGGGAAAACGGGAACGACAAATGACCACAAAGATGGATGGTTTTGTGGATTCACGAGATACTTTACGACTGCGATTTGGGTAGGATACGATATACCGACAGAGATGAAGGAATTGTCCGGTTCGACCTATCCGGGTTATATCTGGCAGGATTTTATGAAAAAGCTGCATAAAGATAAGGAGACACTGGATTTTATGCCGTTTGTTAATCATACGGACAGTGTCCATGTAGAGAGCGAGGAGCCGGAAGACAAGCTTCCGAAGCCGAAACCGGAGAAAAAGCCGGAAAAAGAAAAATCACCGGAAGAGTCGGAACAATCGGAAGAGGAAGAGACACCGGAAGAGAAGCCACAGACGCCGGAAGACGAACCTATAGATGCACCGGAAAAGCCGGAGGAGAAACCAAAGGAAGAGCCGAAGGAAGAAGGCGGTGTCATCATTATACCGAGCGATGATGGAGATTCAGAATCCGAGTCGGAGGAAGAAGAAGTGCTGGACGGAGACGTTGTCATCGTCGAGTAGCCTGATAGATGAAATCAGTGCAAGCATTACCGGGGAAAAGCGGAATGAATCCGTATTTCCCCAGCAAAAATATGAGAAACAGAGAAAAAGGAGACGATTATGAAAACATATGGATTTGGCGTAGATATCGGAGGAACAACAGTAAAGTTAGGCTTGTTTCGTACGACAGGAGAGCTGTTAGACAAATGGGAGATTCCCACGCGAAAAGAAGATGAAGGTGCACATATTTTGCCGGATGTCGCAGCGTCTATAAAGGCAAAGATCGAAGAAAAAGCCATTGATGCGGATGATGTACAGGGTGTTGGAGTCGGTGTGCCTGGGCCGGTGACACCGGAAGGTGTTGTGCGTAAATGCGTAAATTTAGGCTGGGGCGTGTTTAACGTAGAAGAGACCTTGTCTGAATTGACCGGATATCCTGTTAAAGCCGGAAATGATGCGAACGTGGCTGCGCTTGGAGAAATGTGGCAGGGTGCCGGAAAAGGTGCAAAAAATGTGGTAATGGTTACGCTCGGTACCGGTGTCGGCGGCGGCGTCATCATCGACGGACATATCGTAGCAGGCGCGACCGGAGCAGGCGGAGAAATCGGTCATATCCCCGTCTGTGATACAGAGACGATCGTATGTGGCTGCGGAAAGAAAGGATGTCTGGAGCAGTATGCATCTGCCACAGGAGTCGTTACGCTTACAAAGCGTACATTAGAAGCATCAAATGAGCCGAGTAGTCTTCGCGATTTAGCAGAAGTGACCGCAAAAGATACCTTTGATGCGGCAAAGGCAGGAGATGCACTGGCGATGAACGTGTTAGAGCAGTTTGGAGAAATACTCGGAAAAGGCTTGGCAAGCGTAGCCTGTGTAGTAAACCCTGAAGTTTTCGTAATCGGCGGCGGCGTATCAAAAGCTGGAACAATTATTACAGATATGGTAGAGAAGTATTACACACCGAATACCTTCCATGCATGTCGTGAAGCGCAGTTCAAGCTGGCAGAGCTCGGAAATGATGCGGGAATTTATGGTTGCGTACAGATGATTTTGTAATAGATTAAAAAAGAATCGAAAGAAACCAACGAAAAATTACAAAAAAGGACTAGACAAACACAAAAACATGTGTTATTATAATCTTCGCTGTGGTGCTTAAGCACGGCGGCGAAGATGTCAGGGTCCATGATCCGCAACTTCGATGCGTGGCTCAGTTTGGTAGAGCGCTGCGTTCGGGACGCAGAGGTCGCAGGTTCAAATCCTGTCGCATCGACTTCCAAAATTAATAACGATGCGTGGCTCAGCTTGGTAGAGCACTACGTTAGGGACGTAGGGGTCGCAGGTTCAAATCCTGTCGCATCGATTTCCAATTAAACAATGTGAACAGAGTAGGTGTCACGCGTTAAGTACCAAAGGATGGGAGTTGCCTTTGGGCGAAAAGCTTGAAGGAGCTTGCGGTGTGTCATCGCATCCGCTGTCAACATGATAACATAGATGGTCTGTGACAACTCGTCGCAGATTTTTTTATTTCATACGATATGTTATCAAGAAAGAAAAGGAGCCCTGTTCCGACCACCAGAAAGGAACAGCACATGGAAAACAAAGTTTATCATCAGAAGGATCAAAGCAAAAAGAAGTTTAATGTCAATCAAATCGTTATTATGGGATTGCTCATAGCGATGGATGTCGTATTGACCCGATTTTTATCGATTCAAACGCCGATTACGCGCATAGGCTTTTCGTTTGTCGCACGGGCAATGGCTGCGATTATATTAGGCCCTTGGTGCGCAGCGTGTGCAGGGGGAATCGCGGATATCATCGGAATGCTGGCATTTCCGTCAGGTGCATATTTTCCGGGCTTTACCCTGACGGCAGCGATGACGGGATTTATTTTCGGCTTGTTTATGCACAAAAAAGTCACACCGGTTCGCATTATCGGTGCGGTAGTAGTCAATCAGTTAGTTTGTAGTCTCGGATTAAATACATTGTGGTTGATGATTATGACGGAAAGCTCATTTTTTGCATTATTATCGACGAGAGTCTTGCAGGCAGTAGTGACAGGTGCGGTGCAAATCGTGACGATTATGGTGCTGCAGGGTGCATTTGTGGTGATGAAGCGTCAATTGCCGAATGCCGGATAAAAAAGTGTAACCAAACAGAAAAATAAGTGTCTATAAGGATGGAGAGGGCGAGATGCATCTTCGTCCTTTTTTGTTTTCCAATATTTAAAGAAGGAGGAACAAATGTTAGAACAGGAAATCGTACAATTATATCTGGCAAGAGACGAGCGCGCGATTCAACTGACACAGGAGCAATACGGCAATTATTGCAAAACAATCGCATATCGCATATTGCAAAACGAGGAAGAGACATCTGAGTGTCTGAATGATACGTGGTATCGTGCTTGGCAGACGATACCGCCGGAGATTCCGCAACATTTAGGAGGATATCTGGCAAAGATTACGCGAAATCTGGCGTTGAACCGATATCGTTATGCGCACCAAAAAAAGCGAGAGGCGGATCGCGTGACCTTGTGTTTGCATGAGCTGGAAGAATGTATTCCGGCACATGAGACACCGGAGCAGTGTTTGGAGCATCAGTACATAGCAGAGCTGATTAATACTTACTTGCGAAATTTACCGAAAACAGAGAGAATGATGTTTGTAAGACGATATTTTTATATGGAGTCTGTTTCAGAGGTGGCTGCAGGCATGAAGTGCAGTGAAGCAAAAGTAAAAACGACGATGTTTCGATGTAGAAAAAAGTTAAAACAATATTTAATTAGTGAGGAGGCGTTCGTATGAAACCGGAAGATTTTATGAAAGCAATCAGTTATATTGATGAAGAATTTGTGGCAGAAGCAGCATCTGAAACGAATGAAATAAATGTAGATAGAAAAGTGAATAAGCGGCAAAAAACAACGAGAAAAGGTGGAAAAATAAAGATTTTTACAGGGGTAGCTGCAGCGATGTTGGCGGGTATGATTCTGCTCCCGAACATGAGCCTGTCTGTGGCGCGCGCATGGGAGAAGCTGCCGGTTCTCTCGACGGTGGCAAAGGTAGTAGTCTGGCGCGATTATCGGGTAGCGGAAGGTATGCATGAGGCAGATATCGAAGTGCCGCACGTAAATGTAGAAACGGCGGAAGCAGAGACCCCGGCGATTAAAGAGGAGTGGGAAAGCTCACAGCAGGAGATAAATTTGTCGGTAGATGAGCTGACGAATCAAATTATAGAAGAATTCGAAGCTTATTTGATGGCAGACGAGGAGCAGAGCCTGGTCGATCATGTGCAGGTAGGGCACGAGATTGTTACAGACAGTGAGCAATATTTTTCGATGAAAGTATGGACGCTTGAGGAAATGGCAAGCGGATTTGAGCAAAACTATTATTATACAATTGACCGAAAGACCGGCAAGCTTCTGAAATTATCAGATTTATTTGAAGACGCTTCTTATATAGAGGCGATTAGCGAAGAAATTAAAACGCAGATGGCGACGGAAATGGCAGAAGATGAGGAAGTGATTTATTGGTTGAATGATCCTGATATCCCGGAGTCGAATTTTACACAGATTGCGCCGGATCAAAGCTTTTATATCACAGCGGATGGTGCGCTGATGATCTGCTTTAACGAGGGAGACGTTGCACCGATGTATATGGGCTGTGTGTGCTTTGAAATGCCGCAGAGCTTGTGGACGCAAAGTGAGACCGGAGCAGAGAAACAGTAAAAACGTTATACTTGCGCGAAACCGATACTTCGAGTATGATATTGCTGATAATGTTTTTTTGGCGACAGAAATGTCGAGGCTGTGACAATGGACGCCGGAACTACACAACGAAATGCGCAGAACCATGAGAATGGCGCGTGGTCAGTTAAAACAGGAATAAATAATTGGAGACAAGTATGGAAGAAAAGAAATGGAAACTGGGCGATTTGGAGTTCGACAGTGAAAAAGAGTATTTGGATGCTTCGCGTGACCTAAAGAAGATTAAGCAGATCATGGAGAAACATGATGTGTCCAAGCCGAATGAAGCAAAGGCTGTGTTAGAGGAAATAGAGGGTCAGCCGATATTTGTGTCTTCATATGGATTAAAATTCGTAGAAAAATTGGAAAAGACGGCAGCAGGAGCAGGTGTATCAGGAAATAAGCGCCAGACACAAGGCGCGGCAACGAACAATAAAAAGAATACTTCTGCAGCCGAAAAGAAGCAAAAGAAAACGAAAAAAGTACATATTATCACAAAGCGGAATATTATCATAGGAATGGTGCTGATTGCAGTGCTGGTGGCGGCAAAATTTGTCGTGCCTATGGTGATGCCGAGTCTGACCGGCGAAGAGACCGATGATACCGAAGATGTGAGACGAAATCTGGTACTGACCTATGCGAAAAATCAAGTAGAGCTGCAGGCAAAGTTCTATAATTACTATAAAAACGTCATGGGACAGGAAGCAGATGCGGCATTGGCATCCGCAAACGAACAGCTCGCAGCGGCGTATTGCATCAATCTCGCGGATGAACATGTGTCAGGGTATACAGACGAACAGATCGAAGAGATTTATGTAAAGCTGATTACAGCAGGTGAGCTGGTGAATAACAGCTTTAACGAGCCACAGCAGATTACTGATTTGAAGGCGACGATCGCGCAGGCATCTGCAGCAGGCGTGTTGGGAGAAGATGTGCCGACGCAGGGTACACCGTCTGCAGATTCCGATCAATCGACCGACAGTGGCAGTAAAGTCAATATGATTAATAAAATGATGGAATATCAGCAACGGACAGCGGCGCAGCTCACATATGGCTACAGCCAGTTTGACTTTGAACAGACAGATGTCGAGGAATATGTCGTAGAAGATATGCAAAAGATGTTTGAGCATGTCATTTATGATATACAGTTGAGTGATGACGACAAGCTTGCATATTACGATGCATTCGTAGAAAAAGGCTTTTTTATGGAAGGTGCATTGGTACGTTTGCAGACAAATCCGACGGTCTATAATTTGCCGGAGCTGACACCGTCGATTAAGATTGTGGATGCGGATGGAAAAGAGACCGCGCTTTCCTGCTCACAACAGACACTTGCACCGGCAGCCAGCGTGGGTTATGAGCTGCATGACGGAAAGAAAACAGGTTATCTGATTCTTCGTGGTAATGGCACCGGAATCGGTTTTATACAGGACGATGATGGAAATTCTGTTACTACACAGGGAGACTTTTTCCTGAACTGGAACGGAACAGTTACGAGCGGAGAATGGTATTATAACAGTGTGCAGCTTGGATTTTTGGTCAATGACCAAAAGAGCGGCGGAATACAGTATGTATATGATTTGGTATATTAGAGAAAAGATGGGCAGACTTGAAAGTCTGCCCATTTGTCATGTAATAGGAAATTCCGTCGGAACTTCCTATTACACAAAGCACTTCGTGCACAGATGCGCAGCTAACGCGCGCGGAACAAAAGCTGTGCTGAGGTAGGAACGTGTAGGCGCGGAGTGTGCGAAGCACACTTTTGTTCTTTTATTCGATAAGGTTCTCTTGTCGTTTGTGAAATGATTTGTTTTGTTACTTTTGATTTTCGGTTGCCTGTTTGAGTAGAGCTTCCAGCTCGATAATACGCTGTTCTGCGTCTATAGCTCTTTGGATTGCATCCTTTGTTTCTTTCTCGGCAGTCGTAGCTCGTCGAATGGCAGCCTGTGCTTCTTGTTTTGCAGCCTATG
>JAGAOE010000070.1 GCA_017623885.1 Eubacterium sp. | reverse complement strand
CAGATGATAATCTCTATTTCATAGTCTTTATGTTCTGCCATCCAATCAGAAATCGCCTGTATCGCTACGCATACTGCTTCTTTTACCGGATATCCATATGCACCGGTCGAAATCGCCGGAAATGCGATGCTATGAATATCATGCTCTTTTGCCAATTCCAGCAAATGAAAATAAAAAATCGGGGTAACAAGATTCGAACTTGCGACCTCTACATCCCAAATGTAGCGTTCTGCCAAACTGAACTATACCCCGAAACTTTCACTCGGTCTGCCTCATCTCGCATTTTATTACAATGATTTTCAGGCAGAAAAATATATTTTTATTTATCTGCCTGAAATATTTTCACTGTAAAATGCCTGTTTGGCATACCGTTCTATTTTTCTATTTTCTCGACGCCTACGTTGCGAACCAAACACCGTTTCTATTCTTACGATGCCTGTTCTGTCGGTGCAGGTACATTTATCATTTGCTCCAGACAATCGATCTGTTCTCCAACACGGTCGTAGTCAAAATTATCGACTGCCTCCTGCATGCTTTCTTTGATGCCCATCAAAACATCCATACTCTGCAACTGTGTCACATGATTCTGGATTGCTTCCATGTCAAATTCTGCAAGACTGTCTCGCAATGCACCGCAGAACGTATGCAACTCTTCCGCAGATACCGGCTGCATCTGCACACCGGGTTCTTCTGTCGTCAACATCGATACGACTTCTGAAATGTTGTTGCACTGCTGTATGTAGTTCTCCATGAACTGTGCATGACCGACTTGAACACAAGATACATCACGTGACGCTGCTGCTTCTTCCATCATACGTGCCAATTCGGACAATTCGTTTGCTCCGATCAGACGCGATGTACTCTTCACTGCATGTGCCAAAATCTGATAGTTCTCCATGTCACTATTCTCATAGAATTCCTGCAGCTTTTTCTTTTTCTCTTCATACTCATTCAGGTAGAGACGCAGATTGTGCAAATATTCCTCCGGATCTCCGCCTGCATAACGCATTGCATCATCCTCCACGATACCGTCAATCGGCGGAATACACAATTCTTCTACATAATCCACACTCTCTTCTTCCGGTACCTTTAAGAACTGCGGCGGCAGATACTGGCTGAGTACCAGCTCCAGCTTGTCGCCCTGAATCGGCTTTGCAAGATAATCATCAAATCCGTTTGCCAGATAGAACTCTCTCGCACCACTCACTGCATTCGCTGTCAGTGCGATGATCTTTGTATCTTCGTTCGGATTGTTTTCCAGCTCACGCATATGCTTCAGACACTCTACACCATCCATGTTCGGCATCTTATGATCTAAGAAAATGATATGATACTGCTTTTTCATAACCATATTCAGACATTCCATACCACTGTCTGCAGTGTCGATCTGAATGCGTGTTTTTTTCAACAGACCCTTACATACTTCCAGATTCATATGTGTGTCGTCTACAATCAAAATCTTTGCATCCGGCGCCTGGAAGCTCTCCTGATAATGCGAAGCATCCTGCTGTGAACGCTCATGAATCACAGAATAATCTCCAATCGGAGCTTCATCTACGATACGCTGTACCAGTCCGAAATAGAATGCACTGCCTCGTCCGTATTCACTATCCAGCAACAGTCTGGAATCCATCAGCTCCAAAAGCTGTTTTGAAAGTGCCAGACCGAGTCCGGAGCCTTCGATACCTTTGTTTGCCTGTACATCCACACGCTGGAATGTGTCGAAAAGCTTTTTCTGATCTTCTTTTTTGATACCGATTCCGGTGTCTACAATCGCTACATCCAATCGAACTTTTTTGTCTTCCGGTAATTTTGTACAACGGACTTTTAATGTTACCGAACCTTCACGTGTATACTATACACCGTTGGTCAGCAGGTTTGTGATAACCTGACGGATACGTACCTCGTCACCGTACAATTCTCGCGGTATCTGATCATCAATATCCAGCTTTAATTCCAAATCTTTGTCTGCCGCGCGCGGCTGAATCATATTTACCAGATCGCTCAATAACGTACCTACCTGATACGTCGTCTCGACGATCTCCATCTTTCCGGATTCTACCTTTGAAAAATCCAAAATATCATTAATCAACGCCAAGAGACTCTTACTCGCATTTTTGATATTTCCGGCATAGCGCATAATTCTGCGCTCACGGCTCTCACGCAAAATCATCTCATTCATACCGATAATCGCATTAATCGGTGTACGAATCTCATGTGACATATTTGCAAGGAAGCTGCTCTTTGCCTGATTCGCTGCTTCCGCAGACAATTTTTCTTTCTGACTCTCGAAGTAGTTCTGGCGGATTCCTGTACCATGACGCACTACAAGAACAGCAACAATTGCCAAGATACAATACTCAATCGTAAATCCTGCACTAAATCCGATAAAATATCTCATCGGATCTTCATATATGGAGTAACCTAATTTTAGTGCATAAAACGATCTGGGATACATACATGCAATCATTCCGATATAGCCGATAACCGACATCGTCAGTGTCAAGCGCCAGTCCATATACACACACGATATCAGAGGAATCACAAAATACATCATATAGATTCCCATATGCGGATTTATTGATGCACCTACAATCATAATCGTAAGCAGGCCAAGCTGTATATACTTTGCAACAGCTAACTTCTTTGCACGAAGCAATATCTCTACAATCAGCCATGCAACAACCGTAAAGAATAATACTGCCATGATATACCAGTCTGCGATATCAAACACACCGGTTTTTGTGATTAAATACAGAACCGGGCAGATAACAATCGATAGTATCGACGCCTTATGAATACCTCTCGTCACATTTTCATCATGCTGACGCATGTATTCCTGTTCATATTTATCTCCCATTACAACACACTCCTCTTTTCTAGCCTTCCATATTTAACTGAGCCATCATCTGCTCTAATAAATTTGCCATCTGTT
>JAGAOE010000069.1 GCA_017623885.1 Eubacterium sp. | reverse complement strand
TTCAAATCTTCCATAGGTACGACCTGCGCATAACCGCCGCCGGCAGCACCGCCCTTGATACCAAAACAAGGTCCGAGAGAAGGCTCACGGAGTGCAAGGATGGCATTTTTTCCCATATGTCCGAATGCCTGACCGAGACCGACACTGGTAGTAGTCTTACCCTCTCCGGCAGGAGTCGGATTGATTGCAGTAACGAGCACTAATTTACCATCGGGGCGTTCGTTCAAGCTGTCGATGAGTTCATTGGAGAGCTTTGCTTTATATTTTCCATATAACTCCAAATCATCCTCTGAAATTCCATAAGGCTTTGCAACCTCTTTAATATGGAGCATCTGGGCTTCCTGAGCGATTTCGATATCTGTCTTCATAAGAAATACCTTCCTTTCTGAAAAAAATAATTGATTGAAATGTGATGTGCCGTATGAGTCTTTGATTCATTTTGACACTTTAATCCTGTGAAGCAAAAAAGGACAACCTTTCAAAACTGAAAAGCTGCCCAGACGGTCGGCATATAGTGTTACCCAGTCACACCGTGTCAATTCACGTATCCGTCAGTGACTGTATATTACAAGTATCATATTTCGAGGTGGAATGTCAAGTGTTTTTTGCTGTCCTTTTTTTGGGACTTGTAAAAATGTAAACTTAGATTATCGCAAGTGCGGATTTGAAGAATAAAGATAAAGAAGAAAAGGAGATGTGTGAGATGAAAGGATATTTTGTAGATGGTGGATATATGGGTTATGTAGATGGAGCATACATGTTATTTTCGGGAGAAGAAGATTATTTTGAATACATGCAGGAGGTATGAATCAGATTTATAGTTGCAGAAAAATTAAACACCAAAGGTTGAAATTGAATATTTAGTATGTCATAATTAACTCTGTATACAATATGGTGGAGTACCATGTGCACCGATTGTAGTATAGAGTTTTTTGTTTTTTATTCCATAGGAAATACGAGGTAAATGAATGATGGATACAAGAGTTGACGTTTACAAACCTGAAAAGATAAAAGTAAAGCCGTATGAGCATGCCGTAAAATATTATGAAACCGATCAGATGCGTATTGTGCACCATTCGAATTATATTCGGTGGATGGAAGAAGCACGTATGGATATGATGGAACAGATGGGATTTAGCTATGACAAGATGGAAGAGATGGAAATCATCAGTCCGGTGCTCTCTGTGAATTGTGAGTATAAGAGCATGGTTCGTTTTGGCGAGACCGTTGTGATTCATGCGAAGGTGGCTAGCTACAATGGCGTAAAGCTGAAAATTCAGTATGAGATGACAGATAAAGAGACCGGTGAGCTGCGCACACTGGCAGAGAGCAGCCATTGCTTTTTGTCGATGTCAGGGAAACCACTGTCATTGAAGCGTTCTTATCCGGAAATTGATACAAAATTTTTCACGTTGGTCGAGGATGAATAAATGAGAGAAAAAATTGTCTTAATAGATGGACATAGCATATTAAACCGTGCGTTTTACGGAATCCCGGATTTGACAAATGCAAAGGGACAGCATACGAATGCCGTGTATGGTTTTTTGAATATTTTGTTTAAAATATTGGATGAAGAAAAACCGCAGTATCTGACAGTAGCATTTGATGTCAGTGCACCTACCTTTCGTCATCAAATGTATGATGCCTACAAGGGAACGCGTAAGCCGATGCTGCCGGAGCTAAAGGAGCAGGTGCCGCTCATGAAGCAGATGCTGCAGGCAATGGGCGTGACGATTGTAGAGCAGGCAGGATTGGAAGCGGATGATTTACTTGGAACGATTTCGCGGATTGCACAGCAGGCAGATTTGGATGTGTCGATTGTGTCCGGTGACAGAGATTTGCTGCAGTTAGCTACAGAACAGATAAAAATAAGAATTCCGAAAACAAAGAAAACCGGAACAGAAATCGAAGATTACTATGCGAAAGATGTGATAGAGCGATATCTGGTGACTCCGACTGAATTTATAGATGTTAAGGCGTTGATGGGTGACAGCTCGGACAATATACCGGGTGTTGCCGGTATCGGTGAAAAGGGTGCGACAAAGCTGATTGCAGAGTATCACAGCATCGAAAACGCGTATGCACATTTGGAAGAGATAAAGCAGAATCGTGTACGTGAAGCGCTGCGTGAGCACTATGAGACGGCACAGATGAGCAAGGAGCTTGCGACGATAAAGCTGGATTGTGCAATTGATTATACACTGGAAAACGCGAGACTGGGTGATTTGTTTACGCAGGAAGCTTATATGCTGTGCAGAGAATTGGAGTTTAAGCAATTGCTAAGCCGCTTTTCTGCCGATGCGTCTGTGCTTGGTGGCACATCACAAAAAGAAGAAACACTTCTGAACGTGGAAAAGATAGATACGTTAGCGGCATGGGATGCATGGGTAAATACGAAGATAGAAGCAGCGACAGAGCGGATGGCAGTTCAATTGATATGTGAGAAAAAAGAACTGCTCGGTATCGCAGTGTGTCTATCGCCGCAGTCTGTCTTCTGGATTCCGGTATGCGAAGCACTGACAGAAGACTACTTGATGGAGCAGGTGCGAGGATGGATTTTATCCGGCAAAAAGATAAGTACGATGAATCTGAAACGTCAGATAAAGCTGTTGTATCCTTATGGATTTGATGCAGCGCGTCGCAGTCAGTTTGACGATTTAGAAATCATGGCGTATTTGCTCAATCCGTTGAAAAATGAATATGTATATGAGGATTTAGCAAAGGATTATCTGGAACGGATTTATCCGACGAGAGCGGATTTGCTCGGAAAAGAAAGTATCAAGACCATCGTGGAGCGCATGAATACACAGAGCGATGGAAGCGATGCGTGTTATCAGTGGTTAGGTAGTATGATGACGACGATTTTTGAAGCATATGCGCCGATGGCAGAAGAACTGCAAAAGCAGGGGATGCTCCGGTTATATGAAGAAATCGAGCGACCGTTGCTATTTGTACTGGCAGACATGGAGCTGGCAGGTGTGCGGGCGGATGCACAGGCACTGACGGAGTATGGTGCGCATCTGAGTGAGCGAATCGCTCAGTTGGAGCAGGAAATCTATGCCGGTGCAGGAGAAGTATTTAATATTAATTCACCAAAGCAGCTAGGTGTGATTTTGTTTGAAAAGCTGCAAATGCCGTATGGCAAAAAGACGAAGACCGGTTATTCGACGGCAGCAGATGTGTTAGATAAGCTGGCACCGGAATATCCGATTGTTACGCAGATATTGGAATATCGTCAGTTGACAAAATTGAAATCGACTTATGCGGATGGATTGGTAGGATGTATCGAAGCGGACGGAAGAATTCGTTCGACATTCCATCAGACCATCACGGCGACCGGAAGAATCAGCAGTACAGAACCGAATTTACAAAACATTCCGATTCGTATGGAGCTTGGGCGTTTAATTCGAAAAGTATTTTTGCCGCAGGAAGGAAGCGTATTTGTAGATGCGGACTACTCGCAGATTGAGCTGCGTGTACTGGCACATATGTCCGGTGATCAGACTTTGATTGACGCGTACCGTCAGGCACAGGATATACACCGGATTACGGCATCGCAGGTATTTCATATTCCGTTTGAGGAAGTGACGGATTTACAGAGACGAAATGCAAAGGCAGTTAATTTCGGTATCGTATACGGCATCAGTTCGTTCGGACTGGGCGAAGATTTGGGTATTACGAGGCAGGAAGCAGCCGAGTATATGAAACAGTATTTTGCAACGTATCCCGGTATCAAACAGTTTTTGGATCAGATGGTAGAAGATGCAAAGGCATCAGGCTATGCGACGACGCTTTATGGCAGAAGACGTCCGATACCGGAGCTGTCATCGAGCAATTTTATGCAGCGTTCATTCGGTGAACGTGTGGCAATGAATTCGCCGATTCAGGGAACTGCTGCTGATATTATAAAGATAGCGATGATTCGCGTGCATGACCGATTGGCAGAAGAACAGTTGTCGTCGCGTCTGATTTTACAGGTACACGATGAACTTTTGGTAGAAACGGTGCTTTCGGAACAGTCGCGTGTGGAACAGATTTTGTCTGAAGAAATGCAGCAATGTGCAAAACTGTCCGTGTTATTAGAGATAGACATGCACAGTGGACGAAACTGGTATGAGGCAAAATAGCGGCGGTATAGACTGCGCGTGATAGATAAAAGGAAAATAATTATGAAATTTATAGGACTGACAGGCGGCGTCGGAGCCGGTAAAACGACTGTGCTAAAGGCAATGAAACAGTTGTATCGGGTGCGCATTCTCATTGCAGATGAGATCGCGCATGAATTGATGGAGCCGGGAACGGTGTGTTACCGAAAAATACGGGAAGTGTTTGCAGCATATGATATTTGGAGAAGCGATGGTTCCATTCATCGTCCGAAACTGGCAGAGGTGCTTTTTTCGAATGAGGATTTGCGCAGACAGTTAAATGAGATTGTGCATCCGGCGGTAAAAGAATATATCATAGGAGAAGTGGAGCAGGAGCGGCAAAAAAACAAGGTCGATTATGTAATTGTAGAAGCAGCATTGCTCATAGAGGAGCATTATGATACGATTTGTGATGAACTATGGTATGTCTATGCATCACCGGACATTCGAAAAAAACGATTGATGAAAGACCGGGGCTATACCGAACAAAAGGTAGAACAGATTTTTGCGGCGCAGCTTTCGGATGATGCGTATCGCAGACATTGCCGCAGGGTAATAGACAATTCACGTGATGAACAGTATGTAATAGAGCAAATCAAAATACTTTATGCGAATGAGGAGAAACAAGATGGAGACACAGAGTGTAGACAATAGAGGACTTGTATTCGGTCTGGATATCGGCACACGAAATGTCGTGGGTACGGTGGGCTACAGAGACGAAGATGAGCGCTTTAATGTGGTTGCACAGTATTGCAAAGAGCATGGTACACGTGCGATGCTGGACGGTCAGATTCATGATATCGGAAAAGTCGGGAAAACAATTCAAAGCGTAAAACAGAATTTGGAAGAGCAAGTGGAGCAACCGCTTACCGATGTATGTATCGCGGCAGCAGGTCGTGTGTTAAAAACAGTGACAACACATGTAGAATATGAATACCCGGAAGAGACCGTTGTGACAGCAGAAATGATTCATACACTGGAGTTGCTCGGTGTTGAAAAGGCACAGTCGATTTTGCAGGAGCAGAATGATACGAAATACCGTTTTTATTGTGTTGGATATTCGGTAGTAAAATACTATATTAACGATGAAGTGTATTCGAATCTCGAAGGACATAAAGCGGAGGTAATATCCATCGACATCATCGTTACATTTTTGCCGGAGGATGTCGTGGACGGTCTGTATGCAGCCGTTGCATTGGCAGGGCTTGAGGTGGCAAATCTGACGTTGGAGCCGATTGCAGCCATCAATGTGGCGATTCCGGAGCATTTTCGTATGTTGAATATCGCGCTGGTCGACGTCGGAGCAGGAACCTCCGATATATGTATCACCAGAGACGGAAGCATCATTGCGTATGGCATGATTCCGTTTGCAGGTGATGAGATTACGGAAGTGATTGTGCAGCATTATCTGGTAGATTTTAA
>JAGAOE010000068.1 GCA_017623885.1 Eubacterium sp. | reverse complement strand
GATTTTAAATCCCCCTTATAACTCATTTTAAACAAATGATTATAAGGGGGATTTTTCAAAAATTAAGATTTATTCATCATCTGTTTATCGAACTCCGGATTGAAGTAATAGAAGTTCTTGCAGTTCATACTGTCTTTCGTCATCTCCAGCGCCTCACCGAATCTCTGGAAATGCACGATTTCGCGCGCGCGCAAGAATTTCAGCGGCTCACGTACATCCGGATCATCTATGATACGCAGTAAGTTATCATACACGGTACGTGCTTTTTGTTCAGCCGCAAGGTTTTCATATAAATCGGTAATGGCATCTCCTTTTGACTGATATTCGATCGCATTTTGCGGCAATCCACTCGCTGCCTGCGGCCACAATCCGGTCGTATGATCGATATAATATGCGTCAAATCCGCTCGCCTTTACCTGCTCCGGTGTGAGATTTTTCGTCAACTGATAGACCATCGCACAGATCATTTCCATATGGTTCAATTCTTCGGTTCCGATATCCGTCAACAATCCCCCTACTCGTTTTACCGGCATCGTATAGCGCTGTGCCAGATAACGCATCGATGCAGATAATTCACCGTCAGGACCGCCATATTGACTGATTATCTGCTGCGCAATTTTCGGATTACACTTGCTGATTTTTACTGGAAATTGTAAGCGTTTCTCATAGTTCCACATTTACATACTCCTCCTTCCCACGGTGCCGGGCAGTCTCCCCAGCTAAATTCACCTGTTGCATTTACTGCACGGCCAAGCATGGTATCAACCGTCAGTGGATAATACAATCGGTTATATTCTTCCAACAAATGCACACGATGCTCCTGCAACTGGCTAAACAGCTCCATTCCTTTCATGCAGTTCGGATGCGTGTCTAAATACAGCTTTAAATCATCCACTGCAAAGCTGATTTCCATAATTTCTGTCATCATGGCTTCCTGCTTGGAACTACACGCTTTCGGCGCACATGTCATATTTTTCGTTGCCCAGAATTCTAAATTCAAATCCGGGAAAATCGTACCATTACAGAGGGCGGTATGCCAATCATACAATTCACCCCATTGCTGCATCGGAACATCCGCCATTGCATATTTTTGGCACTGGCAGTTGCAACGATCCTGTTTGTACATAAGGATTCCTCCTTTTTATTGATATTTAATATACTATTAGTTTATACTGATTGGGAAATCATGTGCAGGAGGATTGAAAAAAATGATTTATGATATGGCACCGATGGAAGGTATTACTACCTATATTTATAGAACAACTTTCGCAAAATATTATGGTGGTATCACGCACTACTATACGCCGTTTCTGGCAAGCATGAATCTGTCCAGTCGTGAACGCAATGATGTTTTACCGGAACACAATACCGGTATCACGGTAATCCCGCAAATACTTTCCAACAAACCGGATGAATTCTTAGCGATATCCAAAACGTTAAAGGACTATGGCTATGACATGGTAAATCTCAATCTTGGCTGTCCTTCCGGGACGGTCGTATCCAAGCACCGAGGCAGTGGCTTTTTAGCTGTTCCTGACGAATTAGACTTATTTTTATCTGAAATCTTTGAGAAATGTCCGTTAAAAATTTCTATCAAGACCCGTCTGGGCATACAAGATGAAGCCGAATGGGAAACAATTTTAAAAATATATGAAAAATATCCGCTGGCAGAGCTCATCATCCATACGCGACTGCAAAAAGATTTTTATAAGCTTCCCGCACGTCCACACCTGTTCCAAGCTGCACACAGACTCGGCATCCCGCTTTGTTATAACGGCGATATCGATTCTGCAGATGCACTCTGTCAAGTAACGCATACAGATACCTCTATTGACCGTGTCATGCTCGGTCGCGGACTCATCGCAGACCCGGAGCTTATCGAAGTTTTTCAAGGAAATGCTCCACGCGACAAAGAGCGTCTGCGTCAGTTTCTCGCTACTCTTTGCGAGCGTTATATTTCCGAAATGGGCGGCGGCGACCGTAATACGCTCTATAAAATGAAAGAACTCTGGGTGTACATGGGTGCACATTTCCCGGACGGCGAACGCTATGTAAAAAAAATAAAGAAGGCGTCTCGATTAAGCGAATACGAATCGGCTCTAAATACGCTATTTTCCACGTGTGAGATGAAATAAAAACCTTTACAAATCGCCTTTTTTGGCGTATACTAAGAGCGTTGTGTCCATCGCAAACACACACATGTTTTTTTCTGACATACACATGTGCGCATCTGTAAGTCAAAATTCAGATGGATACCTGATATTAACGAAACACTAATAAATACATAGAAAGCAGGACAATATTATGAGACAAATGACAGAAATCCGCTGGCATGGTCGCGGCGGACAGGGTGCAAAAACAGCCGCGCTTCTGTTGGCTGATGTAGCCTTCAATATTGGCATGCATGTCCAGGGCTTCCCGGAATATGGTCCGGAGCGTATGGGTGCACCGATTACCGCTTATGACCGTATCAGCGCGCAGGAGATTCGCGTACATTCTAATATTTATGAGCCGGATTTCGTAGCAGTCGTGGATGACACCTTATTGCATTCCGTAGACGTCACAAAGGGCTTAAAAGAAGATGGAGCGATTCTTATCAATACAAAGCACAAAAAAGAACAGATTTTACCGCTTTTAAACGGATACAAAGGAAAAGTCTATGTTCTGGATGCTCACAAAGTATGTATGCAGACGCTCGGTAAATATTTCCCGAACACGCCCATGCTTGCTGCCATGGTAAAGATTTCCGAAGTAATGGAAAAGGATGTCTTCTTAAAAGAAATGGAAGGCTCTTTGCAGCACAAATTCGCCAGAAAACCCGAAGTGCTTGCCGGCAATCTCGCCGCACTGCACATGGCATTTGAGGAGGTGCAATAATGGCAGATATCAAAAGAAATGAACGCGCAGAATTTATCAACGAAATGTCACCCTGGCATCAGTTGACCGATGGACTTCAGATTTACGAATCTGCGACCTCCAAACAGTTCCATACAGGCGAATGGCGTACAAACACACCTGTTTGGGATGCTTCTAAATGTAAACATTGCCTGTTATGTGTGCCGTATTGCCCGGACAGCTCGATTCCGGTAGCAGGTGGCAAACGTCAGGATTTTGATTATGATCACTGTAAGGGATGCGGCATTTGCGAAAAAGCTTGTCCTTTCACAGCAATTACAATGAAGGAGGGTAAATAAATGTTAAAGACTCGTATGTCTGGTAACGAGGCAGTCGCACATGCAATTAAGCAAATTAATCCGGATGTCATGCCTGCGTTCCCGATTACCCCCTCTACCGAAATACCGCAGTTTGTAGCTACCATGATTGCAAACGGCGAAATCGACACCGAATTTATTCCTGTCGAGAGCGAACACAGCTCTATGAGTGCTGCCATCGGTTCTTCTGCCGCTGGTGCCCGCACATTGACTGCCACATCTTCTTGTGGTCTCGCATTTATGTGGGAAGTGTTGTATGTTGCAGCATCCAATCGTCTTCCCATCGCTATGGCTGTTGTGAATCGTGGTCTGACAGGTCCCTTGAATATCAATGCAGAGCATTCTGACAGTATGGGTGCCCGTGATTCCGGTTGGCTGCAGATTTACGCAGAAAACAACCAGGAAGTATACGATAACTTTTTACAGGCATATCGTATTGCTGAGCATCCGGATGTAAAGCTGCCGATTATGATTTGTCAGGACGGCTTTATCACCAGTCACGCAGTAGAAAATATCACACTGTGGGATGATGCTACCATGAAAAAATTTGTTGGCGAATATAATCCTGAACATTATTTATTAAAAGAAAACGAGCCGATGGCAGTTGGTCCGTATGCAGCTTCTAACTACTGTATGGAAGCCAAAAAAGCACAGACCGAAGCTATGAAACGCTCGAAAAAAGTTATTTTAGATGTAGCTCGTGAATTCGAAGCACTCACCGGTCAGTCCTATGGTTTCTTCGAGGGATATCGATTAGACGATGCAGAGTACGCAGTCGTAGCAATCGGCTCTGTGTGCGGTACGACCAAAGATGCGGTTGACCGTATGCGCGAGAAAGGTTTACGCGTCGGACTTTTGAAAATCCGTGTATTCCGTCCTTTCCCTGCTGAAGAAATCGCAGAGGCGCTCAAAAACTGCCGTGCAATCGCTATTATGGATCGAAGCGAAGGCTACAATGCAGTCGGCGGACCGCTCGGTGCAGAAG
>JAGAOE010000067.1 GCA_017623885.1 Eubacterium sp. | reverse complement strand
GTTCTTATTGTTCGCAGACAATTCTTCTTTCTTTTCTAAAGAAGTCTTTAGCTGCGCTTCCAAACGTGCGTAGCTGTCATCACCCGCAAGAATCGTCTGTCGGATTTGTTCGATTTGCTCCGTCTTTTTCTCAATATCAGTCTTTGCCTGTGTCAGACTCTCCTTTAACTGTGCAACCTCATCATCCAGCTTTTGCAATTCTCCGTTTACACGATCCAGATTTTCCTGCACAAATCCGGTTTTCTGACGGAAATTCGACTCATCGATTTGAATCGCAGAAAATTCTTTTGTCGCAGTCTCTTCCAGATAAATCTGTTCATCCAAAAGTGCCTGCAATCGCACATTTTCTTCCTCGATTTCTTTCTGACGCTTGTCGGCATTTTCCAGCTCACCTGCGATTTGTTCTTTGTCATGTTCGATTTGTTTTTGCTGTGCTTCAAGTTCTTTGGTCTCCAGCACTAATCCGCTAAATACCTTCTCACTTTGCTCACGCTGTTCTTTTGCGCGATTATAATTCATCTTTGCTGTGTTGGCATCCAGATAACCTTTCTGTAATTTCTCACGGTTTTCCGTTATATCCGACTTCATCAGCTCACGCGCAGTTTTTACATCCTCAATACGATTTTTCTTCAGACGAATCTCATGCTCCAAATCTTTAATTGCCTGTTCCAAATCCTGTATTTCGCGGTTACGGCCAAGCAGATTACTATTATTCTTAAATGCACCACCCGCCATAGAACCACCGGGGCTTAAATACTCACCTTCCAGCGTAACAATATGCAACGAATAATGAAATTCTTTTGCAAGCGCAATCGCATTGTCGATCGTATCTACCACAACGACTCGTCCCAAGAGATACGCCATGATTCCGTCATACATGGGATCTACTTTGACCAGCTCGTTTGCCATACCCAGCACACCTGTTTTTCCGAGTGCTTTCGTATATTTGCTGTTATCTCCGCCTTTGACACTTGTCAGCGGTAAAAAGGTCGCACGACCAAAACGATTTTCTTTCAAATAAGAAATCAGTTCTTTTGCCGTTTTTTCATCTTCTGTCACGACATTTTGAATATTTCCGCCGAGAGCCGTCTCTACCGCTATTTCATAGGTTTTCTCGACCTTCATCAAATCCGCAACTACACCATGAACGCCGGTCAGTTTTCCTTTTTTCTCCATGATGCGGCGTACACTGCCGCCATAGCCTTCATAGCGCTCTGCGATATTCTGCAACGATTCCAGACGCGACTGCTTCTTGTGAAATTCTACCGTCAGCTCTTCCAACGCTTCGCGCGCCTGTGCCAGTTTCTCCTGCCATTTTCCGTCTTTGCGCTCCAGCTCAAGGATTGCGTTTTGCAGGTCAGCATTTTGCTCCTGTACTTTCTTTAACTCTTTCTCGCACCGCTCCAGTTCCTGCTCAAATCCGGATTCTTCGCTCTTTCGCTGTAACCGACGTTTGGTAAGCTGCGCTTTTTGAATATTGATCTGTTCCAGCATCGTGTCATATTTCTGGCCTTTTGACTTGATATTACCACGATGATTTAACAGCTCAATAATTTCATTTTTTCCATTCTCAATTCCAACATTGCATTGGTTAATCTTCGACTGGACTTCAGACAATCGCGCCTGTAATTCCTGACGCTTTTTTGTCACTGCGGAAAGCTGAATATCTAACTCGCTTTTCTCTTCTTCATATTCCTTCTTTTGACGCTCACGCTCACTGCGCTCTGCATCGATGGCATCCATACGCGTTTTAAAATGTTCATCGGACATCTGGGCACTGTGAATCTGTTCCTTTAGAACGTTAATCTCACCCTCCAGCTTTCCCTTTGTCACGCTGGTTCCTGATATTTCTTCACGCGTAGCGGTGATTTGTTCATCGATTTCACGCAGCATGTCCTGCAGTTCATTGTACGCTGCCTCGTTTTGTGTCTTCTTTTGCTTGGTCTCATCTAATTGCTGCGCCGCAATCCGATATTTTTCTTCCAGCTCTTTCGCCTGCAGTTCCATCTGATCCATTTCCATCAGGAAGGAATGCACATCATAATTTTTTAATTCTTCTTTTCGCTTCAGATAAATACGTGCTTTCTCCGCCTGGCGTTCCAACGGTCCGACCTGACGCTCCAGCTCTGCCAAAATATCGTTAATACGCACCAGATTCTCTCGCTCAGAATCCAATTTTTTCTGCGTAGTCGCTTTTCTTCGCTTAAACTTTACAATTCCTGCTGCCTCGTCGAATAACTCTCGACGCTCCTCCGGACGACCACTCAGAATTTTGTCAATCTGACCCTGTCCGATAATCGAATATCCTTCTTTACCGATACCGGTATCATAAAAGAGTTCATTCACGTCCTTCAAGCGGCACGGACTTCCATTGAGTAAATATTCACTCTCACCGGAACGATAGACACGTCGGGCAATCGTCACCTCTTTGTAATCAATCGGCAACTGATGATCCGCATTATCCAGTGTGATGGCTACATATGCATAGCTGAGCGGCTTGCGGTTTTCTGTTCCGGCAAAGATGACGTCCTGCATGCTTGCACCACGAAGCTGTTTTGCGCTCTGCTCACCTAAAACCCAGCGCACAGCATCCGCTACATTACTTTTTCCCGAACCGTTCGGTCCGACAATGCCAGTGATGCCGTTGTGAAAATCAAACACCAGCTTGTTTGCAAACGACTTAAAGCCGTGAATTTCTATACTTTTTAAATACATGCTTTCCCTCCGTCGATGCCGCGAAGCTGTAATAATGCTTCGTATGCAGCCTGCTGCTCTGCGGCTTTCTTTGTAGGCCCTTCCCCTGTTCCGAGCTTTTCATCACCTACATATGCTGCCACTACAAAATGCTTGTTGTGATCCGGGCCCTCTTCGCGCACCAATTCATAGCGCAAAGCACCTCTGTCTGTTCCCTGCACTTCTTCCTGAAGGATAGTCTTGCTATCATAAAAGAGCTGCTTATGCTCTATATCTGTCAGTATATACTTGGAGATAAACTCCTTTGCATTAGCAAAACCACCATCCAAATAAATCGCTCCGATTACTGCCTCCAAAGCGTCTGACAAAATCGATTTGCGCATACGCCCACCGGTCATATCCTCGCCTTTTCCCAGTACCAGATAATCTCCCAAATCGATTGCTTGTGCACTCAATGCCAATGTCGGCTCACACACCAGACTTGCACGCAATTTTGTCAATTGTCCTTCCGGCATATCCGGATATTTGTGATACAAAAATTCACTGGTCACAATCTCTAACACCGCATCACCCAAAAACTCCAGACGCTCGTTATCCGACCCCTTCTTCATATGTTTCTCATTTGCATAAGAGCTGTGTGTCAAAGCCTGTGTCAACAAGCCCTCCTGCTTAAACTGATAGCCGATTACCGGCTGTAATTCTCTCGGTCGCTTCACTGATTCCCTCCTTTTTTATTTATCTGGACTAGGATGTCAAAAGCCCCTTTTAGAAAAACGAACTGACAAATTGCACAAACATATTTCTTTTCGCTAAGTTGCACGAACCATTCCAATGAGCCTTTCCAAAACAAAATCGTGTTCAGCAAAGGCTTCCACGATTTGAAGTCTCATTTCCATCGTGCAAAGACGCTACAAAGAAACACGCTTTGTGCAGATTGCCAGTACCGAGTTTGGAAAAGGGCTTTTGACATCTTAATCTCATTCATTAATTAGGAAACAAAGACGGAGGGCTGTCTCAGCGCCTCCGTCATACTTTTTTTAAAAATTAGCTCAACGCATTCTTAATCTGTTCTACTGCATCGCCAACTGTGCTGATTTTTTCTGCTTCTTCCGTCGGGATTTCAATATCGAATTCTTCTTCGATTCCCATAATAATCTGGAAAATATCTAATGAATCTGCGCCCAAATCATCTATGAAAGTCGTATTCTCTGAAATCTCATCCTCGTCTACATTCAACACTTCCACAATAATTTTTTTCAATTTTTCTAATTCCATAATACACATCCCTTTCTGTTTTTGTACTGTTTGGAATGCCGTTTTTATCTATTTTAGCGGCATTCTTTTCATATAAAATATTTGATTCCGCTATCAAACACTTTGTTCACTTATACTACGATTCAGTCAAAATATTTTCTTTGATTTTTTCGTTAATTGCCTGCTGCTTGAACGTCACACATTGAATGATTGAATTTTTAACTTCAATTGCCTTTGCGCTACCGTGTGTCTTTACAACCAGACCCTTACAGCCAAGCAACGGCGCACCGCCATATGCCGATGCATCAAATGACTTCAACGTTTTCTTTAATGCCGGAAGTGCCAGTGCTGCACCAATCTTGCTGCGCAAGGTACTCATCAGACCCTTCTTTATCACGCCGACCAGCGTTCCTGCCAGACCTTCGTAAAGCTTCAAAATTACATTTCCGACAAACGCTTCACATACAATCACATCTGCCGCACCGTTTGGAATCTCACGCGCTTCGATACTTCCGATAAAATTGATTCCTTCACACGCCTTCAGCAGTGGAAATGTTTCTTTTACCAACGCATTTCCTTTTTCTTCTTCTGCACCGATATTTACGATGGCCACGCGCGGGTTCTTTATCCCAACTACATGTTCCATATAAATCGAACCCATCTGTGCAAACTGTACCAGATGCGATGCTCTGGCATCCACATTTGCGCCGCAATCTACAAGCAGCGTCACACCTGTCTTTGTCGGAATCAAAGGTGCAAGCGGCGGTCTCTCAATTCCTCGAATTCTTCCTACGATCAACTGACCACCTGCGAGCAAAGCTCCCGTACTGCCGGCTGATACAAACGCATCTGCCTCCTCATGCTTTACCATGTTGAGACCAACCACGATGGATGAATCTTTCTTTTTACGAATTGCCATCACCGGCGGTTCTGCCATTTCTATCAATTCTGTCGCATTTTGAATCTCTATCTGTTCCTTCGGATACTCATAATTTGCTAATTCTTTTTTCACTGCATCCTCAGGTCCTACCAGCGTCACCTTTATATCGGGACGCTCCTTCACTGCATCGACTGCACCCTTTACAATCTCTCCCGGCGCATGGTCTCCGCCCATGGCATCGACTGCCACATGTACTCTTTCTGACATGTTACTCCTCCTTTGCGCAGACAGTTCTACGCGTATAAAAGGAATATACTATAACTCTATCTAAAAATCAAGTAACTCGTCAAAACACTTTCTGCTCAGGCTCTTACTTTGTACAATCCATATGCAGCCAATGTAAATCCGTCTGTAATCTTCTCCTCACGAATCCACTGTTCAAGCTCCGCTTCATCAAGCATAATTACAGATTTGATACCTTCATAACCGCACTTTTCCACAACGCCGTCTACTTCGCACAAAAAAACATCTACCGGATTTCCATTCATGCCGCTATCGGCAATCACAGAGCCTAGACGCACCTGCTTTATCATTTTAGCACCCAGCTCTTCCTCCAGCTCTTTTTTTGCATTTTCTTCCGCCGGTATACCAAGCTCACCAAAGCCTCGCGGACACGCATATTGAAAGTCTCTCAGAGAATGACGAAACTGTTTTAACAAAACAAATTTCCCCTGACACTTTGTGAGTACAACCACTGCGCCGCTTTCTACCGTCGGCAACATCCGCTCATACGTGTAATATCCGCCGTCCTCTCTGCGAATCAAATCTACCACCAGCGTACTGTATGGGCTCTGATAAACCACACCGATTTCCCGACCTGTCGTTTTCTCATATTCCAAGATTACATCTATATCTGTTTCTATCGTAATTAAGTCCGAGAAACGAAATAATTTCGGTCTCTCCTCCATCAGTTCATAATATTTTCTCAATCTGGTCTGCATATGCCTATCTCCTATTTTTTACGAATATCCGACTTCTCTTTCCGATTTTCTCTCGACGCTTTATAAATATTGTAACAATCCAGAAAACCGCTTCCGATATTCTTCATACTTTCTAATATATCCGGTAAATTCAATTTATCCGAAACAATCGAACCTAATATTCCGAATAATACCATACTGACAATCACATCATACAAAAAGCCCTGCGGTATTCCAAGATTCGCCACTGCTCCTTCCAGCATACCCATCATCCATTCCACAACACAAAATACTACAATATAAATCGTTGTATAGAAGAAATAGATAAACTGATTCTTTGTTCTGCGACGTTTCCATTTTCTGGTTTCTTTTTCCATCTCTTTTTCGTTAATAACAGAGCATTCATATGTACTCGTATCTTTTCGGTTTCCTGCTGCTACGCGAACCGCCGTTTTCCAAGGTATCTTTGTTTTTTGTAAACCGGGATGAAATTCTTTTTTGTCTGAGGTCAGCGTGTGTTCACCATTCAAAATATCTTTCCAATACGCATACAATTTTTCTAAATAATCTTTCTCAAATGCACCGGCTTCATTTTCATCATAGCGTTTACTTATATTCAAAATGCTGTCTTCGATTTTATAATTATAGCACATATCTATAATGGCAATTGCCATAGATTCTGCAGATTCTATCATCTTATTTGTATCATTTTCATTAATTTCTTTAATCCACAAAGAACGATTTTCTATCCCGTTATTACCGGATGCTTTGTATGCGTCAAACATGTTCTTCAATATCTTTTTCGCTTCATTTGCAAAAAAGACAAATCTCTCATCCGCAATATTCGCCTTCCTTGCTTCGACCTCATAATCAATCTGAATCAATTTCTCCAAATAATCTGCAAAGGTACGACCGCCACTCGTCTTTGGCGGATTGCTCGCCAAGCTTTCCAAACTCATTGTAATTAACATATTTACATAGAGAACCAAAAATGACAAACGTTCCTTTTCTTCCGCACATTCATCCGTACCGCTTTGTGCACCATTATCTTGATTTTTATCTTTCCACTCTTTTAAAATATCAAGTGCATTGTACTGCAGCGCATCTTTCATGGCTTTCAACAGTTCTCGCTCCGTTGATTTCACCGGTATACCGGAAAAGAGGTAGGTATCCTTTTGCTTATCTTTTCCATCTAAAAAATCATCGTATTTCTTTTGCATCTGCGCGTCTGTATTTTCAAAAAAGGCTCCCTTCAGACTATATAATTCTCGCTGTATGGGCCACGACAGATTTGTCGGTTCCTGTTTGTAGGGCGTCAGCATGCTTTTATCTATTTTCTCAGTTTCTCCATAAAAATAACGTGTCTCAACAGTTTCTTTCAAGCATTTATCTATACTTGCCTGAACATATTGAGACGGAGTCCGGTAATTGCCATAGCGAGACACGCGAATGGCACCCAATCGAAACAGCTCTAAAATCTGTTCATAAGTCGTCTCTTCCTTTAACAAACTTAAAAAGGCTTCCGAATCCGTCAATTGATTAAACGACAAAACAACCGTATTACCGTTCATTACAATTTCATGAAACAACGCTCTTTGCGCACGCAAAATTTCATTTGGTTCATTTCTGACCGAATCCAGTTCAAATAAATATACAAATCGATTCATGCCTATCCCCCTCTGTCACTATTGAGAAACTACCGAAGAACATCAGCAGAGCCAATACTACCTATAAAAACTGAAATAATTTCAAATGCTGTCATCTGCGTCATCTCCCTTCCTATGTATTTCTACTAAGCCAATATCACAAATACGGGAGACTACTATCCTGTCATGGGTACTTTCCACGCCGATATTGTATCACCCTCGATAGCAAATAACAATACGCTTTCAAATTGAATTACAACACCCCACAACATTAACCTGTTACCCAACAAACTATGTGATAACGTTTTCAGAAACGATTACATTTTCCTAAAATCATCCTTACAGTTCTCTTGTGGTAACAATTTTTCAAAGCGAAAATCTACGCAGATTTTTTTCGTGCAATGCATTGATATTTTCGTGCAAACCACATATAATAACTACAAACAGGAAAGGAGATGACGATTATGGCTACTGCAAAATCAAATACAACTAATATAAGCATCCGTATGGATAAAGATTTGAAACTCGCAGCCGACTCTTTATTTGAAGAATTAGGAATGAATTTAACAACTGCTTTTAATATTTTCGTACGACAATCTTTACGCGAAGGCGGCATCCCATTTAAAATTACTGAAGGAAAACCAAATCAAGAAACCGTCGCAGCTATGCTAGAGGCAGAAAGGATTGCCAAAGATCCATCCGTAAAAGGCTACACCTCTGTCGATGAACTCTTTGCAGACTTGGATGCATGACGAAATATACAATTAAACCTACTACTCAATTCAAAAAGGATTATAAACTAGCCAAGAAAAGGCATTTAGACACCGACTTATTAAAAGAAATCGTAGACAAATTAGCGAATGGGGTGCCACTCGATGCAAAGCATAAAGACCACCCGCTTTCCAACAACTGGAAAGGACATCGTGAATGTCATATTACTCCAGACTGGCTCCTTATCTATCGCTATGAAGACGATGTGTTAGTGTTGACGCTTGCTCGCACCGGTTCACACAGTGATTTGTTTGGGAAATAGAAAGAGTCCGACCATCAAAAATTTCAATTCGATTAAAAGTGGATTGGATGCAAAAAATTAAGGGTTCGAATTTCTTCAAACCCTTGATTTCTTTCCGTTTTAAATTAGTCCTGTGGAATGATCTCTTTCTTGTTATATGTTCCACAGTTCTTGCAAACTCTGTGAGGCATCATCAGCTCGCCACACTTGCTGCACTTTACTAAGGTAGGAGCAGACATTTTCCAGTTTGCTCTTCTTCTATCTCTTCTACCTTTTGAAGACTTATTCTTGGGACAGATTGACATTCGGTTACACCTCCTTAAACTTATTAAACACATCCTGAAACTGTGCCATTCGCGGATCTAACTCTCCCTGCTCACAGTCGCAGGCCGCTAAATTCAAATTCGTGCCGCATTTTGGACAAATCCCTTTACAATCAGATTTGCACAAAACTTTCGCCGGCCAGTTCACCAAAATCTCATTGAAGACTAATCGATCCACATCCAGCACACGTTCCTCATCAATATAGGACGATGCCTCATCATCTGCATCTTCACTCTCTTCGAGTGTGTTCTCCAACGGTATCTCCTTTTCGATTATAAAATGAAAAGGATACGCTACCTCCTGCAGACAACGATCACATGGAATCTGAACCGTCACATCTCCTTCGCCCGAAAGTCGCAGCCGCTTGCCTTCCTCATTGGCGATCATCAAATCGAATGGTTCACCTGCCTGAATAGGAAATACGCCCTGACGAGACGCAAATTCTACCATGTCTATATGGACTTTTCTCACTATTTCCTTGTTATCCAAGGAATATACATCGGAAATATCTAATTTCATGGTCTGTCTCCTATCCACACTTTTCCTATTATATATATCTCAAAAATATTTGTCAACATTATTTTAAAGAATTTTACCAAACAGTTCAGCCATGAACAAGAAAACGTACTCATCATGCTCGCATGAATGAGGACGTTTTAATGTTCATGAGATGAGCGCCACGATAAACTACTTTAATTTAATAATGCCACTGTCTCACGTGCAATTGCGAGCTCCTCATTGGTCGGAACAATCCATACCGGTACTTTTGAATCCGGTGTAGAAATCGCAATTTCTTTTCCTCTGCCATTATCATTTACTTCTTCATCCAGAGTAATTCCCAGATAACCCAGACGGTTTACGACCTTGCGGCGAACGATCTCATCATTTTCACCCAGACCTGCGGTAAATACAATCGCATCTACGCCGTTCATTGCTGCAACATATGCACCAATGTATTTTACAACACGGTAGCAGAATACATCCACTGCCATCTCACAACGCTTGTTTCCGTTTACTGTACCTTCCTGCAAATCGCGGAAGTCAGAAGACACACCGGACAGACCCTGTACACCGGACTTCTTATTTAATACATCCATGATACCGTTGATATCCATGTTTTCTTTCTTGCAGATGAATTCCATCACGGAAGGATCTAAATCGCCGGAACGTGTTCCCATGATCAGTCCCTCTAACGGAGACAGACCCATTGTCGTATCTACAGATTTTCCATCCTTTACTGCACAGATAGATGCACCGCCGCCGAGATGACATACGATAATCTTTGTATCTTCAATCGGCTTTCCGAGCAGCTCAGCCATACGCTTTGACACGAAGCTGTGGCTGGTTCCGTGGAAACCGTATTTACGAATACGATATTTCTCATAGTACTCATAAGGAATACCATACATATATGCTTCTAACGGCATAGTCTGATGGAATGCAGTGTCAAATACACCTACCATCGGTGTGTTCGGCATCAATTCCTGACATGCACGTACACCAATCAGGTTTGCCGGATTGTGAAGCGGTGCCAAATCCGTACATTCCTCTACTGCCTTGATTACTTCTTCATCGATAACTGTCGAGCAGGCAAATTTCTCACCGCCGTGTACCAGACGATGTCCAACTGCTCCGATTTCATCTAAGTGCTTGATAATACCTGTCTTCTCATTTGTCAGTGCCTCGATAACGAACTGAATCGCCTGCTTATGAGTCGGCATATCCAAATCGCTGACTTCTTTCTCGCCGCCTGCCGGTGTATATACCAGACGTCCGTCGATACCGATACGCTCACACAGACCTTTCGCCAATACTTTCTCTGTATCTGAGTCAATGACCTGATACTTGAGTGAAGAACTACCACAGTTAATTACCAATACATTCATTTTTTATTCTCCTTTTTTGTTTGATGTTTGTTCTTTCTTTTTTCTTGTAGAACTGCTACAACACACAGTCCATAATCGTCTATATTATACGCCTTTTATTTCAAGTGGACAAGTGCCGAAATGGGTGATATGATAGATTTATATTGTTTTTTAGTGATTTTTCTTGTATTTTTTCGCATACAACCTTGTTTTTGTGTTTGTTTTATTTTTAACAAAGTTGGTTTTATGTGGTTTTTGAATTTTGGTTTGTTTTGGATATGAATTGCAAAACACGATCCTATCTATGGAGGTTTTCATGAAAGTATGTGGCATCATAGCAGAATATAATCCGTTTCACAGCGGACATGCTTATCAAATCGCACAGGCTCGCACAGCGAGTGACTGTGATTTTGTCCTTGTTGTCATGAGCGGTGATTTCGTACAGCGCGGCGCACCGGCTGTCGCTGACAAATATTTGCGTGCAAGACTTGCTCTGATGCAGGGGGCCGATCTCGTACTCATGCTGCCTGCATACGCTTCGACATCCAGTGCAGAAGGGTTTGCGCAGGCCGGCATCAGTGCACTGCACACGACCGGTATCGTAAATTCGATCAGCTTTGGCTGCGAACAGCCCGACATCTGCTCCGAGCACTATCAGGCACTGGCGCAAGCTTTGACCACAGAATCCGATGCATTTCAAAAAGAACTGTCTCGACAACTTTCGACCGGAATAAGCTATGCACAAGCACGCATTTTAGCGATTCGCAGTTGTTTCGACACTGCTGACGATCTGACACTGCTCGATACACCAAACAATCTGCTTGCATTTGAATATTTGCGCGCCTGTGCACATCTGCATGCTGATTTTGATTTGTACCCGATTCGTCGTCTGGGCAATTATCACGATTCACAACTCATCGGTTCGCCGGACGACGGCTTACCGGAGCAATCAGCTCCCGCTTCCTACGCTTCCGCCTCTGCCTGTCGGCGCCTAATGCTGGCGGACGACTCCGGCGGACTGCAACGATTAGAAGGCACACAGCAACTATCCAAAGATGCCTGTCGACTCTTATACGACTATGCCGACGCCTATGCATTTTTGCAGGAAGATGATGTTTCCGCGATGCTTCATTACGCATTGCTGACGCAAAAGTCACAAGGCTTTTCTTCCTATCTCGACTGTAGTACGGATTTGTCTG
>JAGAOE010000066.1 GCA_017623885.1 Eubacterium sp. | reverse complement strand
TTGTTCCTCCAAGCAACATCTGATTCAGGCGCTTATTATTCTTTCCGGTATTTGTAGAATTCAGGCGATGTCCGAAAGCCTGATACGCCGTCGAAATACCCATCAGATTTCCGAACGGGTCATTCGCATTCTTGTCCCATTGCGCATCAGCCTCTGCCATCTTTTCCCGACTGGCTGTTACATTATAATTCATACGAGCTTGCAATTCTTCCTTGCGTAGCTTATCCTCTCCGCCTAATGCTTCACGCATCATTTTCATATACTGCAACGAAGCATCATCCGTAGCCGGTTTGCTGCCTAAATGCTGTGCCGGCGCTGCTTTTTTCGATTTTCCACGTCCAAAGAATTTCTTTATACTACTCCAGCTCAGTCCCTGTTCTGCACCTGCAGGCGCGTACTCTGACACTGCGGAAGAATCTCCGCCGACCAGCCCCTGCTGCATCGTATGTGCTAACTCGTGCGCGATCACACCACTGCTTGCCGGGTTTGCTCCGTCTAAAATACCCTTTCCAAAATACAAATCTTTTCCGCTTGCCAGTGCCACTTTCCCCGCCGCAGCCACTTTTGCCTGTGCGGCAGCATCATCATGCATCCGAATCCCGGAAAAATCCGTATGGTATGCACGACTCATATCGCCTACCACATCTGTGCTGTTCGTAAATTTTAAAGCAATGTTATCTGCTTCATGCTCCGCTGCTTCATATCTGAAATTATTTGCCATATAAATATACCCTCCTAATTATGTCTTCGTTCCTATACTTCCGCTTCTCTTTTTTTCCATCCCTCACAGGATAGAGTTACTCTTTCACGTCGTCTAAAATCTCACTGACTTGTGCACAGGCTTTCATCGCCTGCTTGTTTTCATACATCTGTAAATCTGCCCGCTTAAATACACGCGCATAATTGCTGTCTAATGTATTGTCGTAAACAGCTTTTCCCAATGCGGCAGCTAATTTTATTTCTCCCCTCGGTATCTCTATGAGTCGCTGGAATTCATTCTCAAGATGCGCGATGGTCGATTCATCTTTTTGCTTCAAAATAACTGCAAATTCATCTCCACCGATTCGGTAGACATGTTCATAGCCAAATACTTCCGTAATCAGCTTTGCTGCCTCTATAATCACATCATTTCCGCGATGATGCCCATAGGTATCATTGATTCCTTTTAATCCATTGATGTCGATGACCAGAATCGCAAACTGCGCGGTTCCTTCTACAATCTCCTGATTGACCATTGTCACGGCATCCATATATGCCGTATTATTATTGATTCCGGTCAGTTTATCCGTATATGCCAGATTGTTAATATAACTAATCCGCGTTTTCAACTGATTCACCGTTTCGCGCAAGCTGGCTGCCAGCGTACCGATTTCATCCTTTGAGTTACACTCAATCGAAATATCCAAATTTCCGTTTGCAATCTCATGTGCCGCCTGATTCAGTTTCTGTAGCGGCAATGCGATACGCCGCGCAATCGCAATCGCAAGTACCAGAAAGATTGCTAAAATACATGCTGCACTCACTAAAAACTGGGAAATCAAAGAATTCAATCGTCCATTAATCTCCGATAAAGGTACGACCACCGCAAGGCACATATTATTTCGTAACGGCTTTATTGCCACACGTTTGTCTTCACCTTCAAATTGGTATTCATACATTTCCGTTTGGTTATTTGCCGTTTTGTGGTCATACATCGCCAACTTCTCGTTCAGCTCACGCAAGGACTTTCCATGCTGTAAGTGCTGGCTGTAAATAATATTCAACTCCGTATCCGTCAAAAATGCATGCCCACTCTCATAGACCAGTATCTCATCTACTTTTTCACATAAATATGAAAAATCAATATCCATACCGACGACGCCTAAGAGCACATCCTCTTTATAAATAGGCACTACATAAGAAATCATATGTACATTGATATTGGAATTCTGATAAGGCATCATCCATATCGGTTCCCCTGCTCGAACCGGCAACGTATACCACCCCACATATTCCAAATCCTCACTGTCATATTTTGACAAATCCGTAATTCCTGCACTATGAAACATGCCGGTTTCGCTGTTTCTCACTTTAAAAAATCCAGCCGTTGTTGTCGTCAATTCAGGATTAAAGCGAACATACACCGCGACTGCTCCATCCGTCTCAGTAGCGACCGCATAACCGAGATTTTCAAGCTGCGCATTGTACGCATGAAACCATGCTTTGTCGGACGACATCTGTTCCACACTCGTCAGATTATCCACTGCGTATTTTGATAAAATCTCTACCGACTGTTCGATTTTTCCTAATATCGCATTGATTTCCTCACATTTTTCTCTGCAACAGAGATTTATAATATCTATACTGTCTTCCTGCATCGCCTTTTGCGAACGCGAAATACCGACTCCACCAATCACTAATGCGGCAGTGAGAATAGCTATGACTGTTAAACATGTTAGTTTTGCCTGAATAGAACGCACTTTTATCCCTCTTTTCGCATTTTTTTAATCATAACATAAAAATAAGGACAAAAGATAGACAAATTTCGCATCTTTTTCACTTTTTTATACCTGTTCTATACCTGCTCCATCGCAAGCTTTTTCACCGCCTGCAGCGCACTTCTCACCGGAGGCAGTGCAAGCAGCAGAAGTGTCAGCACACCCTCGATTCCGATATAACTCAGGTTGTAAATAAGCGAGTACAAAATCGGATTCCATCCCTCCCACACATAATGGGAAAAGAATATGTAGCCTGACAAGCACGCAAATAGCCATCGAAAAAAGATGCCGCACACATATCCCTTTTGCAATCCGTTCTTTTTGTTTGCAAAAAATCCGGAAGTACCGAGTGCACCGAATGCAAGCGGATAATCTACCAGCATTTGCGGCAGGCTTAGTATGTAAGGATCAATAATCAACTGTAAAATTCCGCACGCGACACCGGTCAAAATACCAGCCTTTGCGCCATACCAATAACCAATCAGCGTTACAAACAACATACTGCACAATGTCACCGCTCCACCCATCGGAGCGTCAAAGAGCTTTATCATAGAAGTGACCGTCGCCAATGCCATCGCCATCGCAGAAAACATCAGTTGTCGTGTCGTTATCCGCTTTGTGTTCGTTTCTTTTTTTCCTGCTACATGGAATGCAACGCACACACACAACAGACCTACCAATACCAGACATATATATCCCGGTATCGTCGGTTGATAACAGACTTCCTCCCATTCATTCACATACCTTGTCACAAAAATTTTCCACATAAAAAAAGCCTCCTTTTCTGCTTGGAGGGGTCATTAATGATGTTGCGAAACATTTACAGCGATTCGCGCTCACACATCATCTGCGATTCGCGCATCTGCCATATTCTGTTTATCCTATCGCTTCCTTACGCCGGTATCATCCGGTTCAAGTTATGAGGGTATCATCCTCTCAGCCCTAACGGGCACCCCTAGCCTATCTATATTTCATTTTTACAGCAAATATTCACTGCGTCTGTATTGTATAACTTCTCGTTTTCCCTGTCAATACAGTCGCCCGTCTCCCTTTCGCTATGTTTCCATTTATTTCGCACACATCTGTTTCATAAATAAATCAAAAACGCTTCATACTAACTCAAACAGGAGGTACAACATGAACACGAAAAATTATTCCATTACAAACATGAACGCAGTCTCATATGACAAAGATAAATGCTTTTCCCTGCAAAACATGAATGGTTTCACAAACAAGCCAGCTCGCCGCTACACGCTCACAAATATGAATGGTGTGACAAATATCACCATACGTCGTTATTCACTCACAGATATGAACGGAGCAAGCGAACCGATTCCGTTTTGTCCGGATATCTAACGGTTGAATTACCCGGATATCATGCTATAAATCCAATAAATCAATCCGAGCACCCAGCTCGTAAAAATACCGTATAAGATGACCGGCCCGCAAATAGAAAATATTTTTGCACCGCATCCGAACACATTTCCTTCACTACCGCGAAATTCTATCGCCGGTGCCGCGACACTGTTTGCAAATCCGGTAATCGGAACGAGCGCTCCTGCTCCGCCCCATTTCGCAAAAGTCGGATAAATATTCAAGCCTGTCAACAATACACTTATTCCGATCAGAATCAGCGTACACCACAAAGATGCATCCTTTTGATCTGCGCCCAGCATCTGTGCCGCATTGGTAATTCCCTGTCCGATGGCGCAGATAATTCCTCCCACAACAAACGCTTTTGCCATATTTCCCCACAGATTATAAGTCGGCGTCACTTCTTTGACGATATCATTATATTGTTGCTGCTGCCGTTCTTTTTCCGGCGGCAATTGATCACTTTTCATCATACGGCCAGTTCTCCATTTCTTCAAATATATCCTTCATAGGATTAGAATGTGCTGCCTCTCACATTTTTATACCTTCTACTAATTTTTTTCCAATATCTGCCGATATACATTTCATCCGGATAGAAACACAGTCAGTTTTCTGACAGTCACAAGGAACGAACCAGGGACGGTAATCAGATTTAGAAAAGGGAAAGTCTAAGTCTTTTTATGGTTCTTTTATTTTGCTTTGTAGGGAAACAATCAGAATAAACAGGTAGCCTTTTTATAATTTCATATTGAAAAGGAAGTGATGTTTTGATTATTCAATCAAGCAATATCAGTATGACGGGAACACGCAGTTTTTCTTCCCGCTCATCTGTCTCGCAGTCACTCGTGTCATGGGGCGGAAACGGCCTCCGTGTCTCTGGCAGCAATCTTTCTGATTCCGGCAAAAGCATCTATGGCGGCAGAAACAACAGCATGAATTTTTCTGAAAATCTCATGGAGCGTTTCAAATCCAGCCAAAATGTAAACCGGCTTCAACGAATCAATCAGCCTGACAGACTGCAAAATTTGATGAAAATCCGTGAGCAGACACTCAATTATTTACTAGATATTCTCATGGGAAAAGATACACAGCGGAAATCACTCTCGCTCTCTGATTTAAATGGTGCAGCACAGCCCTATGGCGGGCAGTATACCGCTGAATTTTATTACGAAGAAAACGAAACGACCTCTTTTTCTACAGACGGTGTCGTGAAAACCTCAGACGGTCGCGAAATCAGCTTCAACGTGGAGCTGACCATGAGCCGCACATTTACCCAACAGGTCTCTCACGTCGTAGACTTTGGGATGCCTCGTCTGGTCGATCCGCTCGTAATAAACATGGACGTTCCCGCTGCGGATGTACAGGATCAAAAGTTCCTGTTTGATTTGGACGCAGACGGTCACAAAGAAGCCATCTCCAGACTCGGAGCTGGCAGTGGTTTTCTCGCATTAGACAAAAATCAGGACGGAATAATTAATGATGGAAGCGAGCTGTTCGGTGCCCGAAACGGCGATGGATTTGCAGATCTCGCCTCCTATGATTCTGACCATAACGGATGGATTGATGAAGCAGATGAGATTTTTGATAAACTGCTCATCTGGAGTAAAGATGCCGCAGGAAATGACCAGCTCGTAGGTCTCGGAAAAGCAGGTGTCGGTGCCATCTGTCTTCAGGCACAAAACACTCGTTTTTCCATGAACAACGAACAGAATCAAGTAAATGCATTGGTGCGGCAAACCGGCATGTTTTTGTATGAAAACGGTGGCGTCGGCAGCATCCAGCAGTTGGATTTAGCTACTTAAACGCTCCCACATACGACTTTCCTGCAGTCCCATCTGCAAAAGTTCTTTCATTTGCTCGTCATAGCGATCCATCTGGGGATGATAGTACTTCAGCATATGTGCAAGGTGTTTTTCATGGCCATCCGAAGGAGTAAATTCCTTCAACCACTCCTGCACCAAATCATGCAGTGCTTCCGGCTGAATATCTGCCGGTATCTCCCGCTTCATGAGCTGACCCAGCAGCCCTGCTGCATAGTACATTTCATAATTCCCGGTCATAATCGATGCTTCTAAATTGCATTTTATGACGATGCTTTGTCTTGTTAACTCTATGTGCATAATAATATCCCCCATGCTGTACTTTTCTTAGTATAGCATGGGGGATATTTTTTTCAAAGTGATATATTCAACAGTTCAGCCATGAACAAGGAAGCATCCTACAATACCAGCCCGACCTCTACCGGCTTTTCACCCGTCAATGCAATACTCTTTGCATCCGGCTGTGAAAATCCTACATAAAATCTGTAATGTGTTCCGTCGACAAAGCGTTTGCCTTCCTCATCCACTACTTCGAAAGCGGATACAGGAATTGCAAGCTGTACTTCTTTTTCCTCCTTCGCGCCAAGCGTGATACGTCCGAATGCGCACAGTGACGGATGAGGTGTATCAAAGGAAGAATCTTCTTTCTTCACATATACCTGAAGCACTTCTTCGATAGCAAATGTGCTCTCATTTTTTACCTTTGCACAAATGCGATATTCGGATAACGTTTCTGTCGCATCTGTATTTTTATCTGCTTCTGATTTGTTGCTCTGCACAATCGCTGCTTCACACACCTTCGCATTTCCATAGGTCAATCCATAACCAAACGGATACTGCGCTTCCTGTTTCATATAACGATAGGTTCTGCCCTGCATCGTATAATCCGTAAACTCCGGTAATTCCTCTAAGGTTTCATAAAATGTAACCGGAAGCTTTCCGGACGGAGAAATTTCTCCGAATAAAATTCTTGCCAGTGCATGACCGCCCTGTCCGCCCGGATACCAGGTCTGAAGAATGGCATTGTAATGCTCCGATGCATAGCTCAGGTCGATATCGCTGCCTGCCATCATGCAAAGCACCACCGGTTTTCCGGTTTCCTTTACGGTTTCCATCAAAAGACGCTGAGATTCCGGCAGCAACAAGCTTTCTTTATCTCCGGATGCATAGCTGTTTCCGGTATCGCCTTCTTCTCCTTCTAAGGTCTCATCCAAGCCCAGACAAAGCAGCACCACATCACTCTGCTCTGCAACGATACGCGCTTCCATCAGGCGATCCTGCTGTAACGCAAGCGGTTCTGTACGGTCGCGGAACAAATCACAGCCAATGGATGTTAAAACCCGCACATCTTCACCCACATAGCGCATGATACCATCCTGAATCGTCACATACTCCGAAGCTGTACCGTGATAATTTCCGATTAAGGCAGCACGACTGTTCGCATTTGGTCCGATGATTCCGATTGTTTTTAAATTCTTCTTATCCATCGGAAGGATTCCGTCATTTTTCAATAATACAACGCTTTCCTCTGCTGCCTTTTGCGCCAGTGCCAAATGCGCGCTGCACTCCACCTTATCGTAGCTGATTGCATCATACGCACTTCCGTCAAATAATCCTAACAAATATCTGGTCGTATAAAGACGTATGGCAGCCTCTGTAATCGTCTCCTCTGATACAAGTCCTGCTTCATATGCCTTTAAAATGTAAAGATAAGTCACACCACAATTCAAATCACAGCCGGCATTTATTGCCATTGCTGCAGATTCCTCCGGGAGCGTCGTTACCATATGCGACTCATGAAAATCCCGAATTGCCCAACAGTCAGAGACAAAATGACCTTCATATCCCCATTCTTTTCGCAAAATATCATCAATCAATGTTTTGCTTCCACAACAAGGTTCTCCGTTTGTACGGTTATAAGCACCCATAACTGCCTCTACACCGGCTTCTTTTACCAATGCCTCAAATGCGGGAAGATAGGTTTCTCTCATATCCTTCTCACTTGCCTGCGCGTCAAATTCATGACGAAGCGCCTCCGGTCCTGAATGCACGGCATAATGCTTTGCACAGGCTGCCACCTTCATGGTATCTCCGTTTCCCTGCAAGCCTTTCACGTAGGCAACGCCCAGTCTCGCTGTCAAATACGGATCTTCTCCATAGGTTTCATGACCTCTTCCCCATCTCGGGTCTCTGAAAATATTAACATTCGGAGCCCAAAAGGTAAGTCCTTTATAAATGTCTCTGTCATTACATGCTGCATAGGCATTATATTTTGCGCGCCCCTCTGTCGCTACCGCATCTGCCACCTGCTCTAGCAGCTCCTTGTCAAAGGTCGCTGCCATGCCGATTGCCTGCGGGAAAACAGTCGCCTGTCCCGCTCTCGCTACACCATGCAGCGCCTCATTCCACCAGTTATACGCCGGTATATTTAATCGCTTAATCGCCGGTGCATCATAACGAAGCTGACTTGCACGTTCTTCCAGTGTCATTTGATAAACCAACGCTTCTGCTTTTTTTCTCGCCTCTACTCGATTCATTTTTGCTTCTCCTCACTCTACTGCCCGCCGGCAGTTAATCTTCGATCCAGTTCTGCCTGCATTTCTGCAAAGAAAATCTCCGGCTGACAAGCCTCATAGCTTGTCATATACTGCTCCCACATCGCTTCAAAATCATCTGTCATCACAACCATCGGCAGATATTCCTGCTTCACGCTCGTCATCTCCTGCCAGACGCGTCCCGCCTCACGCTCCGCTGAGAGCGTATCTGAGTAGGAGTACATCGGATACCAGACGCCCGGCTGTTCATTTGTTCCCAGCATATCTACATAAGTCTGACATCCGTAAGCTTCCAGACAATCTCTGATATCCTTTGGCAGAGATATGACAAATTCTGCTCTCTGGTATTCCGGTGAAAACGCATTGATTCCATCCTCCAATACGCCCTCCAATCGCGGAAAATACGAATAATAGCAAAAATGCGATGCCTCGTAACTGATATTCCTTGACATGTTTCGCTGTTCCTCCGTTCGATAAAAAACACCGTTTTCATCTACTTCATAATCAACGCCCTCGATTCCCCAGAAACGAAGCTTTAATACATCCTCCTCCAGCAGATCATTTACAAACTGCAATGCGCCTTCCACATCCTCACAACCGGTCGTAATTGCCAAGCCAGACGCAATATCCAGTTCACTTCCTCGTTTGGTGTGCCACTGATTCGGTATGCTCTCATCGATTGTGATGGGAAGCGGCACATAGCCACAGCCTTCATCTGTCAAACGCTCCATCGAATCATTGACATCATACGCAAACTGCCACCACTGGTCTACCATTCCCAGCACACAGCCGGTAGATAACATGTCCAGATACTCACGATAGGTCTGTGTAAAGGATTCCGGAGCTATCAGCCCTGCATGATACGCTTCATTCAATATTTGAAAATAACGCTTTGCGGTCGGCGTCACATTGTAATCGATGACTGTATTTGTTTTCGGATCTACACTGCAGCTTCCGTCATTCGGATAGCCATCCAAAAACTGCGGCGGATTTTCCAGACAAAAATATCTCCGGTCATCACACAATACCATGAACGGAATATTCGCTTCTCCGTTTTCCATACATGGATTTGCTTTCATGTACGCTTCGATTAAATCAAAATACTGCTCTACCGTCCGAATCTGCGGATATCCTGCCCATTTCAAAACTCTCGTCTGAATCCAGAACGCTTCGCCTTCATGAACAACCTCTGCTGTCTCACCTTTTACTATACCAAACTGCGGAATCCAATAGATATGTCCGTCTTCCTGTCGAAGTCTGTCCCAGTTTTCATCTGACATGTAATTTCTAATATTCGGATAAGCATCCCAGTATTCATCAATCGGAATCAGTGCGCCTGCCTCATACAAGGCAACATCAGCGGAAATAAAATCCGGGTAATCTTCACTCGCTATGTAAGACGCAATCGCATCCTCTGCACTTTGCCCTACCAGCCAGATTTCCTGACATCTTGCCCGTGTGATATCCTCTATTGCCTTTTGAATTTCGTTGTGCGCATTCGTTTCCTTTCCCGGAATAGCAAAAAAAGCTGTAAACTCTTTGATTTCGTGCTCTTTTCTGATATGATTTTCAACTACCGCACACCCTGTCAGGGCTACGGTCAGCACGAACAATGTGATTGCCTGTTTATATTTTCTATGCATGAAAATCCCCCTTTTCTATAACTCAATTATAAAGGGGGATTTCACTTCCATCAACTAGCATTTTTCACAACTGAACCATAAAAAGTCTGCATAGTTTGTTGTATCTATTCCATTTGAAGATGCGTACATACCAATGGTACATCCGGTAAATCCTCCGGTCTTTTCTGTACTAAGTTCACACATCGCAATTTGGTTTGCCAGACAAATCTGCTTTCCTGCTTCTGTTTTTATATACCAGTCGCTTTTTTGCTGACGTGAAACCATGATAAGTTCGCTTCTTCCCTCCGGTATCTCCTGCTCTGCCAATACGGTCTCTGCTTCATTCAAGCAGGAAATCAAAGTAATTACCGGTTTTTTATTTTTATAACGCTTTACAAAACGATAATGATTTTTTTCATCACATAAAATAGCAATTCCTGCCTCTTCCTGCTCCGACTCCGCACAAAATTCCATCATCGCTGTCACACAATAATCATATTCCTGTTGGCGGATTCCAAGATAAGAGGGACTTTCTTTTCCGAGCAGACGAGCTTTTCCAAGTCCCAGGCGCAATGCTCCTTTGCGCGCCGTCAGACTATAATGTGCCTCCTGCGGATTGCGAAGTCTTACAAAACATGGTGGTAATTGATTCTCATAAAAATGCCAACTGTGTTTTTCCGGTAATTTATACTCCGGCATTCCCGGAAGCTCTACCTTTTCCTCTAATTTTCCGACACCCGGATTGATAACCGGCCACTCATTCTCCCAACTGACCTTTGCAAGATACGTATCTCTTCCGGTATTTACATATCCGTCACATTTTCTGCTGGCAAGCATTACTACATACCAATTTCCTTCACCGTCCTCTACCAAGTCTCCGTGACCTGCTGCCGTTACCGGATAGTCCATACCCAAATGACGATGTGTAAAAATGGGGTTGTTTGGACAACCTTCATATCTGCCCCAAATATCTTTGCTTCTGGCAACTGATATCGCATGATTTTCTGCAGTACCGCCCTCTGCATGCATCAGATAATAATATTCACCTTTTTTATAAAGATGCGGTCCCTCCGGCCAGATTCCGTGATGCATGGCTCCTTTCCAGATTTTTCGACTTTCTCCGACCAACTGCATCTTTTCTACATCTAACTCTTGTAACCAGATTTCCCAGTCACCGTTATACCGGACACCTTTCTGATTCGGTCTGGTTCCCACGTAATAACACGTACCGTCATCATCAAAAAACAGACTTGGATCAATTCCCTGCGCTGCTTCTCCCAGAAAAAATGGTTCTGACCAAGGTCCGGAAGGGTTTTCTGCTTTCACAATAAAATTTCCGCCGGCAGAAATATTTGTCGTAATCATATAAAATATACCGTCATGATAACGTATGGTCGGTGCAAAAATTCCCTCCGAGTGATGACAGTCTTTTAAAGGCAACTGTGACGCACGTTCCAACACATTTCCGATTTGTTCCCAGTGTGCCAAATCCCTGCTGTGGAAAATCGGCACACCCGGAAAATATGCAAAACTGGATGTCACTAAGTAATAATCCTTTCCTACTCTGCAAATGGAAGGGTCCGGGCAAAAGCCCGCAAGAATGGGATTTGTTGCATAATACATGTCTTTCTCCTTACACCTTACAATTTAGTAAATGCGATAATTTCCGCTCAATGCCAAAAAAGCAAAGAAATATAAGCAATTATCATAGTATCTTCTATCACCGGTGCGAAGCGGCGTATTCCAGAATTTATGGATGCAGTCATATGCATTTTTATCCTCTGCAATAAGGCCTGCCTGTGCATTTGTAGCGATGATAGCTACCGGATGAAGTGCTTTCCCCGGAAGTATTGTTCCATCGATTGCGTAGATTCCGTCGCGCTCTGTCTCCGGTAATGTTTCACAGAAAAATGTCTGAAATCTCTTTACTTCCTCTACTTCCCATTCATCTGCTTCAAACCACGAATAATCTAATGCAATATTGGCAATCGTCCGATACGCATCGCTATAATACCAGTCATGTCTGCCGCCCCAGATTTCTTCGCCGCCCACGTAAGGTGTACCATCGAAGTTTGCGTATTCTGCACAAAGTCCGGTTTTCGGATGGCATGCTTTCTTTAAATATTCACGACTTGCAACCGCTGCCTCTTTAAAAAATCCTCGATCCTCTTCTTTCGTCCATCTTGCAAAAAGCTCATAAAAATGCGGCAAATGATAAGACGGATCTGAAAAATCAACATCGGTAACAAATCGAATTAATTTGTTATCTGCATCCCACATTGCGCGGCCTTTCGTACCATTTTCTCCTTTGTGAATACAGGTATGAAGCAGGTTTTCCGCTTCTTTCTGATAATCGAAAATGCCCGCTCCATTGCCCCAGCGATGTGCTGCAAAAAATAGTGCCATTGCAAAAAATTCCTCTCCGTCCGGTGCTGCACCGTAGGAATTTTTCGTTCCATCGGTCTGGCACGACCATGCAAAATAACCTGCATTGTCCCCATCTTCCAGATACATATAGGTTCTCGCCCATTTCCACAGACGATCAAACTCTTCTTTTTTGTCCATCTGCACACACATCATCATTCCATAGGACATTCCTTCTGTGCGCACGTCATGATTTCCCGTATCTTCCATATAACCGAAATCATCTCCGACCGGATGGTAAATACGTTCCTCTTCACTTCCATAAAATAATGTCTGAAAGATTTCATTTTTTCTTTTTTCAATAGCTTCTGTCGAATATCCCGCATCCGCAAATGCGTTGCGGTATGTTTCCGTGTAAAATGCTCCCTGTCTCACGTTATGTACTCCTTATTACTCTTTTACACCACCGATGGTAAGTCCTGTCACAAAGTATCTCTGTAAAAACGGATACAGACAGATGATCGGCAACATGGTAAGAATCGTCGCTGCTGCACGCACAGAAGTAGGTGTTACTGCTCCTGCTGCGTTCTTCATTGCTTCAACCGAATTTCCCTGATTGGTTACGGATGAAAGAAGCTTCATCAGCTCATACTGTAACGTCGTCAGATTTGCGCTCATACGGTTATATAACATGGCATCAAACCATGAATTCCACTGTCCGACTGCTACGAACAATGCAACCGTTGCATACACCGGTTTACACAACGGTGATATGATCTTCGTAAAAATCGTCATGTATCCTGCACCATCTAACTGTGCGGATTCCTCTAAACTGTCCGGTATACCGTTCATATAGGTTCGAATAACCAACATATTAAACGCACTGACCATTCCCGGAATTACATACACCCAAAAGCTGTTGGTCAGTCCCAAATTCTTATAAAGAAGGAAGGTCGGAATCATTCCGCCATTCACATACATCGTAACTACCCAAAATAATGACAACTGCTTCTTAAACAAGAAACGTTTTCTGCTGACAACAAATGCCAATATTGCATTTGAAAATAATGCTAACAAGGTACCTATTACGGTTCTTGCAACCGTCACATATGCACCGATTATCAGGTTATCCTTCTGTAATACTGTGATATAATTTTTCAAAGAAAATTTACGAGGCAAGAGATAAATACCACCTCTTAATGCATCTGTTCCGTCATTAAAAGATATCGCCAGTGTATTGAGTACCGGATATAATGTAATAACCACAAATGCAATCATAAATAACGTGTTACATACTACAAATATTTTATCTAAAACCGACGTTTTTTGTCGGCGTCTTTTTCTTATTTCCATCATGTCAACCTCCTAATGAACATCCAACACTTACTGTTAGAAGAGTCGTTCCTCTCCGTTTCGCTTCGCAATCTGATTTGCAACGACAATAAGTACGATACTTACCAGACTCTTGAAAATTCCGGCTGCTGTACCAATTGCAAAGTCGTTCTGACTGATACCCCATTTCAGCACGTAGATATCAATGGTCTGTGAAACGCTCTGCACCAGTCCGTTTCCAAGCAAATACTGGATTTCAAAGCCTGCATTTAAAACATTTCCGACATTCATCAGTAACAAAATCATAATTGTTGACTTAATTCCCGGCAGCGTAACATATTTAATTCTCGCCCATCTTCCTGCACCGTCAATATTTGCTGCCTCATAAAGCGACGGATCAATTGCTGTGATTGCAGCTAAATAGATAATTGCATTCCATCCGGTTTCTTTCCATACATTCGCAAATGCTACGATGGGCCAGAAGAACTTCGGATGTGCAAAAAAGTTTAACGGTTGATCTAAAACTCCGAATTTTAATAATAACTCATTGATAATTCCGGTTGTCGATAATGCATCATGTAAAATTCCGGTAACGATAACCCATGAAAGGAAATGCGGCAGATAAGAAATTGTCTGCACTACTTTTTTTCCGCCTCTGGATTTTACTTCATTTAGCAAGATCGCAAATACAATCGCCATCACAAAGGTCACAACCAGATTAATCACACCCATGGCTAATGTATTACGGATCACTTTCAAAAAAGTCGCATCCGAAAACAATTGGACAAACTTTGCAAATCCTACAAATTCAGAATGTAACAATCCATCTTTGGGCTTATAATTCTGGAATCCCATGATCCATCCACCCAATGGAAGATAATAGAAAATAATACCGTATATTACAATCAATGCTGCCCAGATCAACAGAACCTTTTGTCTTTTTATTTCTTTCCAGGTAATCTTGATTTCAGGCTCGTTTGTTTTTTGTTTTTTTCTTCCTGCTAATAAAGCCATAATCTCACTCCTTCTATTGAAAAGACAGGCAGATTCTTAAGTCTGCATCTGCCTGTCCATAAAGTTACCAATCCATTACTGTTTATTCATATTTTGCTGCTTCAGCGATTCTGCGGTCTAACTCTGTCTGCATTTCATCTAAGAACGCCTGCGGATTGCAAGTCTCATATATTCCCATATACTCTTCCCAAGCTGCTTCAAAATCATCTGCCATGACTACACGAGGTAAATATTCATGCTTTACTTCACCCATTTTTGCCCATGCAATACCACCTTCTGTATCAGTTGTCATGTTATTCGAGTAAGAATACATCGGATACCAGGGTCCGGGTGCTTCACTTGTTCCAAGCATATCTACATAGGTCTCTGCATTATATGCTGCGAAACACTGCTGTACATCTTCACTTAATCCATCATAGAACTCTTTTGCCTGATATTCCGGCTTCATTGCATTGATACCATCACGGCTTGTTCCTGAATACTGAGGGAAATAAGAATAGGTACAAATATGAGATGCCTTATAGGCAGTATCTGCAGCCTGCATTCTCATATCTTCTGTACGATAAAACTCACCGTTTTCATCCGCATCATAATCCACACCTTTTTCTCCCCAGAAACGAAGATCGTGTACTTCCTGATCAAGAAGGTCATTGATAAACTGTAATGCACCCTCAATATCTTCACAGCTTGTTGTAATTCCAAGACCACTTGCTACGTTTAAAACTCCGCCTGAGTTATGCCACTGATTTTTCATTCCTTCTTCGATGGTAATCGGAAGCGGAACATAATTGCAGCCCTTTTTATCTAATCCCTGCTGCTTTAAAGAATCATTTACGGTGTATGAGAAATTCCACCACTGGTCAATCATACCAAGTACGCGTCCGGTAGAAAGCTTTGCAATATACTCATCATAGGTCTGTGTAAAGGACTCCGGATCTACAATACCTTTCTTGTACTCTTCATTCAGCTTCTGGAAATATTTCTTTGCTGTCGGTGTCGTATTGTAGTCAATGATTTTTAATTCATTCGGATCTACGATAACTGAACCGTCGTTAGGATATCCGTCCAGGAACTCCGGTGCATTCTCAAGACAGAAATATCTCCAGTCTTCACAGAGAATGGTGTAAGGAATGTTCTCTGTTCCGTCTTCCATTGTCGGATTTGCTTCCTGATAAGACTCAATCAAATCGAAGTACTGATCCATAGTCTGAATCTTTGGATAATCTGCCCACTCTAAAACTCTTGTCTGAATCCAGAATGCCTCATCGTTATGTGTGGTTGCTCTTTCTTCGCCGTAAATATTACCGAACTGCTGAATCCAGTAAATATGTCCGTCTTCCTGACGAAGTTTATCCCACTCTTCTTCTGTTAAAAATTCTTTGATGTTAGGATACTTATCAATGTAATCATCCAATGCCACTAATGCACCTGCATCATAAAGCTGTGCCATTCCGTCTCCGCCATCAATTAAATCCGGATACTCACCACTTGCGACTAACATTCCGACTGCTTCCTGTGCGGTCTGACCTGTCAGCCATGTTTCTTTCACTTTTGCTCCGGTAATCTCAGCAATTTTCTGCTGGATTTCATTATCGTCATTAAGCTCTGTTCCGGGTACTGCAAAGAATGCTGTAAATTCTTTGATTTCTCCATTTTCACTTTTGCTTTCACTTTTTTCTGATACCTGTGTGCTGCCTGCACTTTCACTTTCCGTTGCTGCGTCTCCCTTACCGCATCCGGCGAATATACCGGCTACCATGGTTGCTGTCAAAAGCAGCGAAACTAATTTTTTTGTTTTCACTAATACGTCCTCCCTTTTTTTATTTTTCATGACCGTTTTGTTTGGTTCATTTGATAATTCTATTTTAGCTCGTAACGGTTTTGAAACAATCGGAGAAACTACAGAAAAAAGCAGGGCAAAGTATAGATAGTACTTCTATACTTTACCCTGCTTTTTACTTTCCGCTCTGTCTGCGGAATTTTGCCGGCGTACATCCCTTTGCCGTAATAAAACGGTTAATAAAATAATCCAAATCTTTATAACCGACATCCTGCGCGATCTGATAGATCTTATCGTCTGTCCGAAGAAGCTTTTGCGCAGCCTGCTCGATACGGTAATTGTTCAGATAATCCTTAAAAGATTCCCCATGCTTTTTACGGAACAATTGTCCTAAATATGCACTGTTTACATAGTACTTCTGGCTAAGCTCCCGCAGCGTTAAATTCGCCGCATAATTTTCCCGTACTTCGCGCTCCACCTCTGCCAATACGCCGCGCGAAACATTTTTTCGAAGCTGTGCCAGATAATCTGCGTATTCTAATGCGAAGCGTGACAAATGGGCACGACTTCCGCGCATAATTCCTTCCTCAAAAGAGCTTTCACTGATATGATGCAGAATCTCTTCCTGGTTCAGACAATCATCCTGCTCGGTTGCAAGATGTATCAACTGAAACAGCAAATAATTGATATTTAAGTTTACCGTATCCCCGGCGACTCCCATCTGCTTCATTTCTTCGTGAAGCTCCTCGACTTTTTTACGAATCAGGATCTTATCATTCTGCTCAATGGAATGTATGAGTCCGTCTAAACCATTTTTACACAGTACGATACCGCCCTGACTCACCTGCATCTCATCTTCGTAATAATAAATGGTTTTCTTCTCCCGAAATGCTTCTAAAGAAATGAGTGCACGGGCCGCACTATAAGATTTTGCCACCGCTGCAATGTCTGCGACACGCTTTCCTACCATCATACGAATCGGATGACCCAGTACCGCTTCTATACTTTTCAAAAAGCCTTCCAGATATTCCCGCTCTGCTACGCCCTGCATATTCGCCATATAGTCACAGTAAATAAATCCGATATCATAGCGCTTGTCATCTGAAGACACATCAAAAATACAATGTCCCTCATCCTCTTTTAACAAATCCAGACAGCTTTGATACAATTTGCGCTGCAAGAGACGCAGCTCACCATCCTCATACTCATCCATCTCTTTTGGCATACACAATTCAATGTCAATATAACGAATCCCCTCCGATAAGCGCATATGATTTTTCACATATTCAAGGTTCATTTCATCGTGTTTGCCATAAAGCAATGCAATTACGTTTCTTGCAAAATATGCCTGCTCAAATTTCTGATTGTTCTGTTCGTTAATTCTCTGGCTTTCTGACATACTTGCTACTTTTCTTAAAATCTCCAGCAACTGCTCTTTTTCTACCGGCTTCAACACATAATCCATACAGCGGTAACGGATTGCCTGCTGTGCATACCCAAAGTCGCTGTAACCGCTTAAAATCACAAAATAGGCATCTGAGATTTCTTCTTTACGAATTTTCTCCAACAGTTCAATTCCTGTCATTAACGGCATCTTTATATCTGCAACAATTAAATCTACCTGATTTTCGCGCAAATATTCCAGCGCTTCCCTGCCGTCTGCTGCCGTCGCCACGATTTCATATCCTTCTGCCTGCCAGTCAACAAGCACCGTCAATCCTTGTACAATAAATGGTTCATCATCCACCAGCAATACACGTAGCATTCCACTTCCTCCTTTTGTTTTGACGTACTATATTTTCAGCTTATCTGTCGGAATACGAATCTGCACCGTCGTACCTACGCCTTTTTCACTTTCCATGCTAAAATGCGCATGATTATCTGTTACCATCTTAATTCGCAGGCAGGCATTCAGCATTCCGACACGCCCTTTTTCCTGCAAGCGTTCAATACTGGCATTTCGCATCTTATCCTGCAGTTCTTCTAACTGCTCCTCGCTTAGTCCGTCTCCGGTATCTTCGACCTCAATGCACAGTTCTTCATGTTCCGTATAAATTCTCACAAAAATCCATCCCGGTGCTGTTTTACTTTCTATACCGTGTACGCAGGCATTTTCTACAAATGTAACAACCGTCAGTTTTGGAATTCTGATTTCCTTACATTCCTGTTCCACATCCAGTTCATAAGACAAACGATCTCCGAAACGATATTTCTGTAATCCGAGATATGCCTCTACAAATTCCATTTCACGTTTAATTTCTACAGAATCGGTTCCCCAATCGACATTTTGTCGTTCCATGATCGCAAGCTTCTCTACCATATCCGCCGTTTCGTATTCCTGTCTTAATATACTGTGCATACGAATACTTTCCAGCGCATTAAAGAGAAAATGCGGATTAATCTGACTATGTAATGCTAAAAGCTCTGCATTTTGTCTTGCGATATCCATTTCCTGCTCTTTTAGTTTATCCTTATATACCGTCTGAATCAACTCATTTGTTCGTTTCACCATGCAGTTATAATTTTTCATCAAAATAGCAATTTCATCGCCACCCCGCACATTTGGAATCGGCATCAGACTGTCTTTGTTCACACTCTCGAATGCCTTTCCTAATTCCTCTATTCTCACGATAAATGAGCGATTTATCAGACGTATTAACATCCAGGGAAGTACAATATTAACGACAAACAGAAAAAGAATTAACGGCGCATTTGCAATTCCCTGTGCCAAAACATCACTCTCATTTTTCAGAATATAAATATCCAGGCTGCTGCCATACAAATTCAATTTTGTCGCATATCCGACCTCTTGCTGCATCTGAAATTCTTCAAAATCCTGACCCACATTGCTGTGTCCGCTGTTTGACAGCAGGATTTGATTGCCCCGGCAAATATATACCGGAGACTGATAACTCATATTATTCAGATTTCGCACAAGACTGCTGTAATCAATTTCAATTTTTACGATTTTCTCGCAGCTTTCTTTGCCGAAAAACTTCATTCGACGCACAAACAAAATTCTCCTTTTCGCATTTACCGCAGGGCTCTTTTCTTTGTCATAATAACAATAGATCATCA
>JAGAOE010000065.1 GCA_017623885.1 Eubacterium sp. | reverse complement strand
GAGCGGAAAAAACTGAATCATAGCATTTCGCAGGGACTAAACTCGCAGGCGTGTATGGAGTGCAGCAGGCGAGTGGATGCGATTTTAGAGCAACTGATAGAAATTCATTGAAAAAAATAGGGTATAGAGAAAACACAGAGATTGCTGACAGGCGTCGGCAGGCTCTGTGTTTTTTTGTTAGTTTTTTCTTTAAACGGCAAAAAAAACATATGTTCCATTGATTTTTTCGTGAAATGAGAGTATAGTAGGGATACAAGTGGAGGAAAGTGGTATAAAAGTGGTAGAATGTGGTGGATAAGTTCACAACTATGTGGATAAACAATGCACGTGGAAAAGAGGAGTGGACACGAGCAAGGTCCGATACATAGATACTACGATTGTACGATGAGGACACAGAATGTTTACCGGCGAATATAACCACAGCATAGATGCAAAAGGAAGAGTGATTGTCCCTTCGAAGTTCCGTGAACAGTTGGGAGAAGAATTTGTCGTGACCAAAGGTCTCGATGGATGTCTTTTTGTGTACCCTAAATGCGAGTGGGAAGGTATCGAAGAGAAGTTTAGAGAATTGCCTTCAAATGCACAGACACGTCGGTTTATGCGTTTCTTTTTTGCCGGTGCAGCGACTTGTGAGGTGGACAAACAGGGAAGAATTCTGATTCCTCCGAATCTGCGTGAACATGCGGATTTACAAAAAGATATCGTATCGGCCGGTGTGCTGAACCGTGTGGAAATATGGAATAAAGACCGGTGGATTGAGAGCAGCAATTTTGATGATATGGATGAAGTGGCAGAACAGATGGCAGAGCTCGGATTTAGCTTTTAAAACCTTTAAAAATAGAAACGAGGGAGACGGATAGATGGAACAAAATCAGGCAAAAGCAACTCAGATAGAATTTAATCATTTCTCTGTGTTGCTGTCAGAAACGATTGAAAATCTGAATATTCGGCCGGATGGAATCTATGTAGACGGAACACTCGGCGGTGGCGGACATGCATCTGAGGTGCTGAAACGATTGGATGAGAATGGAAGACTGATTGGAATTGATCAGGATGCAGACGCGATTGCAGCAGCAGGAGCCAGACTGGAGCCTTATAAAGAACGGCTGACGATGATTCGCAGCAATTATGCAAATATGAAAGATGAACTGGCGCGTATAGGAATTCATGGAGTGGATGGAATTGTGCTGGATTTGGGCGTGTCTTCTTTTCAGTTGGACACACCCGGACGCGGGTTTACCTATCGTGCAGAAGATGCACCGTTAGATATGCGCATGGATCAAAGACAAAAGACGAGTGCGCGGGAGATTGTAAACGAATACAGCGAAGGAGAGCTGTACCGGATTATCAGAGACTACGGAGAAGACCGATTTGCGAAAAATATTGCAAAGCATATTGTGGCAGCCAGAGAAAAAGGAGCGATAGAGACGACCGGACAGCTCAATGAAATCATTGCAGCGGCGATACCGAAAAAGGTCGCAAAGACCGGTGGTCATCCAGCGAAACGTACGTATCAGGCGATTCGCATTGAATGCAATCACGAACTGGATGTGTTGCGTGAGCATTTGGATGAGATGATAGAACTGTTGAATCCTGGTGGCAGAATTTGCATTATTACGTTTCATTCGTTGGAAGACCGTATCGTGAAGACGATATTTAAGAAAAATGAAAATCCTTGTACTTGCCCGCCGGATTTTCCGATGTGTGTGTGTGGTAATGAATCAAAGGGCAAGGTGGTCACGCGTAAACCGATTTTACCCACGGATGGGGAATTGGAGTTAAATTCTCGCTCAAAGAGTGCGAAATTGCGTGTCTTTGAAAAGAAATAAAGATTTGGCAGTTTGAGAAACTGCAAAAAAGGGGAATCGTTATGAGAGAGTCAAATGGAAATTACAGAAGAGATTACTACCGTTCGGGTGGTCAAACAACATATATAGCGGGAAATACGGTTCGGCGCATGGATGCAATGCCGGACTACTGGGAGAATGAGCAAAAACGCCGTAAAGAGCAGGAAGAGCGGGAGCTGCTGGAACGCAAAAGACGGCGTAGACAGCGTGCGATTGCACGCCGCAATCAGGATAAAGCACTGGTCATGAACGTGGGTTATGTCACATTTTTGACAATCGCTGCAATTGTGACTTGCATTACAGCTGGGTTTTATATTAAACTACAGTCAGACATCACCATGCGTATGGAAAAAATCGCAGCATTGGAGACGACTGTGAATCAGATGCGTACCGATAATGATGCGACGGAAAAACGTCTGGCAACATCTGTGAAGCTCGCAGATGTAAAGACAGAAGCGATTCAAGTGCTTGGTATGGCGTATCCGAGTGCAGAGCAGATTGTTTATTATGAAATCGATCATGCAGATTTCATGTCGCAGTACGGTGAAATACCTGATTAAAGTAGGAAATATAAGTTTTGACAAATAGGCAGCAAAGACCGGAAAAAACGAGAAAAATTAAAAGAATAACGATTCGTATGAAAAAGAAACTGGTGGTTCTTTTTCTTATGATTGCCGTTTTATTAGGGGTACTCATTGGGCGTATTATGTATATTCAATATGTCAAGGGTGCCACATATGAAAAAATTGTGTTGTCACAGCAGGAGTATGACAGTGAGACGATTCCTTATCGACGGGGAGATATTCTCGATGCGAAGGGGACGATTCTTGCGACCAGTATGGATGTGTATAATGTGATACTGGATTGTAAGGTGCTCACAAGTGAGGTGGGCGGAAAGCAGCCCTATCTGGAACCTACGCTGACAGCGCTTTTTTCATGCTATCCGCAATTGGACGAAGGCGAGATTCGCGCACTGGTGGCAGAAAAGCCGAACAGTCAGTATAATGTGCTTCTAAAGAAAATCAGTTATGAGGAAATGTCAGCATTTGTCGATGCTACGTATCTGGAATCAGAGAAGGAAGGCGAAGACAAAAAGCTAAATCCTTATATTAAAGGTGTGTGGTTTGAAAAGAACTATATTCGTTCATACCCTTACGGTGCGCTTGCCAGCCCGGTGATTGGCTTTACCCGTTCTGACAATGTAGGAATGGTCGGATTGGAGCGTTATTATGATGATGTGCTCAGCGGAACAAACGGCAGACGTTATGGTTATCTGAATTCAGATAATGATTTGGAAAAAACAGTGCGTGATGCAGTGGACGGAGATACCATCGTATCTACACTGGATGCAAATTTGCAGAGTATTACAGAGGAAAAAATCAAGGAATACTGTGATACATTTGAAAATCAGTACCGGGAAGGACCGGCAGCCAGCAAGATCGGTGTCGTGATTATGAATCCGCAAAACGGTGAAGTGAAAGCGATGGCACAGTATCCGACATTTGATTTGACAGATCCGTGGAATTTGGAAGGGCTGTATACAACAGAAGAAATCGAAGCAATGACAGAACAGGAGCTGTCAGATGCGCGTGATAGATTGTGGACGAACTATTGTGTGACAACGACTTATGAGCCGGGGTCTACTGCGAAGCCTTTTACCGTGGCGTGCGGACTGGAAACCGGAATTTTGACGGGCAATGAGAGCTATGAATGTGATGGTAAGGAAGAAATATCCGGTCATTCTATTCACTGTGTGAATCGAAACGGTCATGGAACAGAAACGCTTCGGACGGCATTGATGGACTCATGTAATGATGCGTTGATGCAGATGTCTTATCGAATCGGCGTAGACAATTTCTGTAATTATCAAAATCTGTTCGGCTTTGGTTTGCGTACGAACATTGACTTGCCAGCAGAGGCGCGTACAGATTCACTGTTGCATAAAGCGGAAGATATGAAAGTCGTCGATTTGGCGACGAACTCATTCGGACAGAACTTTAACGTGACGATGATTCAGATGGCGGGTGCGTTTTGTTCGCTTGTCAACGATGGAAAATATTATCAGCCGCATATGGTATCAAAGATACTGGATGAGAATGAAAATATTATTCGAACGATAGAGCCGGTATTGATTAAACAGACGGTATCAGAAGCGACGAGTGCACAGATCCGAAGCTATTTGTATGATACCGTTTCAGAAGGAACCGGACGTTATGCAAAAGTGGCAGGGTATTCGATGGGCGGAAAGACCGGAACCGCGCAGAAATCAGTCGGTGGAACCAAGGATGAAAACAATTACCTGGTGTCATTTATCGGATTTTTGCCGGCGGATGAACCGGAATTGCTGATTTATGTTGTGATTGATGAACCAAACGTGGAGGATCAGGCGCATAGTACATTTGCGCAAAATCTGGCGCGTGAGATTCTGGAAGAGTCGTTACCGTATTTAAATATTTATCAGGACGAAGTCGTTTCAGAAGATGCGATGCTGCCGGAAGATACGGATTATTATACCGCGCTCAGCGCATATCTGAATGTTCCGAAAAAGAGCGAAACAACAGAAGAAACAGAAGGACAAACAGGAGAAACACAGGCAGAGGCAGCGCCGGAAGGCAGTGACCCGCAAGAGAACGTTCCTGAGGATACTGCACCGCAAGAACCGACGCCGGAGCAAACGTGACAAAATGAGCATAACCTCATAAAAGCAGTAATAAGTTATATCAACTGCTTTTGTGAGGTTTTTAAATTCAATGGAACGGGAAGAGTGGACGAAGGTTCATACGCGAAAAAAAATCGTGCTCATGTTTGTGGTAATATTTCTCGGACTTTCATTTCTGATTGGGCGTCTGGTCTATCTGATGGTGTGGGGCTCCGTATATTATGGAGGAAAAGCGCAGGACATACATGAACGAGAGCGTGTGATTAAAGCGGCGCGCGGAAATATTTATGATAGAAACGGAGTGCTATTGGCGACCAACCGAACGGTGTGTACTGTGTCCGTGATTCACAGTCAGATCAAAGAACCGGAACGGGTCATACAGGTGCTCTCACAGTTGTTGGAGCTGGATGAAGAAACTGTGAGAAAACGCGTGGAAAAAGTCATCTCGATTGAGCGAATTAAATCCAATGTACCGATAGAAACGGGGGACAAAATTCGAAATATGGGATTGGACGGCGTGAAAATCGATGAGGATTATAAACGTTATTATCCGTATGGTTCACTTGCGTCGAAAGTGCTGGGATTTACCGGTGGAGATAATCAGGGAATTATCGGTCTTGAAGTAATGTATGATGATGTTTTGCAGGGAAAACCGGGAAAAATCTTAACGCTTACCGACGCGCGAGGCATCGAACTGGAGGGTGTGGGAGAACGCAGGGCAGAACCGATCAATGGAAATGATTTATATTTGACACTGGATTATAATATTCAAATGTATGCTGCGCAGGCGGCAGAAAAAGTCATGGAACAAAAAAGTGCGGACAGTGTCGAAATTCTGGTTATGAATCCTTCGAATGGAGAGGTGTATGCGATGGTAAATGTACCGGAATTCGATTTGAACCATCCGTTTGAGCTGCAAGGAGCTTATATTCCAAAAGCGGGAGAAACGGAGACTGAGGCATTGAATGCGATGTGGCGAAATAAATGCCTGAACGATACCTACGAGCCGGGAAGCATATTTAAAATTGTGACGGCGTCCGCAGCACTGGAGGAGGGCGTGGTGACAGCTTCGGATGGTTTTCACTGTCCGGGATATATTATGGTGGAGGATCGGAGAATTCGATGCCATAAGGTGGCAGGGCATGGAAGTGAAAGCTTTATACAGGGGCTGCAAAATTCCTGCAACCCGGTATTTATCTCTGTAGGACAGCGCCTCGGAGTGGATCATTTCTATAAATATATGAAACAATTTAAGCTGTTGCAGAAAACAGGAATTGATTTGCCGGGCGAAGCAGGGACGATTATGCATGCAAAAGAAAATGTCGGACCGGTAGAGTTGGCAACGATATCTTTTGGACAAAGCTTTCAGGTTACTCCGATTCAGATGGCGACGACAGCATCTTCGCTGATAAACGGTGGTCTGCGTGTGACGCCGCATCTTGCGTTGGAAGCAAAAACGCCGGAGGGTGTGACGGTGCGAAATTTCTCGACAGATTATCGTTTGAGAGAATCGGATCGGATTGTTTCTGAAAAAACATCAAAAGAGATGCAGCGGATGTTGGAGACAGTCGTATCAGAAGGAGGCGGAATTCGCGCCTACATAGAAGGATATTCCATTGGAGGCAAGACTGCGACATCGCAGACACTTCCGAGAAGTGCGCATAAGTATATTTCTTCCTTTTTGGGATTTGCACCGGCTGAAAATCCGCAAATTATGGTAATGGTGATTATACATGACCCGCAGGGAATCTATTATGGGGGAACCATAGCTGCGCCTGTGGCAAGAGAGATTTTTGAAGATATTCTTCCATATTTGGAGATCGCGCCTTGCACTGAGAATGAAAATAACGTATACTAGGTTAGTTGGAAACATATTTTCACCGGAAAGGAGAAATAGCAGTTGAACGCGGTAGCGACAACTGCGAAAAAGAATCGTTATGATAAATACATGTATTTTTTCTGTACTCGTTGCATTCGCAATCAGTGCACTATTGGGACCGTTTGTTATCCCTTTTTTGAGAAAGTTGAAAGTGGGAAATACGGAGCGAGAGGAACTGGCATCTCATCAGGTAAAAAATGGAACGCCTACGATGGGTGGTTTAATGATTTTACTTGCAGTTACGGCTGCGAGCCTCTTATTTGTGAAAGATTATCCGCAAATAATTCCGATTCTGTTTGTGACACTCGGATATGGAATTATCGGATTTCTGGATGATTATCTGAAAGTTGTATTAAAGAGATCGGATGGTTTGCTTGCCTGGCAGAAAATGATTTGCGAGATTGTGGTGACAGGTGTGTTTGCCGCTTATCTTGTCTGGGCAGAGATTCCGATGACGATGCTGATACCTTTCAGCGGTGGAAAGTATTTGAATTTGGGCTGGCTGGCATTCCCGGTCATGTTTCTTGCTGTTATCGGTACGGTAAACGGCGTGAATTTCACGGACGGATTGGACGGATTGGCAAGCAGTGTGACAATTCTTGTAGCAACATTTTTTGCAGTCGTTGCAATCGGAACAAAGAGTGGTATTGCACCGATTCCTTGTGCGGTTGTCGGCGCATTACTTGGCTTTTTGTTGTTCAATGTATATCCGGCACGTGTGTTTATGGGTGATACGGGCTCGCTTGCACTCGGCGGCTTTGTGGCTGCGACGGCGTATATGCTGCAGTTGCCGATTTTTATATTGATTGTAGGAATGATTTATTGGATTGAGATTTTATCCGTGATGATGCAGGTTAGTTATTTTAAGCTGACACACGGAAAACGAATTTTCCGCATGGCGCCGATTCATCATCATTTTGAGCTTTGCGGATGGTCAGAAACGCGCGTAGTAGCAGTATTTTCGATTGTGACAACATTGTTGTGCCTGTTGGCATATGTCGCATTGTAAAGGAGTAGAGAGATGAGAGTACAGATGAATCCGGAAAATAAAAAAATTTTGGTAGTCGCAACCGGAATCAGCGGAATTGCCGCGTCAGAGCTTTTGGCAGCAAACAAGCTGGCATTTGATGTTTTTGATGGAAACAGCAAACTGACAGAGGCAGCTATACGAGAGAAATCAGCAGCGTTTGCGGCTTGCGGGATATTGATTGGAGATTTACCGGTCGAACGGATGCGTGAGTATGCTTATGCGATATTGAGTCCGGGTGTACCGACCGATTTACCGATGGTGGAATCGTTGCGTGAAAATGGCGTGAAAATTTGGGGTGAAATAGAGCTGGCGTATGCATTTTCGAAAGGAGATGTGCTGGCAATTACCGGTACAAACGGAAAGACAACGACGACAGCGCTGACCGGAGCGATTATGGAACACGCAGTGAAAGATGTGTGTGTGGTTGGAAATATCGGAATTCCGTATACCGGTATGGTGTCAAAAATGACAGAAAAGACTGTGACAGTTGCTGAGATTTCCAGCTTTCAGCTAGAGACCGTAGAGCATTTTGCACCGATGGTGACTGCGATTTTGAATATTACACCGGATCATTTGAACCGCCATCATACGATGGAAAACTATATTGCGGCAAAAGAACGCATCACGGAAGGTCAGCAGCAGGGTCAGGTGTGTGTGCTAAATTATGAAGATGAAGTGCTTCGTATGTTTGGTGAGCAATTGCAGTCGCGTCTGCGGGTTGTGTATTTTAGCAGTGAGCGTGAGCTGGAGCAGGGACTTTATTTGAAAGATGATGCGATTTATCTGGCACTCGACGGAAAAAAAGAATTGGTTTGCAAGGTTGATGAATTGCAACTTCTCGGAAAACACAATTATGAAAATGTGATGGCGGCAGTCGGCATCACGTATAGCTATGGTGTTTCACTTGCGCAAATTCGAGAGGTCTTAGTCAGATTTACGGCAGTCGAGCATAGAATAGAGTATGTGACCGAAGTGGCAGGAGTAAAATATTACAACGACTCGAAAGGCACAAATCCGGATGCGGCGATACAGGGAATCCGTGCGATGAACCGACCGACATGCCTGATAGGCGGCGGCTACGACAAACAGTCTGATTATGAAGACTGGATTTGTGCATTTGGAGAAAAAGTAAAGAAATTAGTGTTGATTGGTGAGACGGCACAAAAGATTGCAGATACATGCGAACGCTTGGGATTTCAGGACTATGTATTTGCATCTTCGCTACAGGAAGCGGTAAATATATGCTATGAGGTTGCACAGAGTGGCGATGCGGTATTGCTTTCGCCGGCATGTGCGAGCTGGGATATGTTTGAAAGCTATGAGCAGCGTGGATGCATGTTCAAAGACATGGTACGTGAACTGGCTGCAAAAAATGTATCGTAACGATAGAAGATCATAATAAAAGGAAACAAACACTGCATAAAAAAGACAGGAGGGGACAGCGCTATGGCACGACAGCAGAAAAAAAAGCGACAAACGAGATATTTTGATTATAGTCTGCTGTTTATTATCATCTTTTTGATCTGTTTTGGTCTTGTGATGTTATATAGTACCAGTGCATATGATGCACAGATTACATTTAAAGGTGATGCCATGCATTATCTGAAACGACAGGGCTTTGCTTTTGGACTGGGTTTGGTCGGAATGTTTTTCATCACATTTATTGACTATCGAATCTGGAAGAAATTTGGTCTGCTCGCATACATCGTTGCGATGGGACTGTGTACATTGGTATTGATACCGGGCATCGGAATCGAACATAACAATTCCAGACGTTGGCTGGGAATTCCCAATACGGCATTTGAATTTCAGCCGTCAGAGTTTGCAAAGCTGGCGCTGATTGTATTTCTCTCGTGCTTGATTTGTAAAGTTCCGCGTAAAATGGCAAAGTTTTCTACGATAATAAAGATACTGGTTTGCTTTGTACTTCCGATTTTTGGATTGATTGCTTACAACAACCTCAGTACGGCGCTGATTGTACTGGGCATCAGTGTTGCGATGCTCTTTGTGGCGAGTCCGAAATACGGACAGTTTTTTATGGTCGGCGGAGTCGGCATTCTCGGAGCAGCACTCTTTTTGGTCTTACCGTCAGCAGGCTATCGAAGTGAGCGAATCCAGATGTGGTTTCATCCGGAAGAGTTCGAGAAAGGTTATCAGACGTTGCAAGGCCTGTATGCGATTGGTTCCGGCGGTTTGTTTGGCAAAGGACTGGGAAACAGCATGCAGAAATTAGGATTCGTCCCGGAAGCACCAAACGATATGATTTTTTCCATTATTTGCGAGGAGCTGGGACTGTTTGGGGCAGTGTGTGTGATAATGCTGTTTTTACTTTTGTTGTGGCGCTTTATGGTCATAGCAAATAATGCGAGAGATTTGTTTGGATCGTTGCTTGTGACCGGAATTATGGCACATATTGCGATTCAGGTAATTTTAAATATTGCGGTTGTTACAAATACGATTCCAAACACCGGTGTCACCTTGCCGTTTTTCAGTTATGGTGGTACGTCTGTTGTGTTTTTGATGGCAGAGATGGGTCTGGCGCTTTCGGTATCGCGGGGAATTGTATTTGAACCGGAAGTATCGGAGAATGGATATGATTAAAGAACAACGCAGGGAGATCGCGCGTAAGCGAAAAAAAAGACGTAACACTTTGATTCTTCTTTCGATGAGTGTGTGCTTTATCGCGTTAATAGTCGTACTCGTTACGCAGGTGTATACGGTACAAAAGGTTACGGTAGTAGGAAATGAATTATATACGGATGCACAGATTGAAGACATTGTATTGTGTGATGACTATTCATGGAGTACATTGTATGTGTATTTAAAGTATCGACTGTTTCAGGAAGAACAGTTGCCGTTTGTAGATTCGATGAAGGTAGGGATGAGTCTTACCAACCCACATGAGCTGAGTGTCGAGGTATATGAAAAAGGAATTTTAGGTTACTTATACATTAGCGCGATTAACCAAAATGCCTATTTTGACAAGGATGGGTTCGTAGTAGAGACGTCTCAAAAAATCATAGAAGATGTTCCGAAAATCGAAGGTCTGGTTTGTGATTCGGTGGTGCTCTATGAGAAATTGCCGTTGGCAAACGATATTTCGTTGAAAAATCTTCTGGCGTTGACGCAGCTTTTACAAAAATATGAAATAAAAGCGGATAGTATGCGCTATGAAGAAGCAGCAGGAGAAATGACAGTATTCTGTGATAAGATAACGATTCAGGTCGGAAACGCAGATAATTTGACACAGAAAATCATGCGTTTGCAATATATTTTGCCTCAATTAGAAGGAAAAAGCGGAACGCTTCATCTGGAAAATTGGACAAGCGAAACGACAGACATTATTTTTGAGCCTAAAAAAAATAAAAAATAAAAATAATGGGTTGATAATTTTTGAAAGAAATACTATTATAAATATGATTAGGATTATATGGAAACTGTTAAGTATAAGATAAAGTATGAGTAACTAAAAAGTGTGGAATGGTTACAAGTATGAGATAATATGTGTGCGTTTTGGGACGTGTGTGAAGATAGAAGATAGAGGAGGACGAGCTCTTGTTAGAGATTACGAGTACAGCGGTAGACAATAATGCAAAAATAATAGTGATAGGTGTCGGTGGTGCCGGAAATAATGCGGTAAACCGAATGATCGATGAAAACATTGGCGGTGTAGAGTTTGTAGGGGTAAATACAGACAAGCAGGCATTGGCATTATGTAAAGCACCGACATTGATTCAGATTGGAGAAAAACTGACCAAGGGTCTTGGCGCCGGAGCGCAGCCTGAGATCGGAATGAAAGCAGCAGAAGAGAGTGTTGATGATTTATCGAATGCGATTCAGGGTGCGGATATGGTGTTCGTTACCTGCGGAATGGGCGGTGGTACCGGTACAGGTGCTGCTCCTGTTGTAGCCAGAATTGCAAAAGATATGGGTATATTGACCGTCGGAGTTGTGACAAAGCCGTTCAAATTTGAGGCAAAGCAGCGTATGATAAATGCGGTTTCCGGTATTGAGCGCTTAAAAGACAGTGTGGACACGCTGATTGTGATTCCGAATGATAAATTATTAGAGATTGTAGACCGTCGTACGACGATGCCGGATGCCTTAAAGAAGGCGGATGAAGTATTACAGCAGTCCGTACAGGGTATTACCGATTTGATTAACCTGCCGGCATTGATTAACTTAGACTTTGCAGACGTACAGACTGTCATGAAGGACAAGGGTCTGGCACATATCGGTATCGGTGAAGCTCACGGAGATGACAAGGCACTTGAGGCAGTCAAGATTGCGGTTGCGAGTCCGTTGCTTGAGACGACCATTAACGGCGCTTCACATGTAATTATCAATATTTCCGGTGAGATTTCATTGGTTGATGCAAATGAGGCAGCAAGCTATGTACAGGATTTGGCCGGAGAGGATGCAAATATTATTTTCGGTGCGAAGTTCGATGAGAACATGACTGATACGGTGAAGATTACCGTTATCGCGACCGGTTTGGAAGCAGTTAAGAAACAGCCGACGACTCCGTTGATGAGCGGTATGAAGTATACGACTACCACGTCTGCGTCAGCAGCGACCGCAGCACGTCAGTTGAATAGTGGTCTTACAAGTCGTGCCGGACTGTCAGGTGCAGCAGGTACGGGATATACACGTACATTAGGAGCCGGAGCAGGTACAGCGGCCGCTGCAGGCACAACACCTACGACACCGGTGAATCCGACCTTTACAGGAATTCAGAAGCCGAAGCGTCCGGAAAGCAGTGTGCCGGAGAAAGATATTCAGATTCCGACATTCTTAAAAAACAGCAGAAGATAACATATTATTAATGAGAAGCAAAACTTCCCGCAAATTCATTTGTGGGAAGTTTTTTGTTTCATAGGAAAGACCTTGTTGTATTAATGTGTGAAGGTATAGAGAGTTCCTATGAAACAAAAATGCTCCGCAAGGATCGCACTGCGGCGGAAAAGAAATATGTCGCTTGTCGCGACCCGCCGCAGGCGGAGAATCTCGAAATCGAGATTCTTTTTCAGAATTTTTCCAACGTTTGACATATTTTGCAGAGACGTTCGATTACAATGTTAGTCGGAAGAGATGATGTGAAGACAGGAACAGGAGGATTTGCGTATGTGGAGATAACGATATACATAGATGTGCTGTGGATGCGTACATTTTTAGTGGGACTGGTGACCGCTATTTTTGTAAATATTTGGATGAAACAGGAGCGGACGGTCGGACGAATTCTATGGATGACTGCATTGTCAGCAGGAGCAGAAACGATGTGGTTTGTGCTGAACGGCTATACGGGGATGTTTGCGGTAGGGAGTGTGATATTCCGTTTATTGCTGATTTTTTTTCTGTACCGGCCACAAAAAACAGGTATTTACATGCGACTTGTTTTATGGAGTTTTTTTGCGACGCTTGTGCTGGGTGGCATGCTACATATGTTTCAGAGAAAAGTGCCGGAAACCATGTGGTTTCCGTTCGGATTGATGTTTGGCGCAGGGGTGATGATACTTGCATTGCTTCTGGAAGCGCACCGAATACGAAATGATACACAGCTTTTTTCATTGCGACTATATCAAGGTGGACGGTGTGTGGAAGTTTTAGGGCTGTGGGACACAGGGAACCGACTCGTGGACCCTTATATACACGAGCCGGTGCATCTCTTGTCGCGCACAAAACTAACTTGTTTGGGAGTCAGGGAAGAAAATAGCCGGTTGATTCCATATGTATCATTGGGGAGAAAAGATGGGTTACTGCAAGTGTGGAGTATTGACAAAATGGAATACAAGGGAAAAATCTATGCGCCGGTCGTTGTCGGCGCGGCAGAGGATATACTGTTTGAGGGAAAAGATTATCAGATGATTTTATCTGCAGATTGGAATCGAAAATAGAAAAGGATACATTTTGACAGTGGGAGGATCGTGACATGTACATAAAAGTGAGTGTGCCGAATCGCTTTCAACTAAAGATGATACCGCGTCTGTATACCATGCTGTTTCAACGGGAGCGGGAAGTACATTATATTGGTGGGGCAGAAGTATTGCCGCCGCCGTTAGCACCGGATAGAGAATTGGAGTGTATTTTGCTTATGGCGGATGACAGTGCGGAAGCGCGAAAAGAGCTGATCGAACATAATCTTCGGCTGGTCGTTTATATCGCAAAGAAGTTTGACAATACAGGAGTGGGTGTCGAAGATCTGATATCGATAGGGACAATCGGTCTGATCAAAGCAATCAATACATTTAATCCGGACAAAAAAATCAAGCTTGCGACGTATGCTTCGCGTTGTATTGAAAATGAAATATTAATGTATTTGAGAAGAAACAGTAAAACGCGTATGGAAGTATCGATTGATGAGCCGTTAAATGTGGATTGGGACGGAAATGAGTTGCTCTTGTCAGATATTTTGGGAACGGACGAAGATGTGATATCCAAAGATATAGAGTCAGAAGTAGAGAAGAAGCTGCTTGGAAATGCAATCGGACAGTTGTCTGCCAGAGAACGTCAGATTGTGGAATTGCGGTTTGGACTTCAGACACCGGGCGGAAAAGAATTGACACAAAAAGAGGTCGCAGATATGCTCGGAATCTCGCAATCGTATATTTCAAGATTAGAAAAAAAAATCATGAAACGACTGAAAAAAGAAATTGTACGCTATGAATAACGGATCAAAAGTGATAAAATAGATATAAGAAACAGGGGTGTTTTGGGTTTAGAAAAAAGGGGGCATAGGTATGTTACTAGAATTTTTAGGTGCCGCACATGAGGTGACAGGCAGTTGTCATTTTTTACAGTACGAGGATAAGCATTTATTAGTAGATTGTGGAATGGAACAGGGACCGGATTTGTATGTGAATCAGGAGATTCCAGTCAATGCAGCAGCAGTGGATACGGTGCTGGTGACACATGCACATATTGATCATTCCGGATTATTGCCGCTATTGTATGCACATGGATTTCGCGGACGCATTTACTGTACGCAGGCGACGTATGAGCTGTGTACGATTATGTTGAAGGATTCTGCGCATATTCAGGAATTTGAAGCAGAGTGGCGAAATCGAAAAGCAAAGCGTTCCGGCGGAGGACAAATAGAGCCACTATACACGATGGAAGATGTGCAAGGGGTATTGAATCATTTTACGCCGTGTATGTATGAAGAAATTGTGGAGGTAGACCCTTCACTGAAAATTCGTTTTGTGGATGCAGGGCATTTGCTGGGTTCTTCTTCCATCGAGCTGTGGGTAACGGAAAAAGAACGGGAAGTAAAAATGGTATTTTCCGGAGATATCGGTCAGGGAAACAAACCGCTGATTAAGCAACCGACATTTTTACAGGATGCGGATTATGTGATAATGGAATCTACTTACGGAGATCGTATTCATCAGACACCGCAAGATTTTGCACCGGCTTTGGCAGATGTGATTAAGCGGACTTTTATGAGAGGCGGAAATTTGGTGATTCCGGCATTTTCAGTCGGACGAACCCAAGAAATATTGTACTTCCTGCGGAGAATAAAAAGTGAATTTCTTCTTCCGGAATTTGAAGATTTCGAGGTGTACATAGATAGTCCGTTAGCGATCGAAGCGACGCACATTTTTCATAAAAATGTGCGGGAGTGTTTTAGTGATGAGGCATTAGAGCTGATAAATCAAGGCATCAATCCGATTCTGTTTCCGGGGCTAAAAACTGCGGTAGACAGCAATGCGAGTAAGCAGATTAACTTTTTGAAAAAGCCGGTTGTCATCATTTCTGCATCCGGTATGTGTGAAGCAGGACGCATCCGACATCATCTGAAACATAACCTGTGGCGCGAAGATTCGACGGTACTATTTGTCGGTTATCAGGTGCCGGGAACACTGGGGCATGCGTTGTTAAATGGTGCGAAGGAAGTAAAACTGTTTGGTGAAATGATTGAAGTGCGGGCAGAAATTGTGAATTTGCCGGGCATTAGCGGTCATGCAGACCAGAAAAAGCTGGTGGAATGGGCGGCGGCATTTAAACAGCATCCGCCGAAGCGTGTATTTGTTGTACATGGTGATGACAAAGTGACAGAGCATTTTGCAGCGCATTTGCATCAGGAGCTGGGATATGAGACTGCAGCTCCGTTTAGCGGAGATATCTATGATTTGTTTACGAATGCATGCATTAAGCAAGGCTCGCGCATGTTGGTTCCGAAGAAAACCAAGAATTCCAGCAAAGCATCCAGCAATGTATTTGCGCGTCTTCTGGCGGCAGGTCAGCGTTTGCTTACGGTTATTAATAAATGTGAAGGCTTGCCGAATAAAGAGCTGGCACGCTTTGCAGATCAGATTAATTCGATGTGCGATAAATGGGAGCGGTAAAAATAGACGAATAGCTCATAAGTTATAAAAGGCAGCGTATGCACACATACGCTGCTTTTTAAATAGATTAGGAAAGATAATTTTTCATATGCTTGAGAGCGGATTTTTCCAGGCGTGATACCTGTGCCTGGGAAATGTGGATTTCCTGTGCGACTTCCATTTGTGTTTTTCCTTCGAAAAAGCGTAAACGGATAATATAGCTCTCGCGCTCTCCGAGCCGCTGCATAGCATCGTTGAGAGATAGGGATTCAATCCAGCGGGACTCCTTATTTTTCTTGTCGGCGATTTGATCCATCACATAGAGTGTGTCACCGCCATCGGTGTATACCGGATCGTAGAGACTGAGGGGACTTTGGATTGCATCAAGTGCATATACGATTTCTTCTTTGGTAAGACCGGATTCCTGTGCGATTTCTTCTATGGTGGGTTCTTCCTGCGTTCGGTTCATCAGGATTTCTTTTGCGTGGATGGCCTTGTAAGCGGTGTCGCGTAAAGAGCGTGAGACACGGATGCTGTTATTATCCCGCAGATAGCGTCGTACCTCGCCGATAATCATAGGGACTGCATAAGTGGAAAATTTGACCCCCATAGTAGGGTCAAAATTATCGATTGACTTCATGAGACCGATACATCCGATTTGAAATAAATCGTCAATATTGTCAGCGTGACCTGAAAATCTTCGAATGATAGATAGCACAAGGCGCAGATTTCCTTGAATATAGGTTTCGCGTGCAGCAGCATCACCCTGTTTGATACGGGCAAACAGGGCTTCTTTTTCTTCTTCCTTTAAAATCGGGAGCTTGGCGGTATTTACACCGCATATTTCAACTTTGTAAGCAGACATGGACATGATACCTCCGAAAAATTCTATTGAAAGTGTGTACGGATTTCAAAAAATTTATGCGAAGCAATTGGGACGGATGTGAACTTTTGCGTTTTGTTATTTTTTGATAGTGTAATTCGGTTGAATTATTTATTGGAATCATTTATAATGGGTGCTATGAAAGATTTAATAGAAGAACGAAATAAAAAAGAAAAAATACAGCATAGTATCGTGAAATGGTGGAATGTACACTATATGACACCGGAAGAGCTTGCAGAAGCGCAAAAACAAGAAGCTGAAGCAGATACATCGGATTCGTCACAGCGTTCATCTGACCGAAATAGAAAAAAAGTAGAAGTGGAGAAACAACTTTCGGAGGAAGAAGAGGCGGAAGAGATTATCGAGCGTTTACAGCGTGAAGCAGAGGAGGATGAAGCGCGCAAGCAGGAAGAGATCGAGATGGTACGACGAGAGGTAGAGGCTTCGTACAATCAAAAGACCGGTTCCTACTCCGGAAGTTATGGATCACACGGTGCGGATTTCGAACATGAAGGGCAGATCAATGCGATTCTTGCCGAAAAAGACGATGCGCTGAGAGACTTGATTGAGCATACGGAAGTACAGGAACAGCCGGATGAGATGAGTTTTGAAATGGGCGTTGATATCGAATAATCATTACAAAAAAAACGCTAGGCGTTTTTTTTGTGTGCAGAAATAAACGATTAGGAAAGGAAATAGATATGAAGAAATTATTAGACCAGATCACCCAGACGATGGAGGATGCGTTTGAAGCACTCGGATTCGAAAAAAAATTTGCAAGAGTAACGGTTTCGAACAGACCGGATTTGTGTGAATTCCAATGCAATGGCGCAATGGCACTGGCAAAACAGGAGAAAAAGGCGCCGATTGATATTGCAGAACAGATTGCAGAACAGATTCGTGAACATGCAATGTTTGAAGAAGTGAGTGCGGTAAAGCCCGGATTTCTGAATTTGAAGCTGGCAAAAAAATATCTGGCAGAATATCTGAAAGAGATGTCGATGGATGCCGAGAGCGGAAAATACGGATGCGAACGTGTTGAAAAGCCGCAGACCATCATGATTGACTACGGCGGACCGAATGTGGCAAAGCCTCTGCATGTAGGACATTTACGTTCAGCAGTCATCGGAGAAAGTATCAAGCGTATGGGTATTTTCCTTGGAAATACGATGATTGGTGATGTGCATCTCGGTGACTGGGGACTGCAGATGGGTCTGATTATTACTGAATTGAAATTCCGTAAACCGCAGTTGCCGTATTTTAACAGTGCACATGTAGGAGAATATCCGGAGGAGCCGCCGTTTACAATTGCAGAGCTGGAAGAAATTTATCCGACTGCCAGCAAAAAGTCAAAAGAAGATGAGCGTTATAAAGAAAAAGCGATGCAGGCTACGTATGACCTTCAGCATGGAAATAAAGGCTATCAGGCACTTTGGAATCATATAATAAAGGTATCAGTTGACGATTTGAAGAAGAATTACAAAAAGCTGAATGTGTCCTTTGAACTCTGGAAGGGCGAGAGCGATGCACAGCCGTATATTCCGGAGATGGTGCGTCGTATGAAAGACGGCGGATATGCGTATATTAGCGAGGGAGCATTGGTCGTTGATGTCAAAGAAGAGACAGATGCAAAAGAGATTCCGCCGTGCATGATTTTGAAATCAGATGGCGCGTCTTTGTACAATACGACAGACCTTGCAACGATTGTACAGCGTATGGAAGCATTCCATCCAAATCAGATTATCTATGTGGTGGACAAGCGTCAGGATTTGTATTTTACACAGGTATTCCGCTGTGCGAAAAAGACCGGCATTGTGTCAGAAGATACACAGCTTTATTTCCTCGGCTTTGGTACGATGAACGGAAAGGACGGCAAGCCGTTTAAAACAAGAGATGGCGGTGTCATGAGACTGGAGTCTCTGCTGACTGATATAGAGACGACAATGTATGAAAAAATTGTTGCAAATCAGAAAGAAAATCAGCAGATGGATGATGAACTCGCACGTCAGACGGCTGCGCAGATTGCGCTTTCGGCTGTAAAGTATGGCGATTTGTCGAATCAGGCATCAAAGGATTACATTTTTGATGTGGATCGCTTTACATCTTTCGAAGGAAATACCGGTCCGTATATTCTCTACACGATTGTTCGTATCAAATCGATTTTAAATAAGTATGAGCAGGCCGGAAATGAGCGGAAAAACTTATATGTAGGAGAAGCGCATTCAGAGAGCGAAAAAGCGTTGCAGCTTGAGTTGGCGAGATTTAACGGTATAATCGAGTCAGCATTTGCAGAGCTGGCGCCGCATCGGATTTGTGCCTACGTGTATGATTTGGCGAACGCGCTGAATCACTTCTACCATGAGACAAAGATTTTAAGTGAAGAAGATGTTGCATTACAGAAATCATATATTGCATTATTGGAGTTGACAAGAGGCGTGCTGGAAACGTGTATCGATGTACTTGGATTTTCGGCGCCTGAGCGCATGTAAGATGTTACCGTCCGAATGTAATGTGAATAGGGAAAAGTGGATTGTTAGTTGAAGCAGAAAGAAGGACAGGAAAATGACAAAAATTGATATTGTGTCCGGTTTCTTAGGAGCCGGAAAAACAACGTTTATCAAAAAAATGCTGGAAGAAGTGTTTCAGGGTCAAAAAATCGTGCTGATTGAGAACGAATTTGGTGAGGTCGGTATCGACGGTGGCTTTTTGAAAGATGCAGGTATTGAAATTACGGAAATGAATTCCGGATGTATCTGCTGCTCATTAGTCGGAGACTTTGGGAAAAATCTGAATGAGGTGATTGAAAAATATCATCCGGACCGTATTTTGATCGAGCCTTCCGGAGTGGGAAAACTGTCGGATGTCATGAAGTCAGTATTAGATGTGGAGCAGACACACGATGTGACATTAAACGGATTGATTACGGTGGTAAACGCTACGAAAGCAAGTAAACAGATGAAGGCGTTTGGCGAATTCTTTAATAATCAGATTGCGTATGCGACGACGATTATTTTGAGTCGTAGCCAGAATGCGACCCCGCAGCAGTTAGAATTATGTGTAAAACAGATGCAGGAGCTGAATCAAAAAGCAGCGATTATCACGACTCCCTGGGATCAGATCTCAGGAGAAGCAATGTTGCGTGTTATAGAAGGACAGGATTCGCTGGAAATGAAGCTGATGGCAGAAGAACATGCGAAGCATGAGCACCATCATCATGATCATGAGGAACACGAGCACCATCATCACGATCATGAGGAACACGAACACCATCATCACGATCATGAGGAACACGAACACCATCATCACGATCATGAGGAGCATGAGCACCATCACCACGATCATGAAGGTCACGAACACCATCATCACGATCACGAGGAGCATGAACACCATCATGACCATGCGCATGGTGAAACCTGCTGCTGTGGACATGAACATCATGAACATCATGAGCATCACTATGATGAACACGGTGTATGTACATGTGGTCATCACCATCATGCGGATGAAGTGTTTATGAGCTGGGGCAAAGAAACACCGCATAAGTATACGAAGACAGAAATCGAACAGATTTTAAAGACGCTGAGCGATGATGAGTTCTACGGAACAATTCTGCGTGCAAAGGGTATGGTAGAAAATACAGAAGGCGGCTGGATTTATTTTGATATGGTTCCCGGTGAGTATGAGGTGCGTGATGGAGAGCCGGATTATACAGGTCGGTTGTGTGTGATTGGCTGTGAGCTGAAGGAGACAGAACTGGAACAGTTGTTTGGATTGCGATAAGGAGACAGAAAAGAAATGGAAGAAATACCTGTTTATTTATTTACAGGCTTTATGGATAGCGGAAAATCTTCGCTCATATCAGAAACCTTATTCGAGAATGAATTTGCAAAAGGAGCAAAAACCCTGATTATTCTTTGTGAGGATGGAGATGTGGAATTTGATCAGGCAAAGCTTTCGTCAATCGGTGCAGATGTCGTATATCTGGAGGACGAAAGTCAGATTTGTCAGGAAAAATTTCACGAGCTGCATAAAAAGTATCATCCGGATCAGGTGTTTATTGAATACAACGGAACGTGGGAGCTTGCGCCGTTATTAGAGATGGATGCGCCGGACGGCTGGACCATTGTACAGACACTTACGACGGTGGATGCGACGACCTATGAAATGTATTTGAATAATATGAGAGCGATGATGCTGGAGCAGTTCTTTATCTCTGATGTGGTGATTTTTAACCGTTGTACAGATGAGACACCGAAAGCAAAATTCAGACGTAGCGTAAAGGCAAAAAATCGAAAAGCGCAGATTGTATATGAAAGAACGGATGGTTCGCTGGATGAAAATCTGGATGAGGAGTTGCCTTATGATATAAACGCAGATTTCTTAGAGATTTCGGATGCGGATTATGGAATTTTCTATATGGATGCGATGGACAATCCGAAAAAATACGTCGGCAAAAAGGTGAAATATCTGGCACTGGTATACAGACCAAAGGGAAAGATGAAAAATGATGTGTTTGTACCGGGACGTTTTGCGATGACCTGTTGTGCAGACGATATACAGTTCATCGGATTTAAATGCAAATATGCACAGGCTGCATCGATTGAGCATCGTTCCTGGGTGTGGGTGACAGCAGAAATGGCATATGAGTTTGCGATGGAATATAAAGGAAAAGGACCGGTTTTACATGCACTTGAAGTGACCGCAGCAGAAAAGCCGGAGGACGAGTTGATTTATTTCTCATAAGTAGGAGAACAAAGCAATGGCAATAGAAGATTACAGTGCAGCCAGAAAAATAGCGCAGAGAGTATCACGAGCAGCAGTGGCGAACGGAGAATATCCGTATTTGCCTGCGCTGGATGAATTTGTTTCGCGTGAAGAGATTTGCGGTGAACAGCCGCTTGGAATTGTGGATATTCCGATTGCAAAAATAGCCGGAACAAAAACCAGCGGGCGGAAAAATTCCTTTGCAAACAATTTTATGCCGTTATTGGCGGAGACGACGGAATTTGCCTTAAAGTGGAGTAATTTATACGAAGCGCAGATGGAGGAAGGAATTCGCGATCCGATTTTGGCATATGAGTATATGACGCGCTATTATGTGCAGGAAGGAAATAAGCGTGTCAGTGTCTTAAAATATGTAGAGGCAGCGAGTATTACGGCGAACGTGATTCGTCTGCTTCCCAAAAAGACCGATGAGCTGGAAAGCCGTATTTACTATGAATACGTGGACTTCTATGAGGCGTCGAAATTGTGTTTCTTGGATTTTTCAACATTAGGCGCCTATGAGGAATTGTGCTCTTTTTATGGAAAAGCATGGAAACAGCCTTGGGAAAGTGATGAAAAGCAGCAGCTCAGCAGTGATTTTTCACGTTTTGAAAAGCTGTTTTTGGAGCATGGCGGAGATCGTCTGAAGGTGACGACCGGGGATGCGTTTCTTGTATATTTACGTGTTTACGGACGAAAAGAACTGCCGTTCCGTTCGGATGATGAGCTTAGAAACGAAATCGCACGTATCTGGCGTGAGTTTATGACCCAGCAACAGGATCGTTCGATGAAGCTGATGCTGGTGCCTACGGAACAGCCGAATGTATCACTCATTAAGCGTATACCGTTTTTGTCAGGAAGTACGCATAAAAAGCTGCGAATCGCTTTTATCTATGGAAAGACACCGCAGACATCTGCATGGACATATGCACATGAACTGGGACGTATGCACATAGAGGAAGTATTTGGCGATCAGATTGAAACGAGCACTTATTATCACGCGGAATATCTGTTTTCACCGATGGATATACTGGAACAGGCAATCGAGGACGGACATCAGATTATTTTTACGACGATTCCGTATCTGAGTGCGGCGAGTCTGAAAGCAGCAGTGGCACACCCGGAGGTGAAGATTTTAAACTGTTCTACGAATTCGACGTACAACAGTATTCGTACATATTATTGTCGTATGTATGAGACGAAGTTTTTGCTGGGACTGATTGCCGGTTCCTTGTCCGGAGAGGATCGAATCGGTTATATTGCGGATTATCCGATTTTTAGTACGATGTCAAATATCAATGCATTTGCGTTGGGCGCGAAGATGACAAATCCGAAGGCAAAAATACAAGTGGCATGGTCATCGCTAAAGAGTGATGTCCCGCCGCAGGAGCGATTGGATTCGTCGATTCGCTATATTTCGGATAAGGACTTTATTGTGCCGCAGCACCCGGATCGCAGATTCGGACTGTATGAGCGCGTTGGCGAGGAGTTACATAGTATAGCAACGACAGTTTGCCATTGGGGCAAATTCTATGAGCAGATTATACAGGGTATTCGAAATGATGCGTGGAAGACGGACACCAATGAGAATAAGAATCGCGCCATCAATTACTGGTGGGGGATGTCTGCCGGTGTGACAGAACTGATTTGTTCCAATAAGCTGCCGTCAGAGACCAGACGTTTGGTTTCTGTTATGTCAGAATTGATAAAACAGGGACGCTTTAAGCTGTTCGACACAGAACTGCGTGACAATGAAGGAAATATCCAGCAGCGGGCAGATGAGCGGATGAGTTACAACCAAATCGTAAAAATGGATTGGCTGTTAGACAATGTAGAGGGAAGTGTGCCTTCCTTTAGTGACTTAAAAGAAGATGCATTGCCACTTGTATTGCTACAGGGTGATTTGGCACAGGATGAGGCCGAGAACGATCGGGAGAGTGGCGTATGAAAATATTGACATTGGCAGATGTGGAATCGAAAGGATTGTGGGAGCATCTGGATAGAGATTATTTGCGCTCGATTGATTTGATTCTTGCGGCAGGCGATTTGAAACCGGATTACTTGGAATACCTTGGTTTGTATTCCAAGGCAGACATATTGCACATATACGGAAATCATGACCGGACACATGGAAAGCGCTCACCGGGCGGCTGTGTCTGTATCGAAGATATGATTTACAACTATCAGGGAGTCCGGATTTTAGGTCTCGGAGGCAGTATACGCTATAAGCCGGGACCGGATCAGTACACAGAACGCGAAATGGAACATCGGATTCGCAAATTGCGCAGACAGTTGAAAAAGCAAGGCGGATTTGATATTTTGCTGACGCATTCACCGGCGCGTGGTCTGGGAGATGCAGAGGACCCGACGCATATCGGATTTGAATGCCTGCGGAAATTGTTGGATGATTACCAGCCGCGCTATATGGTACATGGGCATGTGCACATGAACTATGGTGTAAACCGTGAGCGTATTCAGGAATATGGAAAGACAACAATCATCAATGCATATGAAAAATATGAATTCGATTATTGAGAGCTGGCTCTGAATAGTTGAGAATGATTAATCAGTTCGGCAAATTGCCGAACTGTTAATTTTTTGACGAAAAATGAGAAAATTCGTTGAAAAATCTACGTTATTACTTTATTATATTAGTAATGTGCTCTCAGAAGCATAAATAAATTTAATCATGTAACTGTGAAGGTACGAAACAGTTACCGGATCTCTGAACTAAGAGAATTGATGAATGGAGGAAAAAGTATGTACCCGATCGTGAAAAAAGAGATTTTGGCCGATAAGATCTTCTTGATGGAAGTGAAGGCAGAGCGTTGTGCAAAGTCCTGTCTGCCTGGTCAGTTCGTAATTGTTAAGACAGATGATAAGGGAGAACGTATCCCCCTGACAATCTGTGATTATGACCGTGAAGCAGGAACGGTAACGATTGTTGTTCAGGCTGTTGGAGCAACGACCGAGCGTATGCTCAGAGATATTGATAAAATGGAGGCATTTCAGGATTTTGTAGGTCCTTTGGGATGTGCTTCTGAGCTTTGCATGGAAGAGAATCTGGAAGAGACAAAGCAAAAGAAAATCGTGTTTGTAGCAGGTGGTCTGGGAACAGCACCGGTTTATCCGCAGGTGAAGTGGTTACATGAGCACGGAGTAGATGTAGATGTTATTATGGGCTCACGTACAAAGGAGCTGTTATTCTATATTGATGAGATGAAAGCGGTGTCAAAGAATTGCTATGTATGTACTGATGACGGAAGCTATGGTTTCCATGGTGTCGGAACTGCACAGTTACAGGCATTATATGATGAAGGCGTGACCTATGATCAGTGCGTGGCAATCGGACCGATGATTATGATGAAATTTGTCTGTGTATTGACAAAGCAGTTGAATTTGCCGACCATCGTTTCTATGAACCCGATTATGGTAGACGGTACCGGTATGTGTGGAGCGTGCCGTTTGATCGTAGGCGACGAAGTGAAGTTTGCATGTGTAGACGGACCGGAGTTTGATGGTCATTTGGTAGATTTTGATCAGGCAATGAAGAGAATGCAGCAGTATAAGACCGAAGAGGGAAGAGCAAAGCTTGCTTTAGAAGAAGGCGATACCCATCATGGCGGATGCGGACATTGTGGAGGTGACAAATAATGAACGGAATGACAAGAGTACCGATTCGTGAGCAGGACCCGAAAGTACGTGCTACGAATTTTGAGGAAGTATGTTTAGGTTATAATGAGGAAGAAGCAGTAGAAGAGGCAATGCGTTGTCTGAACTGTAAAAATCCTTTATGTGTACAGGGATGTCCGGTATCGATTAATATTCCTGCATTTATTCAGAAAGTAAAAGAGCGCCAGTTTGAGGAGGCATACCAGATTATCAGCGAGTCTTCAGCGCTTCCGGCTGTTTGTGGTCGTGTATGTCCGCAGGAGAGCCAGTGTGAAGGAAAATGTATTCGCGGAATCAAGGGTGAGCCTGTTTCTATCGGTAAATTGGAGCGTTTCGTAGCTGACTGGGCACGTGAAAACGGAATTAAGCCGAAAAAGGCAGAGCAGATGAACGGTCATAAGGTAGCTGTCATCGGTTCCGGCCCTGCAGGTCTTACCTGTGCAGGAGATTTGGCAAAGCTCGGCTACGATGTGACGATTTTTGAGGCACTTCACGAAGCCGGCGGTGTATTGAGCTATGGTATCCCGGAATTCCGTCTGCCTAAGACAAAGGTCGTAGCAGCAGAAGTAGAAAACGTAAAATCATTAGGTGTAAAGATTGAGACAAACGTTGTTATCGGAAAGTCTACCACGATTGATGAATTGATTGAGGAAGAAGGCTTTGAGGCTGTATTTATTGGTTCCGGTGCAGGTCTTCCCAGATTTATGGGAATTCCCGGAGAACAGGCAAACGGAGTATTCTCTGCAAATGAGTTCCTGACCAGAAATAATTTGATGAAGGCGTTTATGGAAGGCTATGATACACCGATCAGCAGAGGGAAGAAAGTAGTCGTTGTCGGCGGTGGAAACGTAGCAATGGATGCTGCAAGAACCGCACTTCGTCTCGGTGCAGAGGTGCATGTTGTATATCGTCGTAGTGAGGCAGAGCTTCCGGCACGTGTGGAAGAAGTGCATCATGCAAAAGAAGAAGGAATTATCTTTGATTTGTTACAGAATCCGACCGAAATTCTTGTAGATGAGAACGGCTGGGTAAAGGGAATCAAGATTATAAAGATGGAACTCGGTGAGCCGGATGCATCCGGAAGAAGAAGTCCGGTAGAAATCCCCGGTTCTGAATATGAAATCGAGGCAGATACCGTGATTATGTCACTCGGAACATCTCCGAATCCGTTGATTTCTTCTACGACAAAGGGACTGGAAATTAACCGCAGAAAATGTATCGTTGCGACCGAAGATACTGGTGCGACTTCAAAGACCGGCGTTTATGCCGGCGGAGATGCAGTGACCGGTGCTGCGACAGTTATTCTTGCAATGGGTGCAGGTAAAGCAGCGGCAAAAGGTATTCATGAATATCTTTCTGCAAAATAAAAAATAGGAGTATGTGAAAATGAAAAAAATATGGAATGTTTGGACGGATATTAGTCTGGTGATTCGTATCCTGATTGGTCTGATTATCGGAGCGATTTTGGGTCTGGTTGTACCGCAGGCGACGGCAGTAGCTATTTTAGGAGATATTTTTGTCGGAGCATTAAAGGCAATTGCACCGTTACTGGTATTCTTCCTTATAATTAGCTCGCTCAGTAATGCAAAAAACAGTCATGGTGGCGTTATCCGTACTGTTATTGTCATGTATATGTTTAGTACGTTTCTTGCTGCGATTGTGGCAGTTATCGCAAGTACGATTTTCCCGGTGGAGATGGTATTGGTAGATGCAGTGACAGATACCGCTGCTCCGCAGGGCGTGGTAGAAGTGTTGAAAAATCTTGTGATGAATGTTGTTTCAAATCCGGTTGCATCGATTATGAATGCAAACTATATCGGAATCCTTGCATGGGCAGTATTGATTGGTATGGCGTTTAAAGCTGCCAATGAAACGACAAAGAGTGTCTTGAATGATGTTTCAAACGGGCTTTCTACCGTTGTGTCATGGATTATCAATTTGGCACCGTTTGGAATTTTAGGACTGGTATTTTCGACTGTATCACAGAATGGACTGGATATTTTTGCATCTTACGGAAAGTTACTCGCCGTATTAGTCGGAAGCATGTTGTTCATTTTCTTTGTGACAAATCCGATTCTTGTATACTGGTGTATCAGAAAGAATCCGTATCCGTTGATTTTCAAATGTTTGAAGAAGAGTGCGCTTACCGCATTCTTTACACGTAGTTCAGCGGCAAATATACCGGTAAATATGAAGGCGTGTGAGGAGTTCGGACTGGATAAAGATACTTATTCCGTGACGATTCCGCTCGGAGCAACGATTAACATGGACGGAGCAGCGATTACCATTACGGTCATGACATTGGCTACGGCTGCAACACTGGGTATTTCTGTAGATATTCCTTCTGCGATTATTCTCAGTATTTTGGCCACCTTGTCTGCATGTGGTGCTTCCGGTGTAGCAGGCGGTTCGTTGTTACTTATTCCGCTGGCTTGTTCACTGTTTGGAATTCCGGATACCGTTTCTTATCAGGTCGTGGCAGTCGGATTTATCATCGGAGTAGTGCAGGATTCTGTTGAAACCGCGTTGAATTCATCATCTGACTTACTGCTATCTGCATCGGCAGAAATGCGTCAGTGGAGACTGAACGGTAAAGAGATTAAATTTTAAAATATTTGATGTTTTTATAAAAGAAAAAAGATTGCGTTTTTGCGCAATCTTTTTTCTTTTGGTTAGATTTGTTTATTCTAATATACAAGCGAGCAATTTGTCATTCATTTCCGGACTCATGATGCAGAAGCGGATGTAGCGGTCATCGAGAAAAGGAAAGGTAGAACAGTCTCGAATCATCATACAGCGACGAATTGCTTTATCAAAAAGTGCGTCGCTGGTCTGATCTTCGCGTAAAAGCTTTACCAGAAGGAAATTCGCTGACGGCTCGTATACCTTATAGTCATCATGGGCACGCAGCATCTGATAAATTCGCTCTCGTTCAGTGCCGATGAGTGAGCGGGTCTGCTCCACATATTCCTGATCCGTGAACATGATTTCGCCGGCAATGGCAGCGAGCGAACTGATGCTCCAAGGATTTTGTCGTGTGCTGAGACTCTTTAATAAATCACGGTTTCCGGTGACTGCATAGCCTAAACGCAGACCGGGGGCGGCAAAGAACTTGCTTGTACCGCGCAGGATGATGAGATTGTCATAATACTTGGTCAGTGCGACAGCCGTGACTTTTTCCACATCGGATGCAAACTCTACATAGGTCTCATCGATCATGACAAAGATACCATGCTCTTTACAGGCATCTAAAATACGGCGCATCTCACGGTTGCGAATGCAGGTACTGGTCGGATTGTTTGGATTGCAGATGACGAGCATATCGATGGTTTCGTTGAGTTTGGATATAAAGTCATCTGTCTGCAACTGGAAATCATCGGATTCCTTGAGCGGATAATAAATCGTTGTGCCGCCGCCCAGCTTGACTTCACGCTCGTATTCCGAGTAGGTGGGACCGATAATCATAGCCTTTTTCGGATGCTCGATTTGGATGATAAGTGAAATCAGCTCGGTTGAACCGTTGCCGACGAGTATATGATTCATGTCTGCGCCGACATAATCAGCGATGCAGCTTCTAAGTGATGTATATTCGCGATCCGGATAGGTCGTGATAGAGTCAACATGAGAGGCAAGTGTGTCACGCAG
>JAGAOE010000011.1 GCA_017623885.1 Eubacterium sp. | reverse complement strand
TCGAACTGCTCACGTGAATCTTTGTACTTGTGTACTGCACGTAAGATTGTTACAACTTCCTTCTTTGTAGGAAGAGGTACGGGTCCGCTCACCTGCGCTCCGTTCTTCTTTACGGTCTCGATAATTTTCTTTGCAGATGCATCTACCAGTTCGTGATCATACGCCTTTAAGATGATTCTCATTGTTTGACTTGCCATAAAAAAAGTCGCCTCCTTTTCGCACTTATAAATTTCAGTACGACAAGCGGTGACTGTACACATCTCCGTGTGTGTCCTAATGACTTTCACACGTTGTTTCTACTTTTTGTAGACTATGTTTCTTGGTACAGTGACTTGTCGCCAGTTTCCTAACTTGACATTCGCTCCACGGAAAACCTGCCACGCGGGCAGCAACCTCACGCTTCACAGCTATCATGCCACAGCAAATAAGAGTATACATGCATTTTTCTCAAGATGCAAGATATTTCCTTGCATTCTATTGTTTTTTTTCAAGTACAATCCATTCATTCTCTTCACACTGTCCAAATCCACAAAGTCATGCTCTTTCTTCCTATTATAATACAATCCATATGACAAAACATGCAACCCGAAAAATCACATTTTTCTATACAATGTTGTTCATCCGCTCATTCCCTACGCGCCTTGACGCATCTGTTTCTTCTATATATAATATAGTAGTTATTACTTATCTGATTCAGATGTCATAAGTGCACGTTCTCAAACCGGCACCTTTATGCCTGAATCGTTACATAGTTAAATCATTAAATTTACAAATTCGAAAGGAAGCAAAACAATGTGGATTGCAGATAGATGGAAAGACTACGAAGTATTAGATACCAGTAACGGAGAAAAGCTCGAACGCTGGGGCAGTTATATCTTACGACGCCCCGACCCACAGGTCATCTGGAATACACCCATGAATCACACATGGAAGCAGCTCAACGGACACTACCATCGCAGCGCAAAAGGTGGCGGCAACTGGGATTTCTTTGATTTACCTGAACAATGGACGATTGATTATCCACTCGCCTGCCATACACTCACATTCAATTTGAAGCCATTCAGCTTTAAACACACCGGACTTTTTCCGGAACAGGCGACAAACTGGGATTGGTTTTCTGCCAAGATTAAAAATGCCGGACGTCCCATCCGTGTCTTAAATTTGTTCGCCTATACAGGCGGAGCCACCATCGCAGCAGCCGCAGCCGGCGCAAGTGTCACACATGTTGATGCATCCAAAGGTATGGTCACATGGGCAAAAGAAAACGCTGTTAGTTCCGGTCTGGGCGATGCGCCGATTCGCTGGATTGTAGACGATTGCGTCAAGTTTGTAGAACGCGAAATTCGTCGCGGCAAAACCTATGATGCCATCATCATGGACCCGCCGTCCTATGGTCGCGGCCCTAAAGGCGAAATCTGGAAAATCGAAGAAAAGATTCATCCACTCATTCAGCTTTGTACACAAATACTCAGCGACGAGCCGCTTTTCTTCCTTATTAATAGTTACACGACCGGTTTGCAGCCCGCCGTTCTCAGCTATATGATTTCATTGGAACTCAAAAAGTGGAACGGCACCGTCGATGCAAACGAAATCGGCTTACCGGTCACCAACAACGGTCTGGTTCTGCCCTGCGGCGCCAGCGGAAGATGGGAGTGTCCTACCTAACACATCCGACGCTTCCTATCTTTCTACAAAACAAAACCGCCTGTATCAAATACAGACGGTTTTTCTTATTTCTTATTTTCTTCTATGTATTGTTCCAAAATCGTTGCCGCCAGCATACAAAGCTGACCGCACGGTCTTTTCTTGTAATACTCTGCCGTACGCTGCTCCGGTGTCGGCTGATCAGCTCCCGGTTTCGTCAAACCTAACAGCTCACGACACACAATCGAACCATTCACATCGCGATATGCTTCTGCCAGTTGCTGTATGCGCGCATAATGCGCAGCTTTTTCCTCTTGTCCCGCAGCTCCCGGCTCACCATATCCATATATCGCACCTGCCACGAAGAACATGCCGCTCACTGCACCACACACCTCACGCAAACGTCCCATGCCGCCACCAAACGACGACATTGCGCGCAACAACAACGCTTCATCCATATCTATCATATCTGAAAACGCCATCGCAACTGCCTGCGAGCAATTGTAGCCCTCATTGAAATAGGTATATGCACGCTGTCCGCGCTCACTTGTTTTCGCTTTTTCCAGCCAGTATGCCGCTTTTTCTGCATTTATTTCCTGCACAGCCTTATTCCTCCATCAGTTCAATCGCACGCTCACGCGCCAAGAGTTCCAAAAACGTCTTACCATTAACCGGCTTTGAATAATAATAGCCCTGGAAGTAATCACATCCCATATGCTCCAGCATCGTCGCCTGCGCCTGTGTTTCCACACCCTCGCAAATCAGTTCCATATGCATCGACTTAATCATTCCGATCATATGCTCTAAAGCACACATCGCTTTCTCACTGTCATTCGCCGACCACAACATCGACTTATCCAGTTTGATTGTGTGGAAGGGATAATCAATGATACTTGCTGTATTCGAAAATCCTGTACCGTAATCATCCAACGAGAAATTAATTCCCGCTTCCATCAGCTTTGTCATATTGTTTTTCATCACATCTGAAGACAATACCGCTGCAGTCTCTGTAATCTCTAAGTTTATACAGTGATACGGCAATTTGTAGCTATCCATGATTTCCAATAATTGCTCATGCAGATTTTCCTGCATACACTGTACCACTGACAGATTGACATCTATAAACTCGATTCCGCGCTCCCACAATTGTTCTTCTGTAATAAATCTGCAGACCTCGCGAAACACAAACGTACCCATTTCCAAAATCAAACCATGCTTTTCCGCAATCGGAACAAATTCCTCCGGGCTGATGTAACCCATGCGATCATCACGCAGACGAATCAATGCTTCCGCAGAACAATAGTGTTTTTTCTCCACACTATAAATCGGCTGATAAAATACTTCGAATCGCTGGTATCTCACTGCCTCGCGCAGAATATGTAAAATCTCACCTTCTCTGCGTCCCTTTTCGAGCACCTGTTCACCTGCAATCACCGACATTTCTGCACCGGACTCTTCTGCGTCCTGCAACGCACATTCCAACATTCGAACAATGTCATCTGCATCTCTGACACCCTGATGCTCCTTGTTGGGCAAAAGTGTAAGCGCCAGGTCCAAGCTAAAATCTGTATTTTCAAATGTAAAGGGGCGTGAAAAACGTCTCTGTAACACTGCACGGAAGATGTCCCAGTTTGCATTTTCACCATCTGCCAGTATCATAAAACGGTTCTGATCAATGTAGAACACTTTACGTTTTCTACCGGAAATACTTCCCAGGAAGTCTGAAATCATCTTCATCAGACCATTGATGTTTGTCATTCCTATCACATTCCGCAGATAGCCGACTCCACCAATCTGAATACCCATCACTTCAAAATCACGATCCATGCGCAAATAGCTATTCAGTGTCTCCACAAAT
>JAGAOE010000064.1 GCA_017623885.1 Eubacterium sp. | reverse complement strand
TTGCATCCTGACTCTTTTGCATTCAATGCATGTGCATGTCCCTGACTACCATAACCGATAACTGCAATTGTCTTTCCGTCTAACAATGAAAGATTACAGTCTTCCTGATAAAAAATTCTTGCCTGTGATTCCATTATTCATTTGCCTCCCTAAAAATTAAAATTTAATCTAAATATGTAACATCCGCGGAGCCTCGGGTAAGTCCTGTGATTCCTGTTCTTGCAAGCTCTAATATCTCATATCCATAGAGCAAGTCCAAAAACGCCTCCAATTTTACCTGTTGTCCGGTCAGTTCAATCACCATAGAATCGCGTGTCACATCTACAATTTTTCCACGGAAAATCTCCGTCGCATTCATCACTGCCTGACGCTCGTTATCTCTTGCACGAACTTTTACAAGAATCAGCTCTCTGGTGACGGATGCTTCCGGCTCTAAAATCTTTATGTCTCTTACATCCTCCAGCTTCGCGAGCTGCTTTTGAATCTGCTCCAATACCTGCTCATCTCCGGTACTGACAATCGTGACTCTCGTAAATCGCGGATCAGCAGTCTCACCTGCTGAAAAGCTGTCGATATTGTAGCCGCGCCGACTAAACAGTCCTGATATATGGCTGGTAACACCTGCAGTGTTCTCTACGAGCAATGACAAAATCTGCTTTCTCATTTTACATCTTCCTTTTATAGATCTTTTTTTGTTATAACCATTTCACGCTTATAACATATGCACATTCTATATTTATGGCTTTTTATATTCTAGCATATCTGTTTTGTTTGTCAACACTTTTATGCTTCTACGCTTTAACATAATACAGTGTTGGGATACTATGAACACGCAGCATATGCTTCATCTTTTGAGTAGACTGAAAATCCTTTTTCTGTCAATGTGTCAATCGCCTTTTGTGCATCTCTTGTCTTTAATACGGCAGCCGCATCATCGCCGTTTGCAAATGCATACATGTACTCTACATTTACAGATGCATCTTCCAATGCCTTCATTGCCTTATAAAGCGATCCGACTGCATGCGGTACACGAATACAAATCACATCCGTCAACATTGCAGAAACGCTCTTTTCTTTCAATACGCGCTTTGCTTTTTCCGGCTCTGACACGATCATTCGAAGCATTCCATATTCACTGGTATCTGCCAGACTGGTCGCAACGATATTGATATCATTGGTTGCCAGAATTTCTAATACATCTTTGATACGTCCTTCTCTGTTTTCCAAAAATACGGATAATTGTTTTACGATCATCGCACACCTCCTATAGTCTAATTCAGTCCTCTGTTATCAATGACACGCTTTGCTTTTCCTTCACTACGCTGAATGGTCATCGGCTCTACTAATTTTACTACAACAGAAATTCCTAATGCCTGTTTCAGTTTCGCACCAACTTCGCGTTTCAGTGCATCCAATTTTCCGATTTCATCAGAGAATACACCCTCATTTACTTCTACCATAACAGTCAGAACATCTGCGTTGTTCTCGCGGTCTACAACCATCAAATAGTGATTTGAAATATCGCCGCCCATAGATAACAATACGGTCTCTACCTGAGTCGGGAATACGTTGACACCACGAATTACCTTCATGTCATCGGTACGTCCCTTGAACTTGCTGATACGAGGAGTAGTTCTTCCGCATTCACAAGGGCTATGATCGATACTGGTCAAATCCTTTGTACGATAACGTAACAACGGCATTCCTTCTTTATCAAGCGTTGTAAATACCAGCTCGCCTAATTCGCCGTCTGCCAATGCTTCATGCGTAACCGGATCTAATACTTCCGGATAGAA
>JAGAOE010000063.1 GCA_017623885.1 Eubacterium sp. | reverse complement strand
ATTTCTACCTGTGTGCTTCGCATGACAAACAATCCGACCGGTTCGGGAATGGGAACGGCAGGTCTTGTAGGTCAGATCAATGCATATCAGGATATGGTTGCAAACGGAATGGCTCCGGGTGTGGTATTGGCAGAAATTATAATCATGCATGTGATTTTGCCGGCGATTATTGCACTTGTTGTATCGGAGTTTATGAGAAAGAAAGGCATGATTAAAGACGGAGACATGAAACTGGACGTCTAATACGCTTTTCAGAAATGCATTCGTAAATGGAAGAAAAGTTGCGTATATAAAAAGCAGATAAAAGTTGGAAATGGAAATTTTTTGTCCAACTTTTGTCTGCTTTTATGTGTTATGCTAGTCACATAAGAACCATATATTGTGGTTTTGGCACAATCTGCGGGATGAAAATAAAAAATCTGTTATGGCAGCAACAGAAATATACTCATATGTGTCCCGCAGATTGTATATGCTATAGAAGAAGCTGTCCATTCACGCCGATATTCATACATTTTGCGCAGCACCGGAAAAAAGCGCGTCGCAAGTATGATAAAATAAAATGACATGTAGATTTTTGGGACAAAAGCATAAAAAAAGATGTTTTTTGTAAAAACAGTTGTACATGTACTACACAATTTGCTAAAATGTAATGGTGATACATGAAAATTCTTTACCAAGGTTGGGGGAACAAAGATGAACAATAATCAATTATATCCATTTGAAAGAAATCGTTATTATGCAGGAAAGATGCTGACAAGTGCAGATTTTCAGGCGGAGCAGACTTATTTTAATAACAAGCGAAGATTTGTAAATAATCTGATGTATGGCTCCGGCATTGTTTGCGGATGTGGCGTATTTAGTCTGGATGACCTCTCTTTGCTGGTAGAGAGTGGTGTGGCAATTGACGATATGGGTCGTGAAATCGTAATAGATTCATCTGTTGTTAAAAAATTGTCTGCAGTGGACGGATTTGAGCAGTTGCGGACAAATCTGGTGAGTCTTTGCTTGCGATATAAGGAAAACGAGGTTCATGCAGTGTATGCGGTGAACCAAAAGGATTCGGAACGCGAATACGAATATAATCGCATCAATGAGGGATATCAGTTGTTTTTGATGGATACAGAAGATATTGCAGATGCGTTTGAGATGGAGACAGAGTTCCTTACGAGCGGTGTGCTGTATAGCGATGATGATTTCTGCGTAGAGCTTGTGATGCCGGCGACTGCATGTAAAGGAAAAAATATAAAGGTGATACTTCGTGTGAAGAAGCTTTCTTCAGATAATAAGAAGCTTAGCTATCGCGGTGTGCTTCAGGTGCCGGCATTTGCTACGAGTGAGGGCGCACATGAGTTGGAAATCGGGTTTGAAGATGTAATGCTCACAGAAGGTGAGACGTTGGAACGTGAGTATTGGATGATTACGCAGGAAACCGCGGCAGTGGACACAAATGTGATTTTGAAGAGCGGAACGGCAAGTGCTTATGTAGATGATGCAGCGGCGACGACCGTTACAGGATTTTCACTGAAAATTATGCTTGCAGCGTGCAAGCCGAGAGAGCTTGTAAATCGAGAGATCGGACGTATGAGTCTGGAAATGAAAAATATCGGCGGAATGAGTGATTTTATCCGTTTGGCAGATTTGCGCCTGGTTCGTACAGATAGTGCATATATCATTGAAGAAGTGCGCGAGACGAATGTGAAGAAATACATCACCGCTCCGGCGCAGGAGATGCTTCGCAACAGTTATATGGACTACTTTGTGAAAGAAGTGGAGCTGAATCGTGGCGAGCAGGTGGTTGTTGCGCAGACCGAGAATGAACGACCGTTTTCTTCACGGATGAATGTACCGGAGGTTGCGACCGGCGTGTTGGAAATTCCCTTGGGGGACAATGCCAGAAAAGGCGATATCAGATATTCCGGCGAGATTATGCATGGACTCGGAAAAGGAAATGTCTATGTAGATATCGGTTATGAATATGTAATGGAAGATGCGACGCTTGGTGCGAGTGCAAAGAGCACCATTTTTGGTAATCCCGATTTGTTTAAGAACGAGAGAGACGTATCCTTGGATACAGAGACTGCAGTGAAGGTATTGAATGACAAGGGAAGCTTTGTTGTTGGTGTGAAGCTGTTACAGAATGTAGAGTATCTGGTGCTTTCTTATCGTTGGGTAGCAATCAAATTCCCGGCAGGAAACGATTTGGGTCTTCCGGAAAATCTGGATGGAAAGAGCATCGCTGCAGAGACTCCGACCGTAGTAATGGGAACGAAAGAAAGTCATTACTTTGGCGTAAAATACAACAACATGGATAGCTGCAGTCTGGTATACGAACTGACTGAGCCCGGAAGTGGAGAGATTACCTCGGATGGTGTTTATACATCTCCGTCAAAAGAGGGTGTATACGAAATTTTGATTTATTGCGCTGATTACCCGTCGATTTGTACATATGCGTATGCGATTGTAAAGAAAAAAGGGCTTGACGAGTTTGAAGAAGCGTAAGGAGGGCTGACGTATGATCTATCAGTCGCAGAAAATGCGATTAAAAAGCATACGCGTCATTGAACGGACTTCGATGAATGATATTCTGGTTTGTCAGGATCTCAATGCAAGTGAAGAAAGCTTATATACGACATTAGTGATCTATGATCATGAATTGGTAAAAAAGATTCTCACGATATATGATCGTTCGGAGTATGCGAAAGAAAAATCGTGTATTGACAGCTTTTCGGATCAGGGTGCATTTGTCTTGGTGTATCCTTATTACAAAGAGCGTTCGCTCCAGAAGTTTTATATGGGTACGACTTACACCTTGGATGAGTGTGAAGAGGTATGTATCAATACATTACTGGCATGTATTGCGGCGGAGATTCCGTATCCGATTTTGTATTTGATTTTGGAACAGAAGCAGTTGCATCTGGCGAAAAATCATAATGTGTATCTGGGTTATACGATAAATTTAGAAAATCTGGATGTAAAAAAGACGGAACGTGATTGCGCCGTACAATGTGCAAAGATTTTGCGAGAGCTTTTGGAGCCGAAAGCTGCACAAAAGGCGATTAGTTATCAGTTGCTTGATAAGAAAATCGCAAAGAAAAGTTATCATCGCTTTACAGAGCTGTATAAAGATGTTCGGATTGCATCTGCTACAAAGAATAAAAATGGTCTGTGGGCGAAATGCAAGGCTTGGTTTTATAGAAATAGAGATAGTTTATTCGGAATATTGTTTTGGATTTGTGTTTTGTTAGTACTCATCGTGATTGTTTCATTTGTGACGCAGGCGATTTGGGGTGATATTCCGTGGTTGAGACTATTTTTTAATGGCTTTAAGGAAATCGGAACAGAGTCATTACTTCAATAATCCGTGAATTTGGGAGAAACACATATGAGTAAGAAATTGCCAATAGTTATTGGTGTTATATGGTTGCTGGCTGCCACCGCACTGTATGGATGTTACGTTTGGAATCATCGACCGGACGGTATATATACTTATGATAATGATGGATGTAGCGTAGAGCAGGATGTGTATGTAAGTGATAACGACGAAGATACAGGCTATATCTATAAAATGGATCTTTACGGACAAGTGAAGGATTTCGTTTCAACAAGAAAATTGAAAGAGCTGGAAGGTGCATTTGTTCGTGAAGTTGCTTTCAAAGATTACTTATATGCATTGTTGGAAGTGAAGCCTGAATACGCGCAGGGCGCATTTGGTACATATTGTATTTTGGAATTTGATGAAAATCTGAAGGTTCTGCGACAGACACCGTTGCTGACTTTGCAGGATAAGGGAAAACCGTGTGAGCTTTCCATTGATGATGCAGAATTGTATCTTACAACAGTGGCTGAGGATGGAGCTGCAGCAAGCATATACAGTATACCGCTGCAGATGTTCGCAGATAAGGATGTAGCGTTGACATCGATGGAAATCGAGAGCTTTAGTCGCACCGAATGTGAGCCGGGCAGATTTTATGTAGATGCGAGCTACGATGCAGGAAACTTTGCTGTTCGTACAGATGCAGATTTCGTAACAGGACCGTTTGAAATAGAAGACAGCATTCGCTTTATTTATACACAGTGCACGATGTCTTTTCGTCAGTTGATGCAATATAACGGCGAGTGTCTGGCTTATTTGCTGATAGCAATCATCAGCGGATGGATGGTAATATTTCTGGTATTCATTTTGCTGAAAAACCGTAATCGAGTGGTCTATACTGCGATTGTACTGGAAGCAGTACTGGCAGTGATTGTAGTTGGCGGTGTGCTGGTTCAGAACAAAAATCAAATGCAGCTAGAGTCAGAGTCAAAAACACGATGGCTTGCCTATGTATTGAATGATGTATCGGATCAGGTTGTCGAAATAAGTAAACAGGGATTTGACAGTAAAGATTTTTATAGCTCGTCAGAGTATTTGCAATTGAAAGAACTGTTTGATGAGTTGAAAATCAATACGACTGCAGACGGATTTGTTGATTTACTTTTGGCAGATGCAGAAGAAGGCGTGATTCTTGCCAGTGCAAACGGAAAAAATAACGAGACCATAAAGGATCGATATTTTAAAGCAGATGACACCGGTGTTAGGAACCTCATTCGTCCGGGTCAAATGACGAGTTGTGAGATTGAACTGGATGGAAAGCGATATCAAATACTGACCGTTACACCGGAAACAATGAGCTTTGATGAAAAGCAGTATGCGTTAGTGGCGTTGTACGAGAATGATGCATTTGACTTGTCAAATTATCAATCGGATTTGGTAGCGGCATTGATTGTGTTTGCGATAGCGAGCTTGGTGTGTGTTGTAATATTACTGTTGCAATCGTCAGACTTGAATCGATTGACACACAGTATGCAGCTTGTTGCATCCGGAAAAACAGATATCGAACGACCGGTTGTATACGGAAGAGATATGCGTGCTTTGTGGAACGCATTAGGCGAGATTCAAAAGAAGCTTCGAAATGTTTATTATACAAAACTGATGACATTTGAAGCCTATTACCGTTTCGCACCCAAAAATATTGAAAAGCTTTTAAACAAGGCATCTATTACAGAAGTCGAATGCGGTAATGTGGCAAAGCTTATGGGTACGATGGCTATGATTTCTACCGTTGAGCCACGAAGCGGAAATGAAGTAGAAGTAGACCGGCTGAATCGGCTGTTGGCATTGCTCGGTAAATATCAGGAAGAAAAAGACGGTGTATTTGTGTCAAGTAATGGGTCTTTGTCGATGCTGAGATTTCTGTTTATGGAACAGAATGCAAATACGCTAAAGAGTGCGATAGACTTTTTAAAGGAGCTGGGAGAGAAAGACGCGCTTGAAGGAACGGTATCTTCGAAAGCATCTATGTTGTTGCATTATTCGTCGTTTGTATACGGTGTGGCCGGAACGAACAAGCAAAGCAGTGCATTTTTGATTTCGCCGGATACAGAAGAAATCGAAGGTTTTGCGACATGGTTCAGAGAGCATGGACTGAAGCTGGTGATTTCTGAATCAGTAAAAGAACGTGAACATTATGATGGCTCTTTGCGTTGTATCGGATATGTTCAAATGGGAAGCAGCGGTAAAAAGATGAACATGTATGAAGTGCTGGATGTGTATGCACAAAAAGAGCGCACGAAGAAGATGGCACTTTGTGAAAAGTTTGAGCAGGCATTGAATCTGTTTTACCAACATGATTTCTATTTGGCAAGAAGTGTTTTTTCAGAAGTATTGAAAGAACAGCCGACAGATGAGCTTGCAAAATGGTATTTATTTACCTGTGAGTCTTATCTGAATCAGGATTACACAGGAGATGTGGATTGTTGCCTCCGGTACGATGGATAGCGGAATACATTCCCAAGGGAAACAGCAGACAGGGGTAGATAGAAGTGGAAAATAATCTCATTCAAGTAGTTTTAGCTTCGCTAAAGGCAAAAATCACACCGCTGGTCACTAAATTTCGTCAATATACGAGTGCAAACTTTATTCGAACAAAAATTGTTGCAAAGATTCGTGATTTCTTTGTTGCGTTGTTTGATATCAGACCAAAGCACAAAAAAGATTATTATGAGATTTTTGGCTGGCTGGTCAGTAAAAAGCTTGCATATGCAGTTGTGATTATTATTGGTGTGCTAAGCTTGATCTATCTGATTAGTATCAGATCAATGTATATGCCTCAAAATCAGGAAGCCGGAATAAAAACATACAATTATGATGATATTATGCTGCGATTCGCAAAAGGAAAGGTGCGGATTCTTGGCGAATCCGGTTATCTGGCATATGAAGGCAATGTGGAAAAAGGTGGCGTAAACGGCTACGGAGCGTTGTTTGCACCGGATGGTACGTTGCTGTATCAGGGTGTTTTCGCAAACAATGAGTATGAGGGTGCCGGCACACAGTACTATGCGGAAGGCACGATGCACTATAAAGGAAACTTTAGTGGAAATCTCTACGAAGGAAACGGAAAGTTATATCGCGAAAACGGTACGATTTCTTATGAGGGTGAATTTGCACGCGGTATGAAAGAGGGATTTGGCAAGCTATACAACAGCGGAGACAAAATTGTATACGAAGGCAGTTTCTCGAAGGATGAGCTGGTATATAGTGCATTGCTGGAAAAGTCCACAGCAGAAGTATCAGAGTCGTATAAAGGTGCCAGAACGATTTACCAGATGGGTGATGAGTTCGTTGTATTATTGTCGGATATAAATGCGATTTATACAGGTGTTACGAACGAAGAAAATCTGGAAGATACCGTGATGGTAGACAGTGTATATGTGTTGTCAGACCGGATAAAGATGGGAAATCAGGAATGTACAAAGATTGCTGATTTGAAGGCTGCATTTGGAGAACCGATATATGAAGGTAATTCGATTGTGAATCTGGCTGAGGCAATCGCAATTAATTATTTGAACAAACAGAAACAGACGCTGTATGGAACTGTTTCGATGGAAACAGTGGAACAGTATACAGATTCGTTGCTTGTAAGCAGTGTGGATCGTTCATATGGTGTATATCTGTATTCATTCCGAAAAGATGGATTGCTATATACCTTTGTATGTGGTGATAGAGACGGCACATTTGCATTTTACTCAATTATGAGCGAGGAAGGTGGTGAATAACGAATGAAACGCAGGATCAGACAAGTTTTGGCATGCTTAATCATGTTTTCGCTTGTGTTAGGTATTACATTGACGTCTGTGCAGCAATCAGAAGGTGCGCAGGCAAAGCCGGTGCTTACGATGGAACAGGCACGTGCACTTGCATTAAAAAACAGCTCAAAAGTCGAACGATTGGAAAATAAGCTTGAGATGCAGAAAATAAAAAAAGCGCAGGCTGAGAAGTCTTTGGCGATGCGAGAAAAGAGCATGAAAACTTTTCGCTGGTCACCGTTGCTTTCATTCAAATTCCCGACAGATCCGAATTTGTCAGAAATCGTTGAATTCGACTTCAAACCGCTATCAATACAGGCGGAGATTGATACCGTTCAACATCAGTTGACGGATGTGAAATTCGAAATTTATGAACAGGTCAATACGGTGTATCTGGATATTGTAATGCTGGAAAAAAAGATTGCGTTGCTAGAAGAACAGATTGATGTATTGGACAAAGCGATTTCGAAAAATCAGATTCGATTGCTACAGGGGCTGGCAAAGCAGGAAGATATTGATGCGATGGTTGCAAAACGCAAATCACATGCATCCAAGCTGCTATCACATAAGAGAAATTTGACAAATCGGAAAAAGAAACTGGCAGAATTGACTGCGAATGAACAGGTACGGACGGATTATCGGTTTGAAAATCCGTTTGTAGAAGCCGATTTGAAACGAACGACAGATTTACCGAATTTGCTACAATATACGCTGGACAATGATCAGACATATTATGAAGCATGTATGACTGAGGTGACAGCGAAATTGGAAATGATGACGAACTATGAGGCGATGTCAAAGAAATTTGGCAATAACTCGATGAGTCTGATTTCAAAATACTATAAGATGGCTTTAAATGGTGAAAAAATTAATTCACGTGAATTTAAAGCAAACTATAAAACCTTTTTAGACAAGATTGATGAGCAGTGGAACGGTTCTTATCGAATTTTGTTTATCAGAATTCCCAAACTTTGGTTTAAGGGAGATACGGATGGCTCGCGCTATGTAGAGGATGAACCGTATGCGTTTTATGATTGTGCGCTGGCGTATCAGGATGCCAGATTGGAAAGACTGGCAGTTGAAGCAGACATTACGTCTCAGGTAGAGGATTCGTTTGAGAATTATGTTTCTATAAAAAATGCATATGCAGAAATTGTATCACAAGTAGAAGATGCAAAAAAACAATTGGAGAAAGAGCGATTGTTAAATCGTCTGGGCACAATGACCTACGATGAATATGAGTCGTCATTAGAAAATTTTGAAACACTTCAAAATGATATGATGGATACGATGCAGACTTATTCCGCTTCTATGTATGAATTTGACAGACTGACCTGTGGTGCGATAAGTCTATTACTTACAGAAGGTGGGTTGAATCCGGTGGCGGCAGAGATGGGTGACAGTGTTCTGACCGAAGACGAGAAGAAAGGATCGTACTATTACATTACACAGATTATTCAAAATGAAGAGTTTTGTCTGAATATTTCATTGGCGGAAGATCTGGAAGGGGAAATTACACATTATGAGTTGTGGTGTGATGAGATACAACTCGGAGACCGGACAGAAGTAGATCAGGTGATTCGACATCTGGCATTGGCGTTAAAGAGTATTGAAAAGGTCACCATACGATTGTACAACGAAGGTGAGTTTGTGGACGAGTGTGAAATAGATCCTCGGTCTACGAGTGGCGAGCTGGAAATCACTGTTGGCTATCAGGTGACGCATGCACAAGACTATGCGATTGGTTCCTATGAGGTGGAAGTCAATGATACGACCGGTATGCTTGAGATAAAAATCTTGCCAAATAATGAGGAAGGAATCGCCTATTATTTGATTCGAAGTGATGCAGTCGGAAGCTATTTGTACTCCAATGAGCATATCAGTGTTCAGTCACCGTTTAAATATTTATCCGTGATTCAGAATGAGTTAGAAACGCTGACGATTGAGTTTTATGATGAAAACAAGAATATGCTTTATACAGGTAAGTTCTCTACGAGTGGTCTAAAAATCACGAAAAATGCAGAACAGTAATGAAAGGAAAAGGCATGAGAGAAGTGAGCAGGAAAAAAGACATTAGAAAAACAAAAAAGAAGACGATGGCAATCGTTGCATCTGCTTTAGCAGTTGTTGTTCTTGTGATGAGCATTCCGGCTATTCGGGCAAGCGCAGTTTTCGATGAGAGCAAAGCAGTCCGGTTTCGTGCCTATAGGCAGTCGAATACGATAGAGGATTCGGTTCTTTTTATTGGTACACATCTGGTGCATATGCTGGCGCTGACAGATGAATTGTATGAAATGGCAGTAACGACCGCATCAGAATCAAATCAGCAGAGCATTTATTACAAATCTGAGCTGGCAGACGGTTTCTGGTTTGAAATAACAGAGGCGGAAGGACTTTCGGATATTACGGCGGCGGGTACACCGATAGAAGAGTCTGCGCTGGATGATCTTTGGGTGACGCATTATACCGGAAAAGACGGTTTGACAAAGGATGCGAAGACCGGTGCTGTGGTATGTTTGTTTGATACACCGGACCCTTACAAGCTGATGGAATTAGCAGAGCTGGACCCGATTCGTCAGAATTATCAAAGCGAATATTTGAGTCAGGGTGAAGGTGCATACAAATATTTGTATGAGCGGCTTACAACGTTTTTCAGTTCGAATGTCAGAAATGATACAACAACAGAATGTGACAAAGCATTGCAGGAGCTGCAAAAGCTGTATGAAGCGTTATGCGCAGCAAGTATGACAGAGGAAGCGCAGCTTGTTACGACTTTGATGGAATCTGTGGATGCAACGCGAAGAATGGAAGTTTTTCGTCAGTTGAGTGAGATGGAAAAAAGCTATTTGGAATCGCTGCTCAACGATGTGAACGGAGCGAATTATCAGCCGGCCAACTATGAGAACGCTGCATTTATCGCAGATACCATGCTGATAGAAGCAGTGACCAGCAGTTTTGAGCAGTGTAAAAAGAGTTACACAAAGTACCAGTCGAAGCAGCTGGCAGAAGGCGGTTCCCTTATACGTGATTATATCTATCAAAAGAATAAAGCATTGATTGACTTGTGTAAGTCCAGCGGAGAGAGCGTGATTACGGTTGACAGTGCAATGATTGCGTTACTTCGCGAGATTCAATATGCGACGAATATTGAAAATGATGTAGTGCTCGATAAGGAGCAGGAATTACGCCTGATTGAAAATGAGTTTATACCGCAAGTCGAAAAAGCTTATGAGGATGCGATGAAAGCGGGACCTTCGGCAGAGTATAAGGCTGCAAAAAGTGCCGGAAAGTCGAGTGTTTTATTAGAAAACATGCTGAAAAACGAACAGGTGACATTGGATAGTCTGCGTACGGATTTACAGCAGATGATACTTGCGAAGAAGACGAGAATGTCATCAACGGATGCATGGAATTACACAATGGAGCGTATTTCGTGGTCTCATACACAGGAAAAAAATGTTCCGGATGATGACTTTGAAAGTTATGTAAAAGGTTCGATAGCTGCACATATCGAGTGGCTGAATGAGTTGGCACAGGGTATTGCAGACGGTGACGCGAGTCTGATGTCTGAGCTGGAACGATTGAAGCAGAAATTGCAGGAATATGAGGATAAGCAGGCAGAAGCTTTGGATGATAATAATTTGGAGCTGGCAGCGCAATATAAGACGCTTGCAGAGGATGTCAGCAAGCAGATTGCAGCAGAAGAGGCGCGCTTAAATGCAATATTAGACTCAGAGACTGCTTCTGATGCGGATAAAGCGGCTGCAGAGGTGGCGTTAGGAAATTCAGCGTTGCTCGGTAATATTGATGACATCTTAAAAGATGCATTGGCTGCGATAAATAATAATGAAACGTCCGGTTTGGAAGAATCTTTGAATTCACTTGGTATTCTTGGAGCGGAAAATGCACTGAACCAGATTAAGGATGCGCTGAAAGATTCAAACTTGTCTGATAAGGACAAGGAAAACGCACAAAAAACGTTGGAAAGTGCTCTGGCAGCAAGCAAGGAAAGCAGCTTGTATGACAAAGCAAATGCCGCAAGCACAACAGGAAGTGGTGCCGGTAGCGGAACAGGAAGTGGAACCGGTAGCGGCGGCGTGAGCGGTACACCGGCTACATTGACTGCAAATGAGCTGAAGAATCTGATTGAAGAGGTATTTGGCGGTTCGTTTGAGGAATTAGACGCAAATAGTCAGTTGGCTGCGGCGGTTGCGTTGGATTGGCTGTTTGATAAGCACAGCAATGTAAATGCAAGTGCATTGGCAAAAGAATATATTACACAATGCAAGCTGAACAATCATCCGTATGTGTATACGCAGTTTAAGGAACAGAAGCAAATGCAGTTTTTGCCGATACCTGTTATGGCAGATGCGTCAGGATACAGATATGTATATAGTGATTCGAGACGGGAAGCGACACTGACAAAACGGGCAACGACATATCGTTTCTTAGTTGGTAGCAATAAAATCACATTTACAGACGGAACGCAGGCAGAGATGGATACTTATAAGATAGAGTTCCAAGATACACCATACATTGATGAAGTGACTGCAAAACAGTATTTTGAATGTGAGGCAGAGTATGTGATTGATACGAATTATGGTGCATGTCTGACCAAACAGATAAAGGAAGCGGCAGAGAAGTTATACAAGGCATTTGCCGGAGAATGATAGCAGACGAGGTGAACTAGATGGCAGATTATACAATTATTTCGGATGTAAGTGCATATATCGTCCGGACACTGCGAGAAAAAATGTGTCCGGAGCCGATTCCTTCTCCGAACAATATAGAAATTTCTTCACCAGCAGATCAGGATGTGGATTACATTGTAGGATTGTATTTGTATGATGTTCGTGAAGAGAGTGAGGTCACACAGCGGCCTCTTATGCAAAGAGGTCAGGTACAGCTTCAAAGACCGCCAAGACCATATGGAGTGTACTATATGGTATTTATCAACGGTTCCTCCCAGATGGGATTAAAGGCACCGGATATACAAAAAATCATTGGTAGAGTAGCACAGATTGTAAATGATAACAATTCTGTTCTGCCAAACCAGTTGCAGAGGTGGCTGGACACACAAGAACCTCCGATTACACTGTCTCAGGCGAAGATAAGTTTGGAGGAAAAGGTAAGGGTGTGGCAGGCAATCAATAAGCCATATCAGATTAGCCTGTTCTATAAGGCGGCACCCGTATTCCTGTCCAGTGAGGTGGTAATCAATACGCCTCGCGTTGCAGAAGCTTCGTTCGATCTGCACATTACAGGCGAAGAAAGGAGGTAGTGAGTTTCAGTGGATGCATCAACGATTTGCTTCAAGTTAGACCTTATTCTTCAGTTGGTCGATACAACGACCGGAAATACTGTAGATGAAAAGGATGTACGCTTTTATAAGAACGGCAATCAGATCAGACCCATCCCAAGAGGAAGTGGAAACTTTGTTTTCATTAATACAGGGCGCGAAAATTTCGTTTTGACGCTAAAAGTATTTGGTTATGAGGAATGCCGAATGTTGGTAGAGTACGAAAAGCTTGATGAAATGATGCCTCTAAAGCAAGTGTTCCTGATACCGTCAGAGAACTACAGCAAAGGAGAAAAGCTCCTCTCGCTTACCGGTACCCTTTCAGGTCTGGAAGAAATAGAGGCAGTAGACCTCGCACACTCATATTTCTGCATTAGTGAATTTGATGAGAGAAAACGATTGATGAAATTGTTTCTTTCACAGGGCAGATTAAATATGGAGAGTGTTCACTATGGTTTGATCAGTGGAGACCGAAAACGATTTGAACATTTTGAGGTTTTGAAAGAAAATCCTCCGGATGAGGTAAAGCTGAAACAACCATTACAGGAACCATTCGTGGTGAATGCACCGATTTCCCGTGTGATATTTGGAAAAGTATCAGAGGATGGAAAATACTTACTTCGAGTCAGAGACAATGCGACCATTCTATCGTATTTGGTTCGTTACTGTGTGAACGGAGAATGGCGTTTCCAAACGGTAGATTTTCACAATTGTAAAGAAAACGAATTGGAATAGGAGTAAGTTCATGGGAGAAATCGTAGTATCAGGTGCGGTGTTGCAATGTCCGTTTGGAGCGACACCGTCAACTTTGCAAGTATCGTCGCAGCAACTAACAATTGCAGGAGGTATGCCGGTGGCGACCATACAGGATGCGCAGCCGATGGTAAACATTTCGCCGTTCGGGATGTGCTCGTCACTTGCCAATCCGCAGGTTGCATCAGCGACAGCGGCAGCGCTGGGTGTGCTGACTCCGCAACCGTGTATGCCGGTGACAGCCGGAACGTGGATACCGACAAAGCCGACCGTTTTAGTAAACGGAAAGCCGTGTCTGACGAGTGATTGCAAAGTGATGTGTACGAATGGGATGGGCGCGATATCAGTTACCTATCCCGGACAGACAATGGTTCGTACACCGTAAAAATGAAGAATTAAAAAATGTAAATATGAAAGGAGAAATATACAATGGCTGAATATTTATCACCTGGCGTATATGTCGAGGAATATGATAATTCCCCTCGTAGCATTGAAGGAGTAGGAACAAGTACCGCAGGTTTTGTGGGTCTTGCAGAAAAAGGTGCTGCAATCGGAGCTCCCTTACTGGTGACAAGCTTTAAGAGCTTTACGAAGCAGTTTGGCGGATTTTTGAGCGAGTTTACACATGGCGAATATCGTTATCTTGCGAACAGCGTAGAGCAGTTCTTTGCAAACGGAGGAACTCGTTGTTTCGTATCACGTGTAATCCCTGCAGATGCAAAAGTTGCTAAGAAGACTGCAGGTATCCTTACCATCGAAGCTGCAAATGAAGGTAAGTGGGGAAATCGCATTCAAATGTCCTTTAATACCGTAACAAAGAAGAAAATGCAGTTAGTATCAGAAGCCGGTGAAGGTTACATCGCAAAATCTGTAGAAGGATTCCGTGAAGGTGACTTAGTAGTAGTAAATGGCGAGTATAACAAGATTAAATCTATTTTTGACAATGCGATTGTTTTTGAGCAGCCGTTTACCGGAAAAGTAGTGGACGATGCACTTGTTCCGAAGACCGTATTATATCTGGTTACAGTGGATGCAAGCGTTCGTTACAATGACGAAGCAGAGAATTATACAGAGTTAAGCTTTAACACTGCTTCTCCGAACTATATCGGATCTAAGTTAGCATCCAGCGAGCTCGTAAAGGTGAGCGTTGACGTGATGAAAACCGTTGGAAATCCGGTAGAAGCGATTCTCGGCGAGGGACAGAGCAGCGGTATGATTACACTTGAAGGTGGTAGCGATGGTTCTATGAACAAAGTAAATGCAGCTACCTTTATCGGTGAAGATGGTGGTCCCGGAAAGCGTACCGGTATCCAGTCATTCGTAGAAAATGAGCTGGTAAGCATGATGGCAGTTCCCGGTGTGACAATTCCGGAAGTAATCGTAGCATTAGTAGGACATTGCGAGAGCTTAAAGAACCGTGTGGCTGTCATTGATATGCCGAAGGATATGTACAAGACAGCAGAGCTGATTGAGTACAGAAATATGATTGATTCTACATATGCTGCTATGTATCATCCCTGGATTCAGGTATTTGACCGCGCATCCAACAAGGCAGATTTCATTCCGCCGTCAGGTGCTGTACTTGGTGTATATTCAAGAACAGATATCAATCGCGGCGTACATAAAGCTCCGGCAAATGAGACGGTATTCTGTACCGGTTTGAAGACCAATTATACAAAGGCAGAGCAGGATATCTTAAATCCGGAAGGAATCAACCTGATTCGTTTCTTCCCTGGACAGGGTATCCGTATTTGGGGTGCGAAGACTGCCAGCAGCAACAGCGCATTCAAGTATATTAACGTTCGCCGTCTCTTCATCTATGTGGAGGAGAGCATTAAGGCAAATACAAACTGGGTTGTATTCGAGCCCAACGATGCGACATTGTGGCAGAGAGTCAGCATGACAATTTCTTCCTTCCTTGATGGTATGTGGAGAACCGGAATGCTTGCAGGCGGATCTGCTTCAGAGGCATATTTTGTAGAGATTGGACCTTCTACTATGAGTAAAGATGACATTATGAGCGGAAAGTTAATCTGCAACATCGGTATTGCACCGTCTCGTCCTGCAGAATTTGTAATCTTCCGTGTAACTCAGCACACAGCAGAAGCTAGTGGCGGAGAAGAGTAATAGAGGCCGAAACGAAAAAGAGTAAAGGAGAGATAACTTATGGCAACATATGAAAGCGATGGAAAAAATCTTGCGTATCCGTTGACTAAAATGAACTTCCTCGTCACTGTAGACGGTGTGAGTGGAACCGCAGCGTTTAGTGAGGTAAGTGGCGTGGAAGCTAGTGTAGATGTAATTGAGTTCCGTCAGGGAAATGCCAGCAGCCTTGCACCGGTTAAGATTCCCGGACTTGTAAAGCATGGAAATGTAACCTTGAAATTTGGTTATACACTGGATAGCGCATTTAAGACATGGATTCAGGAATGTGTGAGCGAGGTTCGTGGTGAGATGCCTCGTAATAACGTACAGATCGAGATGATCGACATTAACGGTGGCGCGCCTCAGACAAGAGTAGACAGCATTACCGGCACACGTGTATGGATTTTGACAAATGCATGGGTAAGCAAGTACAATGCACCGGATCTTGATGCAAAAACAAGTGAAGTAGCAATCGAGTCAGTTGAAATTGCTTACGAAGAATTGATTATTCCGAACTAAAAATACGGACTTTACAGGAAACCTGTTTACAGGTTTCCTGCCAAAGCGGAGAAGAGAAACTGCTCTGTTTTGGCAGGAAACTTGGAACATTTGTAGAAAAAATCAGATAAAAACAAAAAAGCGAGGAGATCAAAATGGAAACAGTATTTGAATTTACCCTTCCGAAAGGATATATGGACAGTAACGGAGAACTTCATAGACACGGAAAGATGCGTCTGGCGACAGCAGGAGATGAAATAAGTGCGACCAGAGATCCGCGTGTACTGAGCAATCCTTCTTATTTGACGATTGTGATTCTGAGCAAGGTAGTGACTGAGCTGGAAGGTATTCCGATGATTGGCGCAAATATTATCGAGAAGTTGTTTACTGCCGATCTTGCTTTTTTGCAGGATATGTATCAGAGAATCAACGATATCGAGCCGCCCATGATGGAAGTCGTATGTCCTTCCTGTGGTGAGATTTTTCAGGTGCCTTTAAATTTTACCGAGGAGGGATAAAGTTATATCCGAAAGAGGAGCTTTATCGGGAAATGTCTTTTATCTCGTATTATTTTCACTGGGGCATGGATGAAGTGATGCAGCTTGACCATATGAGCCGCAGACGATGGTGTAGTGAGATATCAGAGATAAATAAGAACTTGAATCCCTCCAAAAAACCGAAAGAAAAAAGTATTCTTGATATGAAACCGAGCAGATGATACTAGCAGCAAACAGTTCGACAGAGAGGTAATTGTATATGGATTTTTGGCAAGGTTTAGATTTTGCAGTTTGGGAAAATAAAGGCTTGACGCCGCTTGTTAATTACAATTTCACATTGCAGGTAGAAGGAGCATACAATTTACCGTGTAAGTCAGTACACGTTTTTCAGAGACAAAACGAGTATGAGCACTATCAGGAAGGTGGATTGAATGATTATGTGCATATGCTTCGAAAACCGATATCAAATCCGTTTACATTTCAGGTAGAGCGCTATGTCGGTGTCGATATGTTTGATCCGTTGGCGTTAGGTACGGATTTGATTTTACCGGTGCTCTTATCTGTCAGTCGCTATCAGGGCGAAGGTGCAGCGGGAGGATGGGAACAGCCGCAGCGCATCTATACCTTTACCGGATGCACGGTGATTGCAAAGGAATACGGTGAATTAAATGCAGAGCGTGGTGGTCTTCTGGTAGAGACGACGACAATCGCATACCGTGAGATGATTTGTTTGGATAATCCGTCAACCGGTATGACAAAGGCGATGTGGGACATTAAGAAAGATAAGGATGCAGACGGCAGACCGACGAACAAATATGCAAGCTCACCGGATAATATGTTATCAAAGAGCGAGATGGAAGAACGCGCGCAGATGTATGTAGATGACAAGGTAAAAGAAACGCCGCTTCGAATCATCAATTATCCCGGCAAAAAAATTTCGAGCAAGAAAAATTATAAGACCGGTGAGACGAAAATCGGTATTGCTACAAAAAATGTTATGACACCGCAAAGTGAATTAGAGCAGGAAGCAAAACGATTCTTTTTTGACGAGTCCGTATCAAAAGCAGAGTATAAGGGTGTGTCTGAAACAAGCGCGACGACACAGAAAAAGCTGCTCGGTACAGCAGCTATGAATAAGAGTGAAATGGAAAAAGCGGCTCGCATGTATGTAGACCCTGATTTGGATAATGTTCCGACACATATCAGCCAGTATAAAGGTACAAAAGTCGGAACTACAACGGTTGGTGACAAGAGCGTACCCGGAATTGCGACGAAGATGCCGATGCAGTCGACGCAGGGGCAGCGCAGATATGACGGAACGGAAAGCACAGCCAGTGCGGATAAGCGTGGCAGGGAGATGACGTCAAAGAGCGAGCAGATGGAAAAAGCAAAACGCTATTTTCTTCCTGGCTCCAAGAGTGTGTCTACTTATGCAGGAACTGTTGCGACAAGTGCGACAAGAGATGAGCAGCAATTGAGTAAAGCAGAGATGGAACGTAAAGCGGTGCGTTATAACGGAACAGAAGAAACGCAAAGCTCGGATAAGCGCGGAAGAAGCTCTGCGATGAAAGAGACTGCCGGAAAACGAAAATATAACGGAACAGAGGAGTCTCAGAGCGCTGACAAACGCGGAAGAAGCTCTGCGATGAAAGAGACGCAGGGACAACGCAGGTATTTTATCGCCGGTTCAAAATCGTTGAGTGCTTATAAGGGAACGATTCGTTCCAGTGCAAAGACAAATGCGAACGAACTGGGCAAAAATGTGATGGCGATGCGTGCAAAGCGCTATTATTTGCCGGGCGGTAAGCGTGAAAAGAAACATGCAGGAACGACGGGAACGAGTGCAGTGACAAACCCGCTCGAAATCAAGAAACCCATCATGCAGAAACGAGCCAGACAATGGCCGCCGACAAGAAGCGCAGCCGAAGTTGCGAAATTTTTAAAGAAAAACTAGGAAGTATGAAGCGGAGGATGAAGGATGTTAACGATTACAGCACCAATAGAATTAAAATGTAAAGCACCGACATCCGCTTCGCAAGAAAGCTTTTTTCACAGAATCACCGGTAATTATTCGATGATTCAGCAGAGACTTCAGCCGGAGGATTTGTTGCATGTAATGACCACACCGCCGGAGTATTATTTTGGCGATGGTGATCAGACCAATATTTTTCAGCAGATGAATGTGAACACTGTTCAGGAGAATAAGCTGGAAATCATGAACAATCTGGTAAATCGTATTCTGGTGCGCGAATCAGCGGAGCTGACCTATCAGGATCGCGTATATATCACAAATGTACTGCAGAAATTCGGCATTCAGAATGTAAACGAATTTATGAAGCAGGTGTCTCATGTGACGGAGGAACTGCAAAATACGGAAGAGCTGGTAAAGCTGTATTGGAATCATGCCGGTGAATTAAAGCAACTCGTAGAGAATTATAAAAGCGAATCTTACAGCCGGTCATTGCAGCATCATACACAGGAAGAAACACAGGAAATTCATCTGCATGAAGCGATTATGAATCGATTGCAGACGGCAGCGATATATCAGACGGTACAGAATTTTAACAGTCGTCGTCAGGGCGATACGGTGATAACGAGCGAAGAACTGCAATTGTCAGATCAGCGCCGCATTACGCAAAATATTTTGCTGAACAAACTGAAGAATGAGGCGCGGGGTGAGGCATCACCGCTTATTTACCGACATGAGAATTTCTATGAGGAACAGCAGTTATCACAGGAAGAACTGAACGAAGAACATGTATTACAACAAGTGAAATCGGCAGCGTTGCTGAATTTCATCGATAATGTGTACCAGGCAAAAATAGAGCGCAACCATCGAACGGGTGATACCTGGTATCACATGGAGCGTGCATTTTATCAGAATGCAGACAATACGATGAAGCGTTTTGAAAATCGGATGAATGCGAGGTATGATCGTCATACGGATGATAATCGTACTTATATTGTGCAGCATAACCGTGCAGACCGCCATGAGATAGATATCATGAACCGACTCTTTGAGAATTATCACTCACCGCAATATCAGACGGTTCAGGCGATGCTTCGTCCGGAAAAAGAAATACAGCATGTTGAAAAACAAAACTTAATCAATCAATGGAATGAAACCGTTGAAGAGGATTATGTAACACAAGAGGAATATCGTTATCAGGATGAACACAGACATTATGAGCAGCAGACGGTAGATGCCAGAAATTTGTCTGTGGTAGAAGAAGAAATATCTCGAATTAATCGTGAAAACATAAATAACCAGAGCAGATATATTCAGATGATGCAGCATATACAGGCATCGTTTGAGCAACCGGGAGAGACAAAGACTTCTGAGCAGATGCGTAGAGAGAGTCTGATGGCTTTAGAGCATCCGCAGGAAATGCTGCAGCAGCTTCAGGAGGAAGGTCAACAGCAACAGGAACTGCATCAGCAGGAATTAGAAAAGGCGATGAATCTTTTGCCGGAAGAGACGCGGCTGGTTTATGAGACGGTAAAAGAGTATTTGGAGGCTCCGATAGAATTGCGCAGGCAAATGTCAGGTGTGAGCAATGACATGGGAGTTTTAATCCGCGACATTCATCACGTACAAACGCATCAGGAACAAATACAGATGGTGCATTTGGAGCAGGAGCAGATACAGGAACAGACCAAAGAGATGATTGAACGCTGGAATGACAAAATTCCGGTAGAACTGACTCCGAAAAGAGTTTATGAGAGACAACGCACAAATGTTACGTTTGTACATAAACAGCAGGAACAGCAGATTGATGAAGAATATATTGAACAGATGCTGATTCAAAACCGTCAGATGAACCAGACGGTAAAAACGACTTCTGAAACAGTGACAAACTATGAGCAGAAGGAACGCACATATCAGAATATAAATACGGATCGGATGGTGCAGCAAACAGAAAATGTTTCGGAATTAGTACGTCAGGGTGTGCAAAAAGAGTTGGGTGCATTATCTGAGAAGATATATGCAAAGCTGGAAAAGCGTTTAGAAACTGAAAAACGTAGACGTGGCTATTAAATAAGGCAGGTATAACGAATGGGTGCAAAAGATTTTTTTTATGATTTAGGCAGACAGGTGACAGGTAATATTCCAAAAGCGATATTATGTGTGCCGGACCCGAAAAAAATAGGGACGCTTTCTGTTGAAGATATGATAAAAAAATCGGATGATTTGAGAGACAGTTTGCTGAGTAAAATGAGTGCGGACGGTTCGAGTGTGATGCAGACATTTCGGACGCTTACCCAAGGTGCTGAAAACAGCATCGTTCACAAGAACGGTTATCTTGCGTTGGAGGTACCGTACAATCCGTCCAGCATATACATGGAAACAGTGGCAGGAAGTCAGAAAAATTTTAGAGCAACATCAATGGGTGATGCAGGAAATAATCAGCTTCGCCAGAACACAGAGCCGGTTGCCACGACATTGAGTGTCCAGCTATTATTCGATGCGGTAAATGCGCAAGATTCGTTTATGATATCAAATGTGGCACCAACGATAGGAAATGCGGCAGGCGTAGCGACAGATTTGATAAAAAGCAAGGTGAACGACTATTCTGTAAAAGATGAAATGGACGGTATCATGGCGTTGCTGACGATGCCTGTGACGCGACATGTCATCTTCTTTTGGGCAAAGATGTGCTTTCAAGGAGAACTTACAAGTGTAAATTCGAATTATAAAATGTTTAATACGCGGGGAAATCCGGTACGTGGCGAGATTCAGATTTCGATTCGCCAATCGGAAGATCCGACCGCAAAATACGAAAATAAGTATTGGGAAAAAGCGTTTACGAAGGCTTTTGGAGCAAGTGCCGTTGCCAGTACGACCAAGGGCGCAAGTACCGCGTCAAAAATAACCAGTAATTCGATATTAAACCTGAATATTTAATGGGAATTTGAAAGAAATTTGATAGAAATTTGATAGAAACATAAAGGTGATAGCTATGGGTGTAAAAAACTTTTTTGTAAATGAAAAAGCGATTATCGAGATTCTGGATTTACGAGAATTGGATGATGTAGTCAAAAAAAACGTGCCTGCATCCGATGGTGCCCCGGGTGGCCTTGCGTCTCTTACCGATAATGCATTTGGAAATTTGGATAATACAACAGCGGCAATGTTTCCGGGAGTAATCGGTGATGCGATTTCAAATGTACTTAACGGAAACAAAAATATTGATAAATTAGATTTATCAGAGGCATCAATGGCAGGCGTAAAAAAGACCTTCGAGGTTCAGTTTAACCCCAGCGATATCCATGTTGAAGGTTATGGTGGTGGTCGTATCGAGACGACTGCATTTAATAAAGGAGACAGCAAGAGCAAGGATATATCCGGTAATATTTCCTATGAACCGGCTCCGGTGCGTATCAATTTCAGTGTCAGATTGTTGTTTGACCGAATGGAACCTACAGACTGTTTTTTAAATGCAAAAACAAATATTGCTGCGTCGGATTTCGTAAAGGCAGGTGCGAGAAAGGCACTTAGCAAAGTGAACAGAAAGCTGAGTGTACAGCAGGAAGTAGAAGGCTTGATTGCAGCCTTGCGCTCCCCTTATACGAGAACGATTACTTTTTATTGGGGGAATATGCTCTACTGTGGTGTACTAAACCGTGTATCCTCACAGTATACGATGTTTAACAGCGCAGGTGAGCCGGTGCGTGCATACGTGCAATTGTCTTTGATTTGTGCAGATGCAGAGGTATCACCTTCCAGCATGGGAAACTGGGAAGACGCATATATGAATGCGTTTGGCGGTGGAAGCAAGAGTGGAGTTGCTTTCGGACAGAAAGCAGGAAGTATTTTGAATCTTAGCAAATAAGCAAAAGAGTTGAAAGAGAATAGAATGGCAGCGGAAATTAGTTTTGAAAATTTGAAAAAAGAATATCAGAATTTTGCCAATCCGGTTGCGCATGTCGAAGTGGAAGGCAAAGTAATCAATCAGGCAAAAACAAAGCTGTCGATTGGAGAGATAGAGATAGACGTCACAAGCGGCTATGAGGCCGGAATCGCATCGTTTGTTGTTTATGGTTGCTATAATCGATTAACGTGTAGCTTTGAATATGACAAGATAAAAAAGTATGTCATGATTGGTGCGCAGGTTTCTATATCGCTTGGATATGGCAGTGTTGTAAAAGAAGTTTTTTGTGGTTTTATCTCACAGGTAAATTTCTTTTTTCAGGAAGATGAAATTCCCGGTGTGCGCGTGACTTGCATGGATATCAAGGGAATGATGATGTCGAGCTGTTATTCCAAGCAGATGACATCGACGTGTTATTCCGATGCGGTAAGTTCTATATTTTCGCAATTGCGCTATACACAGATGCAGGATCGCGGTGTAATAAAACGCGTAAGTATCACAGATACACCTGATAAGATGGGACTTGAAGGCATCGCGGGCGGTAGTGCGGCTGGTGATTTTGGTGGAGCATTGGCAGGCGGAATTCCGGGAGCTGCTACGCCGTCGGTAGGAATGGTTACCGACAAGTCTGTAGAGATGGTAGCGGAAAGTGATTATGAATTTGTTGTAAAGGCAGCAAAGAAATTCAATTACGAATTTTTTGTGAGCGGTGGTGTGGTTTATTTTCGAAAAGCGAAAAACTATGCATCTGTGCTAATGGAGTTGTCACCGGCGACAGGTATGAGAAATATCGATGTTGAATACGATGTGACCGGACTGGTCGGTGAAATCGAAGTGCGAAGCACGGATGTCGGAAAGGCACAGCAGATATCCAGCTCGGTGAAATTAAATAATAAAATTTCAAAAGGGAAATATGCGAAAAATTTAGTGAAAAATTCTGCAAAAGTTTATATTGATCCGACGGCAGACAGTAAATTGGATGCCGGTTATCGCGCCGATTATCTGGCAGAAGATATTGCATATCGGTTCGGCACGCTTGAGGCAGAAATTATCGGTATACCGGATATCGTAGTAGGCAGATTTATCAAACTGATTGGCATGGGAGATCCGGTAAACAACTTGTTTTATGTGGTCAGTGTGCGACATGTGATGAATGGAAATCGGGGTTTTTCTACGACAATTACCGCAAAAGCTGCCGGATTGGGTGGTTCCTATTCTGCCGGAGGCAGTGGCATCGGAGGTATGTTTGGCGGAACGGTTGCTGCAGTGGCAGGAAATGCGGGCGCAGCAGCGGATGCGCTTGGAGATGTGGCAGATGGATTGGGATCAGTAGGAGGTCTGTTAAATGGCATTATTTGATATTATTGATGATATCGCTGAAAAACAAATTACAAAGACAGATACCGGAGATAATCGTGTGTTGGGTGTGGTAGTCGGAACGGTTGTTCAAAATTATGACATCACAATGCCGGGACGTTTGTGCGTATCTGTACCGTCACGAGACGAGGGAAATCAATTGCGCTGGGCAAGACTCGTGATGCCTTATGCGGGATCGCAATGGGGCGTTTATTTTATGCCGGAGATTGGAGATCAGGTATTAGTGGCATTCGAACAGGGAAATATTGAGCGTCCGTATGTGATAGGAGCAGTTCCGAAAACAAACGATATGTTTCTGAAAAAAACAGCCGATTCTATCAATAAAAACAAGCGCATTGTCACACACAACGGAAATGCGATTGAAATCGAGGATAATCCCGGAGAAGGTGCATCTGACAAAATTACAATCCGAACAGCGGGAGACGATATGGGTGCTTCACACAGCATTACACTGGACAATGCAAAGCATACCATCACGATTAAAGATCAAGACGAGATGAATATGATAGAAATGCAGACCGCGAACGGACAAATGGAGATAAAAGCCGCGACAAAATTGACGATTAAAGTGGGCGAAACAATTACATTGACGATGAACGGCTCCAGCGGTGTGACAGAACTGGAAACAAAAGATTTTCGCGTATCTGCGATGAATGGCGTGAAAGTAGAAGCAAATAAGAGTGTGAATCTGTTTGGTGCAACACTGAACGCAGAAGGCAGCTCAAAGGCAACCGTCAGAAGCAGCGGTCCTGTTACGGTAGAAGGAAAACCGATAAAGATTGGCTAAGGTCGTAGGAAAGGAGTAAAGTATGCCGGAAAAAAAGTTTTTGGGAAGCGGAATGAAATTTCCGCCACAAATTAATCCTGCGACGGGAAGATTTATGGTCTCATCCGAGGAGCAAAGTGTAAAAGAATCGATTTATCTGATTTTAATGACACAAAAAACAGAGCGTTTTGTTCGTCCGGGGTATGGGAGCACATTGATGTCTTATACATTTATGGATGTAAATGCTACGACTTTAAATATGATGCGACGTACGATTATGGAGCAGATTATGGAGCAGGAGCCGCGTGTAAGCGATATAGAGATTACAATGGATACAGAGACGCGAGAAGGCTGTTTGATTGTAAATATTGACTATTATGTGAGCGCGACAAATCAAAGAGATAATTTGGTATTTCCATTTTATCTGAATGCAGATGTAGAGGAAGAATCTTATGAGTCAGAGCAATATGAATCAGAACAATATGATGAAGACAGTGATTGATCAAATTGATATGCGTGATGCGAATGCGATTGAAGCTCGTATACAGGAGCTTGCAGAGTCGTATACACCGGAATGGCAGTATTCCAAAGACAATCCGGATATCGGTGCGACAATTGCAAAGATTTTTGCCAAGCAGATGAGCGAAAATATAGGCATGTACAATGAGGTGATAGAAAAATATCACACGGAATTTGTAAATATGCTTGATATTTCATTGCTTCCTGCAAAGCCGTCGAATGCAATGGTGTTGTTGGATTTGGTGAATGATACCGTACCGGGAGTGGAATTGCCGAAAGGGACACAGTTGATGGCACAACCGGAAGATGCGGAGCGCCCGATTATATTCGAGACATCAAATAGTATCTATGTGTCAAATGCAGTGTTAGAAACCGCTTTTATGACGCACGGCAGAGATGGACTGGTGATGCCGTTGCTCGGAAACTATAAAGCACCGGAATTCATACCGTCAAAGGCAGAACATACCGAAGATTTGGCGGAGCAGGCAGAGGCAGAAGTACAGTCTAACCGTATTCAGCCGTTTCATATTTTTGGAAAAATGCCGAGTATTTCAAGGAATGCCTTATTGTTTTATCATGAGAGCGTGTTTGATACAGAGGATAATCCTTTGTATATCCGAATTAGCGGCGATGAGATGCTGATTCAAAAGATTCGTGAAGGTGCCTACAAATTTAGTTATTATGGCGAAGGTGAACTCTGCGAATTTACAGAAGTAACGTATTTGAACGATCAGAAGATGTTCCGTTTGGTGAAAAATAATCAGATGCCTCAGATGGATACCATAGATATCGATGCGAGAACTTATCAGATGATCGTGTTGGAAGCTTGTGAGCCGGTCACGGAGAATATCGAGATGGAACGTGTCGAGTTTTCCTCTGAAGGAAGAAATGCGCTTCCTCAATTTGTACATAATGGTTCGACAGATTTGGATGTAAGTGAGTTTGATTTGTTTGGAGATACGCTTGCTGTATATCAGGAATGCTATATCGGACATGATAACTATTTTTCAAAAGCAGGTGCATTGGTGACGATGAGCTTTGAAGTATCATATCCGGAACATATGATTGATGTAATACGACCGAAAGAGCAGGAAGACTTGAGAATTATTAAGAGAAAGCCGAAGGTAATTTTCAATGATATGCCTGCAGATGCGTATGCAGATGAGATTGCGATTGAATATTTTAACGGAATTGGTTGGAAAAAGCTGGAAAGCCGGCAGGAATACCGTATGATGTTCGCGCGCGAAAAGAAGGGCAGATATGAGCTGTCATTTATATGCCCGTCAGACTGGGTGGCGACTGCTACCGGAGCATATGACGGCAGATGCTTGCGGATTCAGTTGCTGAAGTCTGACAACTGTTATATGAGACCGTGTGTACATCACTATCCGCATATTTCGGACATGAAAATATCTTATTGCTATAAAGAACACTTTGTAGAGCCGACACAGCTTATAGCGGTCAATACAACGCGCAAGGTAAACTGTACAAAGGCGTTAAAGGAGCATCGCCGATTTGTGGCTTTTGCAGTCAGCAATTATAGCGAAGATGCGGTTTATATCGGTTTTCGCAACCGTATGGAAATGGGGCCGGTCAGTCTGTTTTTTGATATTGCAGAAGGCAATTATTACGATGGTCTGCGTTGTCACTTTGCGTATAGTTCACGCACCGGATTTCGCCAGATTAAAGTCGTAGATCATACCGCGAACTTTACAAGAACCGGAACGGTGCTGTTTATGCCGCAACCGGATATGTCACCGGTTACGCTGGAAGGAAAAACGCGGTATTGGATTCGCATTACACGAAGCCGTGTAAAACGTGTGGACGAACCGGAGGATATGCTTCCTAAAATTAATGATATCCGGTTAAATGCGGTGCAAGTGTCTAATATTGAGACAAAAGAAGAACAGGATTTTTATTTGGATGAAGTGTTACCGAATATGTTCTTTACGCTTGGAACCGATCATATTCTGGACATTGATTTGTGGGTGAATGAGCGAGACCGCTATACAAAAAATGAAGTAAAAGAAATGCTGCGTACTTCACCGGATACTGTCCGTGTAGAATATGATACACGCGGAGAAATCTCAGCTTTATATATTAAGTGGAGAGAGCTCGAACGTCTGGATGATGACGCATATGACAAAGGATATATACTTGACCGAATGAATAACCGTCTTATTTTTGGTGACGGTGTTCACCTGGAGATTCCACGTGTGACAGACGATGTGGCGTTTAAAGTACGCATTCGTTGCTGTGAGGGAGCGATTGGAAACGTAGAAGCAGGCATGATAAATGATGCACAGGCTCAATTTTTATTCTTGAACTCTATTACAAATCCGTTTAAAGCTTATGGCGGAAGTAACATGGAAAATCTGGACAGTGCATTGGCGCGAGGCGCGAACATTTTGCGTTCGCGAAAACGTCTGGTTTCTGTGAGTGATTTTGAACGTGAGATATTGGCATATTCGGACACGATATCGCAAGTAAAATGTGTGACCGGAAAGCGCATAGACGGAGCAATTGATGCAGACGCTGTTACGTTTGTTGTTCTGCTGAAGGATTATCGTGTGGGAAGCTACAACTTCCACAATTTAGCCGATGATTTGAGAAATCATTTGCTGGAGTCCTGCGAATTGACGATTTCACCGGAACATATACATATCGTAGAGCCGATTTTTGTTGATGTATGTGTTGACGTATGGGCAAAAAGTATGCAGATGGAAGACAGCTTTGAGATCAGAAGTGAGCTGACCGAATGTCTGGCTAATTATTTAGATCCGGTAAAAAGTGAAAACGGAGTCGGCTGGAAGATTGGTGCGATGCCAAAGAAGAACCAGTTGTTGATGAAGTTAAACGTTTTGAAACACAAGGCAATCGTAAGAAAATTATTGTTGATTGCAAAATATACCGATGAAAAAGGTACACACGAGGTAGAATTATCAGAGGTGAAAGAAAATCCGTTTATGGTTTGTCGAAGTGGCGTACATCAGGTTCATCTGACGGTAGACGATTATTAAAAGGAGGGGAAGAACAAATGTTAAATAGTAAGAAATTGAATATAAAAACATTTGAAGAACGCTATAATGAAGCACTGTTACAGATTCCTCTCTACACAAATGAGTGGACCAATTTTAATCCGTCAGATCCGGGTATCACGATTTTGGAAAATCTGACTGCATTTGAGACGCTACAGGCAGATATGATTGATCAGATTACACCGCAGGTTTTGCAAAATCTGTTGCGTCTGGTTGGTTTTCGGGCAAAGAAAGGAAAATGTGCCAGATTGTTGCTGGCGGCAGAAAATGTCAAAGAACCGATTTATCTGCCTGCCAATCAGCAGTTTCAAATCGGTGAAATGAATTTTGAGACCAATCGCGTCACGACATTGACAGATGGACGAGTGACCGGAGTGTTTGGAAAACGTGAGGATGAATGGTTTGATTACAGTCTCCTGTGTGAAAAGGAGGTGCGGGTTCCCGGATATATATTCGGAGAAACGCCAAAAAAAGGATACAGTGTTTATTTTGTTACAAATCAGATGCCGGAACCGGGCGAAGAGCTGATTTTGTATGTCACTGTTGCGGATCGTTATAATCGAAATGAATTTCCGGAGAAAGGGCGCAACACCTTTGCAAACTTAAAATGGGAATGCTTTACAGAAAATGGTTTTGTGGAAGTAAATACCAGAGACTGCTCAAACTGTTTTATGACAAGCGGTGAAATTCGTATTCGAATGCCGCAGGAGGCTTGTGTGGTTTGTACAGAAATGCCGAGTGGCGGTTATGTGGTTCGTGCGACATTAGAACGGGCAGACTATGATATTTGCCCGAAGCTGATACAGGTGGAAGGATTTTTGTTTGAGGTATGGCAGAAGCAGACACGCAGCATGTGTACGACCTTTCACAAGACAGGGGCGATTCGCTTGTTCAGCGATTTGGCAGAAGAAGGCTATGTGCATGTGTTTGCGCGAGAGGAAAAGGGTGGCTCTTATCGCAAATACGAATATGCACCGGAGCATGACTTGAAGGGACGATATTTTGATTTTGAGAAGGAAGGCTATGGAATGCATATCTATTCTTTCGACAAAAAGAATCACGGATACGGCCCGGAAAAAGTAAAAAATGCAGTGCGTATTGTCGCATATACGGAAGAAGCGATGCGTTCCTATACGATAGGAACCGTTCTGGGATATGATAATCAGGTACTAAAATTGCCTTATCAGAAAATAGTTTCGGATTCATTTTCTATTATTGCACGGCGTTATGATAAAGATGGTTTGCCGATGTACGATTTTGTGAGACCGGAACACAGTGAGCCGGGAAATTTATATTATCATTTATCGGAATATGAAGGAACCATTCAGATCGAAGATGCCGGTGATTTTATAGGTGCTGAATTGTTTTTAGGTGGTTGCAGTACGACAGACGGAGAAATCGGAAATATTCGTACCGGAAGTGAGTTTGTGACCAGACATGTGCCGGGGCAGGTACGTTTTACGAATCCGGGTCCGGGAACAGGCGGCTGCTTTCGAGAGCGCATTCCGGCAGTTCGCAAGCGTTTTGTTGATGACTTGTATACGCCGTATGTCGCTGTTACGGCATCCGATTATGAAGTGCTTGTAAAAAAGACACCGCAGCTTTGCATACATAAAGTAAAAGCATACATGGATGATTTTAACAACCGTGTGCGCATTGCAGTAAAGCCCGGTACAGATGAAGCGTTCCCGAAGCTATCTGCGATTTATAAAAGTGTGATTGAGCAGGAATTGGAACAACGCAGATTGCTGACGACGCGAATAGAGATTGTTCCGCCGGTATATGAGCCGGTAAATGTAAAGGGTACTATTTATGTCAAGCCGACATATGAGAATTGCAGAGAACAGATTGAACAGGCACTTCGCGAAAGTATCGATTACGTCAATACGGACAAAAATTTTGGCGAAGAATTAAAGTTTAATGAAGTCTTTCATGCGATAGAAAATCTGGATTGTGTTGAATTTGTGTATGATTTATCTTTGCAGCCGCAGCATGCCAATCAGGCAAAGCTAAAAGATGCAGATATATATCCGATAGAAAATTGTCTGTTATATCCGGGTGAGATTTCTTTGGAAATAGATATATTTGTGAAGTAACAGACAGTTAGAAGGAGGAGTACAATGGCTGGTATTTGCTATTCTATTAGAAAAAACCGAATAGAAAGTGGTTTGACGGTTGGATTTATGCTACAGGAAGACGGAACGTTGACGATGGATGAATCACAAGCCAGACACATCTTGTATTTGCGTGCACTTGACTGTGCGACGTTGGACGGAATCTGGGGACGTATCTCATTTGAGGCAGACTATTCTGAGAATATGACATGCTATGTCTATGCGAAGGCATTAAATGAGAGTATGTTTTATCGCTCGGATTATCCAAAAAACATTGATGATTTCCTCTGTGATCCGGAAGAAGGATACGAGATAAAACGAGAATTTTTAGAGCGTGTTGAAGCAAAAAAGCATGTAAATAAAAATGATATACTGCTATATGAGCAGACGGGTCGATATTTATATCTTGTGATTGAATTTGTAGGTGAAGGAAGCGGTTGGCTGAGAAATATTCGTGTAGACCGCAGAGGAGACAGCTTTATGCAGACGTTTCCGGAAATTTATCATGCGCGGGGTGAATTTTTCCATCGCTATTTATCTATATTTTCGAGCATTTACACTGATTTTCAGCAGGATATCGAATCCTTGCCGGATTTATTGGATATTGATAAATGTCCGATTCAGTTGCTCACGACATATGGATCGTGGCTTGGAATTGATTTGGCATGCGATATACAAAGTGAGCAGATTTTGCGCACGCTGGTCAGGGAAGCTTATGAATTAAATAAAATAAAAGGAACCAAAAAGGCGATTAGCAGAATAGCAGAAATCATGTTGGGTGAAGAAGTCCTGATTTTGGAACATAATATCATGAAGGATTATTTGTCTGATAGAGAAGATATTACTGCTTTATACGGAAATAGTATTTATGATGTGATTATGCTGGTAGATCATCCGGTTTCAGAGCTGGAGAAATCACAATTAATGTATGTATTGAATCAGTTCAAACCACTGAGAAGCCACATTCATATCGTACATCTGAAGTCTGATGGTGTACTGGATTCACATAGTTATCTGGATATGAATGCACGTGTATTTGAAGTGGAAAATGCGGGTCTGGATGAATCACAGGTAATGGATGGTGTGGTGACGTTAAAGTAGTATGGAATTACAAAAAAGAATTGCCATTCTTTTTAAAATTGCTATAATGGAATTAGATGATATTTGATTCAGAAAGGATGCGCAGATTATGAATATTACAGAGACCAGAACCGAAGAATCCATACAGTTGAAGGTAGAAGGACGTGTAGATACCACGACAAGCCCGCAGTTGCAGAATGCGATTTTGCAGGCATTTCAGAAAGGCTCAAAGCTGATTTTGGATTTTACAGAAGTAGAATATGTTTCCAGTGCGGGATTGAGAGCATTGTTAATCGGACAAAAGACTGCAAATTCAAAGGGTGGAAGTATGACACTCACGAATGTACCGCAAGCAGTTATGCAGGTATTCCAGATGTCAGGTTTTAGTGGAATACTGACGATTGAGTAGTTCGATGCTCATTTGAATTTCGTGTATAAAGTAAAAAGAGAAAAGTGAGAATGGGTTATGACGGAACTAGAGAATAACAATTATTTTATCAAAAATACCCTGAAAAAATATCTCACACCGACAATCATCTCGATTTTAGGAACAACGATGATTACATTTGTAAATAGCCTTCTGACGGGAAACCTATATGGCAAGGAGGCGCTGGCGGCAATGAACATTATCAATCCGATAACGTTTGTATTTGCCATGTTGGGCTGCTCGATAAGCATCGGCGGCTCTACCAGTGCATCTATTGCAATGGGAAAAGAAGAAGATGCACAGGTCAGCGCATATGCGACCTTATCCTTACTTCTTTCTCTTGTAATACCGATAGTATTCTCGACAGTAGGCATTTTCTTTTTTCCTCAAATTTTGGAATTGTTAGGTGCAAGTGGAAATTTGTACATTTTGTGTGAAGATTATGGCAGGATTATACTGGTTGGTGGAGTATGTACGACATTTATGTACTATCCGTTCAATTTTTTGCGTGTAGACGGAAGAGCGCGCTATTCCATGCCTATTTTCGGTATGATGGGCGTCCTTGACTTTGTGTTGGTGCTCCTATTTTATCAGGCTGGTTTCGGAATTACAGGTGTAGCGCTTGCAGTCGTAATCAGTACCGTAATAGCGGATATTGTCGGCGCCGGAATATTGTTTTTGGGCAAAGGAAAGCAGTTAACGTTATGCATACCGCATCACGCAATCAGAGACAGCATCGTTATCATTCGAGCAGGGGCGGCTGCCGCTTTGAACAATTTGTGTAATATGCTTCGAACAATCGTGCTGAATGCATTGATTTTGCGCACGCTCGGTGAAGACGGAGCCAGTGTGTTTGCAGTAGCGAGTGCGGTACTAAATTTTGCGACGGCATTTGTAGCAGGCGTTGGTCAGGCAGTTGCGCCACTTGTGGGTGTGTTTTACGGTGAGAGAGATGATACGAGCATTCGGATGCTAATGCGCAGCTCCGTGAGATATGCACTGATATTGATGAGTTCTTTATTTGGTGTGTCGCTGGTGGGATGTGTGCCGTTGGCATATGCATTTGGAATGCGAAGCTGGACGATGGTAGGTCAAACTGCGATTGCAATTTGTTGGATGATGTTAAGTCTGATACCGGCTGCAGTCGTGAATTGTATGATTTTCTATTATATGACGATGAACTATCATTCGCTTGCATCCATTTTGACATTTTTACGTTCGTTTGGATTTGTTTCATTACTGGCATGGCTCTTTACACGGATACATATGGAACAGTGGATGTTAGCTTCGTTCGTGTGTGGAGAGGTGGCGACGCTGCTCACATGTCTGCTTCTTACGGTTGTGATTAGAAAGCTGCATCCGCAGTTAAAGGGTGTGTTGCTATTGGAATATGAGGCATCGGAAGGACAGTATATTTCGTTTTCTGTACCGGGAAGTGCAGAAGGAGCGGTGGGCGCATCGGCAAAAATCAGTGAGTTTTGTGAGCAACAGGAATTGGATATGCGCTATAGCATGATGCTTCCGCTGGCATTAGAAGAAATGCTCGTGTTGGTAAATGAACATTGCTTTGAACAGGATGAATCCATGTATGCAGATGTGCGTATTATGCTCAGCAAAGAAGAAGTATTGCTGCGTATTCGATGCGGTGGAAAACTTTTTGATCCGATCGCGGATTATCGAAAGCGAACGTCCGGAATGAGCGAAGAAGATTTGCTGATGGATGAGTCTTTGGGAATTCGCATGATTACGGAAGCTGCGAAGTCAGTGACGTTTCGGCGTACACTAGGCGTGAATAATCTGGTTGTCATTTTATGAGCAACAGTTGGATAAGAAATGGTGAGTCGTGAAGCGGATGCAAGGAAAAGCGCTTTGTGATACTGGAGATAGGTGGTTAAATAAGTGTTAAAAAAAGAGCAGATGCAGTTTCCGATGCTGGAAAAAAACTTGGAGCATCAGACGACAAAAGCAAAAAAGAAATTTTGCCTTCGCCCATACCGGGAAGGCGATGAAAGCGGTATGCTGGAATGCATCCGAGACGAATATGGAGAAAGCTACTTTAAGCGAGATTTTTATGATTTGGTGAAACTGCGTGTAAAAGCGCAGGGTGATCATTATGTCTTTTTTGTGGCAGAAACAGACGGTGAAATTGTTGGAATGGAAATCTTCGCACTGTTTTATGAGAATGGTGATGATTATATTGAACCTGCATCTCAAATTTTGAAGCGTTGTGTACGAGGGTACGGATTGGCATGGCATTTGATTTTAGCACGCAGCAAGAACGGGAAAGGTACACTAACTTACAGCGTGGACGATAAGGGCGTATACTTTGAGTTTGAAGCGCCTAAGACTGTAGACGGCGACAAAGCGTTAGAGCTGGT
>JAGAOE010000062.1 GCA_017623885.1 Eubacterium sp. | reverse complement strand
TGTATGCGCACGTAGAAGAGTCGGTTTATTTAATGCCGGCGAATGTAGCAGTTTTGGTTATTATTTGTGGTTTGGGTTTCAGCAGATATGCATACAAGAATTTGACGAAACCGATTGTACAGACAAGAGATTCGCTTCGAAGATTTGTCTCCGGCGATATGAAGGAAACATTTGCAATGGACGAAGTGGATTATGTGGAGCTTCAGCAGATTAGCGGATTGCTCGGTCAAGTACAGGAGATGGTCGAAAATCAACAGCTTCAGTTGAAAAAGCATCAGGATTTGGTACATATCGAGGCAGAACGTGCAGATATTTCTGCGGCTGCAAAGCGCGTTTTCTTGACGCGAATTTCGCATGATGTACGAGCCCCGATTAATGGAATTATTGCGATGGTGGCACTTGCAGAAGAAAATATTCAGGACACGGTATGTGTGCGTGACTCGCTTCATCGGATTGAGAATTCCGGCAAACAATTGCTGATGATGCTCAATGAAGTGTTGGATATGAGTCAGATAGAGAGCGGAAGAGCGGATTTGAAGGAAGAAGACTTCCAGTTGGCAGAGATGATACATGACACGATTGCGGCGTTGCGACCTGCAGCAGAGGCACGTCAGCATCAGTTACTGTTGCAGGTGAAAAATCTGACGCATGAATATGTTGTAGGACCCAAAGATCGTGTGAAAGATATCATCGACAGTATTGTTGAAAATTCGATTAAGTATACGCCGCGTGGCGGTGTGATTCGTGTGACGCTCACGGAGCTGGATTCGGAAATTCGTTATGCGGGTGTGTATCAGATGACGTTTGAAGATAATGGAATCGGTATATCCGAAGAGGCAGTTGCGCATATTTTTGAGCCGTTCGGACGCGCAGAAGATGATCAGCGTGCAGGCGGTATTCAAGGTGCCGGTCTGGGCTTGGCGATTGTGAAAAATATTGTTCAGTTGATGAATGGAACGATTGATGTCGAAAGTGAACCGGAGTCCGGTTCAAAGTTTACAGTTACCATTAAACTGAAATTACAGAAACGGGCAGAAGGTGTTGCGACGAGAGTACCGAAGCGGTCTCTGGCAGCAGTAGATGAATTTTTTGCAGATCGATACAAAGATAAACGTGTATTGGTAGTAGAGGATAATGCATTGAATGCAGATGTCGCAGCGGCGGCATTGACGCAGATTGGCATGGAGGTAGAGACTGCCGTAGATGGCCAGCAGGCAGTGACGCGAATGCAGGAAGTGCCGGAAAATTATTTTGATTTGATATTTATGGATGTGCAGATGCCGGTGATGGATGGTTACATTGCGACACAGATGATTCGAAATCTGCGTCGGGAGGATGTGAAACGTATGCCGATTATCGGAATGACTTCACTGACACAGGAGGCGAGTCTGGATGTGGCTTTGCAGGCCGGAATGGATGAGTATGTTGTGAAACCGCTGGAGCCGATGCGCATGAAAGGATTATTGCAGCGATGGCTGTAAAAAAGGAGTAGATTTATGAAAGAAGAATTTTGGGATATTTATGATGAAAACAAACAACTGACCGGTCGAACGATGAAACGAAATGATTGGAATATGAAGCCGGGAGAGTTTCACTTGACAGTGCTTGGAGTGATTCGTCATACAGACGGCAGATATTTGATTACAAAGCGTGTGATGACAAAATCATGGGCGCCGGGCTGGTGGGAAGTGTCTGGTGGCGGCGTGATGGCGGGAGAAGATTCTCGTACAGCAGTATTGCGGGAAGTGCGCGAAGAAACCGGTCTTGATGTGTCCGAGTGGGATGGCGGTTATCTGTTTTCATACAAACGTGTGAATCCGGAAGAAAAGGATAACTATTTTGTAGACATCTATCGTTTTACCGGAGATTTTACGGAAGCTGATTTGCATCTGCAGGAAGCAGAGACAGACGGGTGGATGTTGGCAGATGTAAAGCAGATACAGGAATTCGCAAAAGAGGGAATTTTCCTTCATTATGACAGTATTAAGGAAGCTTTTGATATATAAATGCTTCAAAAAGCAAAACGTGACTTTTGATTTTAATAAAACAGGCGATTACAAAACTCTTAGATTATCCGAATGGATTGTTCACTGGGAACAATGTTGATAATGTATGTAGGAGTTTTGTAATCGCCTGTTTATATTGTATAGAGAACTGTGCTATTGGATGAGATCCGGTTTTGTGCTCTGGTGTTTGTCTTCAAGCGCTGTGGAATGCTCCGGGCTCAGGTAGGCAAACTGTAGTGCTTTCTGGCTTTCTGTGACCATTGTGCTAATCAGAATGTTGCCTTCTTTGCGATACCAGACATCGCCATAGTTGGTTTCCTTTTCGGTCTGATAGCCGCTCTCGCTGTAGGTCTCTACCAAATCTGCATGGATGGAATGGTAGAGTGTATACAACTCGCCTTCATTGTCTGAGCCATAGGCCCACGCGATGGACGCGAGCTTTTCTTTGTCGTCAAACATATATTTTACAGTTCCGGTAGCATCCTTGTATGCACGCTCGTAGGTATAAGTCGTACCGCCGTATACAGAATCGTAAGCCTCATAATCTTCGCCTTCTACGGAAATCATATCAGATACGCTGCTACTCCATGACAGTTCGGAGAAAGGGCAATCCGGCGAAGAAGATGCAGATTTGGTGCCGCAACCAACGACAAGAGTGGCGGCGAGTAACAACATAAGACCCAAAGAAAGGGTTTGTTTTCGGGCAGATGTGCGATGCTGTGAAATACGAGCCTGCATACCTGCGATAACATTTGTGAATTTCATAAAAAACCTCCGTAATTAAAACTCGGACGTCATAAATTGTTTCGGAGTGACTCCTTTATATTTATGAAACGTCTTTATAAAATAGCTTTCATCGTTAAAACCACAGGAGATGGCTACTTCTTTAATAGAAATATCTTTGGTAGAGAGCATTTCACAAGCACATTCAATGCGATAATAGTTTAAATAATCTATGGGCGTGCGCTCTGTCATACCACGAAAATAGCGGCAAAAATATTTTTCATTCATACCTGCGATCTTGGCGAGCTGTTCAAGCTTGATGCTATTATAATAATTCTCGGAGATGTAGGCAAGTACATTTTTGATAGAGTTCAGACGCTCACTGGCGAGTGCGTCATCCTGAGTTTGCTCATACAGATGCTTTTCTAAAATCGTACCAAGCAACTGATAAAGATATCCCTGTACCTTAAACTCATAACCGGTCGCGCGGGAGGACAGTGCATGGCACAAATCGCATACAATAGAAGGAATGTCTTTGTCATGCTCGGATAACAGTGTGTGAATGAGGATTTTATGATCTGTGATATCCTGAATAATTTTCGCACAGGCATGGTTATCCTTCATGAGCACCTGCAGATCAAAAACGATACAATCATAGACGCAATCAACAGGTGTACCGCCGTGTAATACACCGTCTGTGACAAAAATAATATCACCGGCGTGATAGACCTTCGTTTCATTGTTAATCGTCA
>JAGAOE010000061.1 GCA_017623885.1 Eubacterium sp. | reverse complement strand
GGCAGCGTCTTTTACCCATTCACCGTATGCTTCGGTAGGATGTCAGCGTGAGCTGCTGCAGATGATGGCATATGAGCCGATGGTTCTCTTGACAGCAGTCGGATTTTATGTAGCGACCGGCAGCTTCTATGTTAAAGACATCATACAGATGGAAAACAGTGCAATTCTTACATTGCCCGGTGTGTTTGTCGGATTTTTATTTATTCTGACAATCAAGATGCGCAAGTCACCGTTTGACCTGAGTACAGCGCACCATGCACATCAGGAGGTCGTGCGTGGCGTGACACAGGAGATGGTAGGCTCCAATCTTGCGTTGATTCATCTGGCTGAGTGGTACGAAGTTGTATTTTTGATGGGAATCGTCGCATTGTTTATTATTAACAGCAATCCGATCAGCTATGTTGTAGCAGCGGTTGTTGTTCTGGCGACTTACTTTTTGGAAATTTTGATTGATAATGTTTCAGCTCGTGTAAATTGGAAGGTGCTGTTGGTGAGTACATGGATTATGACACTCGTAACAGGTGGAATTAAACTTACAATTTTAGTGTTGATGCGTCGATAGGAGGAAAAACAATGGCAAACGTATCCAGATCACCCTGGCTGCTTCACTATGACGGAAGCAGTTGTAATGGATGTGATATCGAAGTTTTGGCGTGTCTGACACCTGTATATGATGCAGAACGCTTTGGAGTAGTAAATACCGGTAATCCGATGCATGCAGATATTTTGCTCATTACCGGAGGAATCAATTCACAGAATGCTTCTGTTGTTGAACAGATTTATAAACAGATGCCGAATCCGAAGGTCGTGTGTGCAGTGGGAACCTGCGCGTGCACCGGAGGTGTGTTTAAAGAGTGCTATAATATAAAGGGCGGAGCAGATACCGTGATTCCGGTAGACATTTATGTACCCGGATGTGCGGCAAGACCGCAGTCGATTATTGACGGTGTCGTACAGGCTGTCGCTCTGTTTCAGAAAAAGCACGAAGAAATCAAAAATAATACAGTTACGAAATAATCACACAGGAGGTGCATGATGGCAGATACAGGATGCGAATTGATTCAGATTTCGACCGGTGAATTACTGATCAAAGTCATGGAATTCAAAAAAGATCAGTATCGTTTGATGCAGGCACATGCAGTGAGCATTGAAAACGGTTATGAGCTTAGTTATACATTTGGTAAAGACTATGAATGGATATCACTTCGACTGGTTGTTGATGAAAAGGAAGAGATACCCAGTATCACGTATGTTTACCCTGCAGCATTTTTGTATGAAAATGAGATGGCAGAGTTGTTTGGTGTAAAAATAAAGATGATAGAGGTGGATTATCAGGATAAATTATATCGCATCGATAATCAGACACCGATGAAAAAACTGTAGGAGGTTCGAACGATTATGGCAAGCAAAAAGAGCGTGGTTCCGTTTGGACCACAGCATCCCGTTTTACCGGAGCCGATTCATCTGGATCTCGTTTTGGATGATGAGCGCGTTGTAGAAGCAATTCCGTCGATTGGCTTTGTTCATCGCGGATTAGAGGGATTAGTAAAGAAAAAAGATTTTAAAGAAATGCAGTATGTGGTAGAGCGTACCTGCGGTATTTGTAGTTTTATGCATGGTATGACCTACTGTGAGACCATCGAACATATGATGGACATCGAAGTGCCGGCACGCGGACGTTATCTGCGTACCATCTGGTGCGAGATGAGCCGTTTGCATTCACATATGCTCTGGCTGGGTCTGTTGGCTGACGGATTCGGATTTGAGAGTCTGTTTTACCAGTGCTGGCGTATGAGAGAGCAGATTTTGGACATGTTTGAAGCGTCAACGGGAGGCAGAGTTATCTTTTCCGTAAATGCGCCGGGTGGTGTATTAAAAGATATGCCTTCAGATATGTTACGCGGATTTGTAGAAAAGCTCGAAGGCTTTGAGCAGGAGCTCAAAAAAATCTCACAGGTATTCATGAATGACTATTCTGTACTGAGCCGTTTGAAAGGTGTCGGTATACTGACGCCTGAAGAGGCACATGAGTTGGGTGCAGCCGGTCCGATGATGCGTGCGAGTGGCATTGCCAGAGATACCAGAAAATTAGGCTATGCAGCTTATGGAGATCTGGATTTTGATATTATAACAAGTGATGAATGTGATTCATATGCACGCTGTGATGTTCGTATCCGTGAGATGTATCAGTCTATTCAGTTGATTAAACAGGCAGTAGACAAGATTCCGCAGGGCGATATCGCGGTACCGGTGAAAGGAAATCCGGACGGAGAATATTTCATGCGTGTAGAACAACCGAGAGGAGAGGCAATCTATTATGCAAAAGGTAACGGTTCGAAATTCTTGGAGAGAATTCGAATCCGCACCCCTACCTTTGCGAACATTCCGGCATTGTTGAAGACATTAGAAGGATGTCAGTTTGCAGATGTACCGCTTCTCATACTTACAATTGATCCTTGTATCAGTTGTACAGAGCGATAGGATAGGAGGAAAAAGAAATGGCAAAATTTATGCCCTTTGCAGGGACAGTATTAAAAAACCTCTTCTCCAAGCCGGTGACCACTACATATCCGGAGCAGCCGGCAGTTTATCCGGAACGCTCTCGCGGACATGTAGAAATAGATATCGAGCAGTGTATTTTATGTGGACTGTGTGCACGTAACTGCCCGCCGCGTGCGATTCAGGCAGATCGTGCTTCCGGCAAATGGTCCATCAATCGTTTTGATTGTGTGCAGTGCGGATACTGTGTGGAGGTATGTCCGAAGAAGTGTTTGAAAATTGTACCCGGTTATCAGACACCCGGAGCACAGAAGCAGGAAGCAGTTTACAACAAGCCGGTGGAGCAGAAGGAAGAAGCACCGCAGGGTGGAAAGCCGGTTCCTGATTTGGAACAGTGCGTGTTCTGTACACTTTGTGCAAAAAAATGTCCGCAGGAAGCGATTGTCGTAGACCGTGCGGAAAAGAAATGGGAACTGACGGATGATAAGTGTGTAGGCTGTGGTCTGTGCGCGACAAATTGTCCGAAGAAATGTATAAAAATGGCGTAGAACAGGGAGAAATATCATGTGTGTAGCAATGCCCGGAAAAGTAGTGGAACGATATGAAAAAGAAGCATTGATTGACTTTAACGGAAATCGTGTACGTGCGGTGTCCGGATTGGTGCCGATTGAAATCGGAGATTATGTGCTGGTTCATGCCGGCTGTATTTTACAGAAGTTGTCTACCGGGGAAGCACAGGATATGATAAAACTGTTTGAGGAAATAGAAGAGCAATGACAGATTTTAGTAATTATATTACAAGAATCAAAGAGTGGCTGGCAGCGTATGACGGACCGGACATCTCCATTATGGAGGTGTGCGGCAGTCATACTGCTGCTATTTCTAAATATGGGATTAGCAGTCTGCTCTCTGAGAAACTACATTTAGTGAGTGGACCGGGTTGTCCGGTCTGTGTGACACCGACCGCGTATATTGACCGGTTGATAGAACTGGCGTTGGAAAAAGATACGGTGATTGTCACGTTCGGTGATTTGATTCGTGTGCCGGGGCGGTGGAAAAGTCTGGAAGATGCAAAAGGTGAAGGCGCATCGGTAGAGATGGTATATTCTCCGATGGAAATACTGCGTCTTGCGAAAGAGCATCCGGAGAAACGCTATATATTTGCGGCAGTCGGATTTGAGACGACGACGCCGGTGTATGCTTTGCTGCTGCAGAGTCTGATAGATGAAGGAATTGAGAATGTACAGCTTCTCACGGCGTTAAAAGTAATGCCGCCGGTCATAGAATGGCTCTGCGAAAATAGTGAGAGAATCGATGGATTTTTAGCACCGGGGCATGTGGCTGCCGTGACAGGCGCAGATTTGTTTTTGCCGCTTGCAAAACAGTACGGATTGCCGTTCACGGTCGCAGGATTTGGTGCAGAAGAGCTGCTGATTGCTGTGTACCACACATTTCGGGCAGTTGCGAACAAGCGACAGGGAAAGCGGTTTGAGGAAGTGCAAAACTGCTATCCGTCGGTAGTCAGTGCAACAGGAAATGTGCAGGCAAAAGAGCTGGTGAATACTTATTTCGAGGAAAGCGATGCATGCTGGCGCGGGATGGGTGTCATCGCACGCTCAGGTCGGCAAATTCGGGCGCAGTATGAACGGTTTGACGCAGGAAGCAAAGTGATTTGGGAAGACCATAAAAAAAATCAGGCATGCCGTTGCGATCAGATATTGATGGGAAATTGTCTGCCGGGAGATTGTCCGCTATATGGCAGTGTGTGTACACCTCTGCATCCGCAGGGAGCTTGTATGGTATCAGAAGAAGGCAGTTGTCACCAGTATTTGATGCATCAGAGGACGCGGTAAAGGAGAAAAAAATGGATTTGACAGGAAAGATAACGATGGCACACGGCAGTGGCGGTCGTGCCACAAACGAACTGATTCAGAAAGTGTTCGCACATGCATTCGACAATCCGGTTTTGGATGCAATGGAGGATGCTGCGGTGGTGCAGGGATGTGAAAAAATTGCGGTGACGACGGATAGCTTTGTCGTAGACCCGATTGAATTTCCCGGCGGAGACATCGGACGATTAGCGGTATGCGGAACAGTCAATGATCTTTTAATGCGTGGAGCGACACCCAAGTATCTCACCTGTGGTTGCATTTTACAGGAAGGATTAGAAATCGCCACATTGGAGCGTGTTGTAGCATCGCTGGCTGATGCGGCGCGAGAAGCCGGTGTGCAGATCGTAGCAGGCGATACAAAAGTCGTTGGCGGAGCAGGTGGTCTGATGATTAATACAGCCGGTGTCGGATTTGTAGATTCATCGCTGCAGATTAGTGCATCAAATTGTCAGCCGGGTGATGTACTGATTGCGTCCGGACATTTGGGCGATCATCATGCGACGATTCTGTCAAAACGGATGGGCATTGAGAATACGATAAAAAGCGATTTGGCACCCTTGGGTGACATGGTACAGCGATTGTTGCAGGAAGGCATACAGGTGCATTGTCTGCGGGATATCACACGCGGAGGCTTGGGAACAGTAGTGAAAGAATTGGCAGAGGCATCCAATGTGACGATGGCATTGCAGGAGTCGCAGTTGCCGGTAGCTGCACAGGTACGCGATTTTTGCGGTCTGATGGGATTAGACCCGCTGTATATGGGAAATGAAGGAAAATTATTGGCAGTAGTCGCAGCGAAGGATGCAAGTCGTGCATTAGAATTGATCAAACAGAGTACCTATGGAGCTGATGCAGCGATTATCGGACAAGTGACAGATGAGCAGGCTGGTATGGCATATGTAGAGACTGCAATCGGCGGAAAACGCATGCTGGATATACTGTTTGGCGAAGGCTTGCCGCGTATATGCTAGTCGTAACGCGGAGAAACTTCGGATGTTCGATAGGTGAAACAGATATAAAGAAAAGGGTCTATCTATGAAATATACATTTAGTGAATCGCAGCGCCGGGCAATTACAGAGGCAGACGGCGCTGCACTTGTACTGGCAGGTCCGGGCTCCGGAAAAACATCTGTCATTACCGGTCGTATCCGTTATCTGATTGAACAAAAAAATGTTCCTCCGGATCGGATTCTGGTCATCACATTTACGAAAGCTGCAGCAGGTGAAATGCGTCTGAGATTTCAAAGTATGCTCGGTGGACGTCGTCTGCCGGTGCAGTTTGGCACCTTTCATGCAGTCTTTTTTTCTATACTAAAGCATGCGTATCATTACCGTGCAGATCAAATTATTTCCAATGATTTAAAATATGCATATTTGCGTGAGCTTTTGGCAGGCTATCATTTACAGGAGGACGAGCAGCAGGAGCTGATGGAGCAGTTGCTGGCAGAAATCAGTTCAGTGAAAAATGAGAGACTGGACTTGGAGCATTACTATGCAAAGTGCTGTGGAAGCGCACAGTTTCGCGATATTTATCAGGCATATGACAGGAAGCTGAGAGAAAACAGACTGATTGATTTTGATGACATGCTGACACTTACCTTTGAGCTGCTAACGGAGCGACCGGATCATTTGCGTGCATGGCAGGAACGTTTTCAATACATATTAGTAGATGAAGTACAGGACATGAATTATCTGCAATATGAGATTGTTCGGATGCTGGCAGCACCGCAAAATCAATTGTTTTTTGTGGGAGATGATGACCAGTCAATCTATCAGTTTCGGGGAGCACGTCCGGAATTGATGCGCAAATTTGTCAATGATTATGCAAATGCAAAACAGTTGTATCTCAAAGAAAACTATCGTTGTGCCTCTGAAATCGTCCATTACTCACAAAATCTAATCGCACATAATGAGAACCGTTTTGTCAAAGAAATCGTATCATCGCGGGAAGAGAAGGGCGCAGTACTCATGCAGGAGTATTCAAGCGTGACAAAAGAAAATCAGGCGATTCTGGCAGCCATTAAAGCGCGACAGGCATTAGGTGTCCGTTTGTCTGATATCGCTGTTTTATATCGGACGAACCGACAATCCGGTTATCTCTTAGAGCAGCTCATGGCGGCAGGGATTCCGTTCCATGCAAGGGAACATGTACCGTTGATCTATGATCACTGGATTGCAAAGGATGTGATGTGCTATTTACAATTGGCATCCGGCAGACGCGACCGCAGTTTATTTTTACAGATTATGAATCGCCCGTTGCGATATCTGAGCAGAGAGGTGCTGGACGAACCGCAGGTAGATTTAGACAGTTGGGAAGCTGTCTATGAAGAACAGCCTTGGATTGCCAGACGAGTTGAACAATTGGCAGAAGATTTGCAGGTCATGTCTCATATGGGACCGTTTGCAGCGATGAATTATGTGCGTAAGGGAATTGGCTATGAAGAGTTTGTGGTGGAATTTGCCCGCGAACACGGACAGAATCAACAGGAATTGCTGGATTTGTTGGATGAATTGCAGCAATCAGCGACCGGTTTTACATCTATTGCAGCATTTCAGTCGAATGTAGAAGAATATCGGGCGCATATGAAGGCAGAGCAGAAGCAAAAAGAACAGGAGACAGAGGGAGTACAGATTCTTACCTTGCATGGTGCAAAGGGACTGGAATTTGATACCGTTATTTTGCCGCAATTGCTGGAGGGAATGCTTCCGTACAAAAAAGCAGTGTTGGATGCTGATATTGAAGAAGAACGCAGATTGTTCTATGTGGGGATGACACGCGCAAAAAATTTGTTGCTCCTATCGAACAGTAAGACTTTATATCATAAGGATGCCACTGCCTCTCGGTTCCTAACAGAACTAAAAAGCAGTGGCAGGCAAAAATAGATGTGCAAATTTAGGGGAGTTCGTCAAACTCCTGCTCGTCTAAAAATTCATCAAAGGCTTCAGAAACCATTTCGAATTCTTCTTCGTCTTCGATGTTTTCAAGGGTAGGTGTACCTTCCTCGTCTTCGTAATAACGATAGATATATACTTCACCTTCCTCTATGGGTTCATCGTTTTCGTTCATAGGAACTAAAACAATGTAATCCTGTTCTTCGATTTCCAAAATGGTCAGGATTCCGCATTCAACAGATGTACCATCGTCTAAATCGAGTGTTACACGATAATCATCCGGATCATCAACTTGATTAAAAAATGTTTCGTTCTCGCTCATAAGGGTTTCCTCCTATGTTTTTAGTTTATTATAGGTGATGTGAAGGTGGAATGTCAAGTGCGAGCATGATGAGCCTGTTTTCGTGTAAATGGCAGAACTGTTACATGTAAATAAAAAAACGAAAAATGTAGGCAAACATAGCGGAAACTGTTATAATATACATAATTATGGTGTAAAAACATAAGATCGATGATAAAAGGCGGATTATTTTATGACAGAACGAATCAGAGAAGGAAATTATGGCAGATATGGTGTGACAAAGACAAGTGACGGAATCTGTTTTACATTTGAAGGTGAGAAAACAAGCGACTGTGCAATCAGACTCTACAAAAAGAGTAAGAGCAGACAGCCTATGGCACAGATGGTATACCATGATATTCCCGTACCGAGGGAGTATTGTGTCGGTGCAGTGCGCTCTGTCTGCGTATTAGGTCTGGATGTGTCACGTTATGACTATAATTATGTAATAGATGGAGAAGTAGTGGTAGACCCCTATGCAAAGTGCATTATCGGCAGAGAGAAATGGGCAGACACCACTCGTCGTGCGGATCAGTATGAGGTGCGCGGCGGATTTGATATATCAGAGTTTGACTGGAAGGGTGATTTGTGCCCGGAGGTTTCGCGCGAGGATATGGTCATGTACAAGCTGCATGTGCGCGGCTTTACAAAAGATGGTGGCGTAGCCGGAAAAACGAAGGGTACGTTTGCGGCGATTACAGAAAAAATTCCGTATTTAAAAGACTTGGGCGTTACGACATTAGAGTTGATGCCGATTTATGAGTTTGAAGAGTTAGTTCCGCCAAAGCATGAAATTGCTGCGATGGATTTTGAGGGCTGGTCTCCGCAGGCAGTGGCAGGCTATCAGTTGATGCAGCAAAAAGAGCATGAAGAAAAAGTAAATGAATTGCCGGGTATTAACTTTTGGGGATACGGAACAGGCAATTACTTTGCACCGAAGGCGAGCTATGCGTCTATTGCAGAGACTTCGCTGGAATTAAAGCAAATGATTCGTGCGCTTCACGAAAACGGAATGGAATGTGTGTTGGAGATGAGCTTTGACGCACAGACAAATCCGAACTATATCGTAGAAGTATTACGTTACTGGGTGTTGGAATATCATGTGGATGGATTCCATCTGCTTTGTTCAAAAGTAGCTGTCGCAAGTGCAGTGTCAGATGTGCTTTTGCGCCGCTGCAAAATATTTGCACAGAGCTTTCCGAATGAGATTTGGGAACAGGAGACGGTGTATCCGCATTTATATATTTATAACGATGACTTTTTATATACAGCGCGCAAGCAGATTAACCATCAGGACGGTAATATGATGGAATACTTAAATCAGCAGCGCAAGCAGCATCCTTCGATTGGTTTTGTCAATTATTTTGCAAATAACAATGGATTTACGTTGGCAGACGTTTTTCGCTATGCGAGCAAGCACAACGAGGCAAATGGTGAAGAAGGCGTAGACGGAAATGACTGGAATTACAGTACAAACTGCGGAGTCGAAGGCGTTACAAGAAAAAAGAAAATCTTAGAGCAAAGAGAGCGACGGATGAAACAGGCGGTTGCATCTGTTTTGCTGGCACAGGGTGTGCCGTTGCTTTTGGCAGGAGATGAATTTGGCAATTCACAGAACGGAAATAACAATGCATACTGCCAGGATAATCGAATCGGCTGGGTGAACTGGAATCAGCAGGAAAAAAATCTTTCATTTACAGCTTATGTAAAACAATTATTGCAGTGGCGGAAAAAACATTTGTGTATTCGCCGCAGTGAGCCGATGCGCATGAGTGATTATCGCGGACTTGGAATGCCTGACTTGTCATGGCATGGCGCACAGGCATGGAGCAATGAAATTTATCCGTCTATGCAGGCAGTCGGTGCCGCATATTGCGGAGCTTATGCGAAGGAAGAAGTGCAGTTGTATATCGGTTGGAATTTCAGCATGGAAGAACAGTCCGTAGCACTTCCTTCACCTGCAGCAGACAGCAAATGGCAGATAGAGTCCGGTGATGCGACGATATCCGAAGATGGAACGCGACTGCAAATGACAGGAACAAGCGTAGTTCTTCTCACATCGGTGAGATGTGCGACGAAACCAAATAAAACGAAACACGAAAAAAAGAATACGCGACAAAAAGAGGAACGGAAAGCAGAACATACCATCACAGAAGCGGCGAAGGAAGACCTAAAAAAGACGCAAATCAATGAGAAGCAGAATCAGAAATTATCGCGGAGTGTGAAATGAGAAACAGATTAGGAAATTCGTCTTTTCGAATCAGTCTTTCGACGTTTGACTTGAAATGTATTGCATTGCTGACCATGCTCATTGATCATATCGGGCTGTTTTTGTTTCCCGGTGAAATCTGGATGCGCTATATCGGTCGCTTGTCATTTCCGATTTTTGCATTTCTAATCGTAGAGGGATATGTACACACGCGAAATGTCAAAAAATATATGGTGCGTTTAGGTTTGTTTGCTGTGATTTCAGAGATTCCGTATGATCTTGTACGGACACATCAGCTCATCGATTGGAATACACAAAATGTGTTTTTTACACTCTTTTTAGGGCTGGCGTGTGTGGCGATATGGAACAGCAGTCAGCATCTTTTGCTGAAAGGAGCTTTTTTCCTCGCAGTAGCGGCTGCATCACATTACTTGATAAAGGCAAATTATGGTATCGGCGGAATCGCGATGATTCTTTGTTTTTTCTGGTTTCGGGAACCGAGATATTGGGTGGAGCGTGTGTTGTCTATTGGAGCGCTGAATGTGTGCTTGTATGGCCCGATACAGGCTCATGCGATTTGGGCGTTCCTTCCGCTCGGATGCTATAACGGAGAAAAAGGCCCTTCTGTAAAATATTTGTTTTATTTGTTCTATCCCTTACATTTGCTTATATTGTATTTGATTTGGAGGTTGAATTATGATATCGCTGTATAAAGCGTATAAACATTTAAAGACCGTGCGTGCACACCGGCGTGAGGTACGCAGGAATTGTTTTCGAATGGGATTGTACTGGCAGGGGCTGACGCATGATTTGTCGAAATATTCCTGGCCGGAATTTCGAATCGGTGCGACGTATTTTATGGATGACCAAAGCCCGCACAACGGAGAGCGCGCAGAATTTGGCTATTCCTCTGCGTGGCTGCATCACAAAGGCCGCAACAAGCATCATCTGGAATATTGGATGGACTATAACGTAAAGGGTGATCATCATATTGCAGGTATGCGTATGCCGGAGCGTTATGTGGCAGAGATGGTGGCAGATCGCGTGGCGGCATCAAAGATTTATAAAAAAGAGAAATATACAGATGCTTCGGCACTTGAATATTACATGAGCAAACGCGATCACCACATTTTGCATCCGCAGACGAAAGCATTATTAGAAAAGCTGCTTCATATGCTGGCAGAAGAAGGTGAAGACAAGACGTTTGATTATATCAAATATAAAGTGCTGAAAAAGAGCAGACGTCCTAAAAAATAACAGACTGTGAAAAATAAGGTATTTATGCAGACGATGAGAAAGAAAATCGACTGTATAAATACTTTTTTTGTTTTGTAAAAAAGTTTTACATAAATTTGACAAAGCCTGTCTTTTTCATTTTACATTTGATTTTTAAAATCATAAATGTAAACAACAACAGAGAATGAATGTGAAAGGAGATTATGAAAAATGAAAAAAGCAATGGCAGGTTTATTGATGGCAGCAATGGTAGTAGGAACACTGACCGGATGTGGAAAGAGTAGTTCGAATGCAGTTACGACAGACGGCTCGACCTCTATGGAAAAGGTAATCGGTTCTTTGGGAGAAGCTTTTCAGAATGAGTCAGGAATTACGGTTACATACAATCCGACCGGTTCCGGTTCGGGAATTCAGGCTGTTCAGGAAGGTCGTTGTGATATTGGCTTGTCCAGCCGTGAATTGAAAGAAGAAGAAAAAAATGCAGGATTGACCGGTACGGTATTGGCATATGACGGTATCGCAGTTATTGTAAATCCGAACAATCCGGTTTCAGATCTCAGCGTAGAGCAGATTGCTGAAATCTATACCGGACAGGTCACAAACTGGTCACAGGTAGGCGGAATAGATGCGGAAATCGTGTTAATCGGAAGAGAGGCAGGCTCTGGTACCAGAGACGGTTTTGAGTCGATTACAGGAACAGAAGATGCATGTAATTATCGTCAGGAGCTGACATCGACAGGCGATGTGATTACAACAGTAGCACAGAATGAAGCAGCGATTGGATATGCGTCGCTCGCGTCTGTAAAAGATAGTGTAAAAGCATTGAGCGTTGGTGGTGTGAGTGCGACAGAAGAAGAAATCAAAAACGGAAACTATGTCATTCAAAGACCGTTTGTTCTGGTGACAAAAACACAGGCAAAGCTGTCCGATGAAGCACAAAAGTTTTTTGATTACATCACTTCAGCGGATGCGAAGGAACAGATTTTAGCATCCGGTGTTGTTCCGGCCGTCGATTAGTGAAAGTATAAGAGAATGCCTGGAACGAGGATAACAACATGACGAGAAAGAAAATGATGGAAAAAACAGTTCATGGCGTGTTTTTCCTGCTTGGACTGATTACAATCGCCTGTGTCCTGCTGATTACGATATATCTGATTATTTCAGGACTTCCGGCGATACGTGAAATTGGTGTTATGAATTTCCTGTTTGGAAAACAATGGTCACCTACTGCAGCAACACCCCAATACGGAATTTTACCATTTATTCTAACCAGTATTTATGGAACGTTTGGAGCGGTACTAATCGGTGTTCCGATTGGATTTTTATGCGCCGTGTATCTCTCGAAAATGGCATCTGACAGCGTAAAATCCTGTATGCAGGCGGCTGTGAGCCTGCTTGCAGGTATTCCATCTGTCGTATATGGACTGGTCGGAATGCTGGTACTCGTGCCGATGATAAAAAAAATGTTTCGTGTGCCGGATGGAGCAAGTCTGCTCGCAGCAATCATTGTGCTGGCGATTATGATTTTGCCGTCCATTATAAAGATGAGCATTACCGCATTGGATGCAGTTCCGAAAGAATACGAGGATGCTTCGCTTGCACTGGGAGCGACACCGGTCGAGACCTATTTTCGCGTGTCGGTTCCGGCGGCGAAAAGCGGAATCGCAGCAGCAGTTGTACTCGGAGTCGGTCGAGCAATCGGAGAGGCAATGGCGGTGATGATGGTTGCAGGAAATGCAGCGAATATGCCGGACTCTTTGTTTCAAAGTGTCCGCTTTCTGACAACAGCAGTATCCAGTGAGATGTCCTATTCGTCAGGATTGCAAAGACAGGCACTGTTTTCCATTGCATTGATTTTGTACTTGTTTATTTTGCTTCTCAATGCTGCGTTAAACTATTTTCTGAAGAAAGAAAAAAACTAAAGGAATAAAAAGGATGGAACATCAGGTTATAAATAAAAAGAATCGGCTTCGAAAACAGCGCGAAGCATTGTTGCGTATAGCGATGTATGTGTCGGTAGGATTAAGTGGTGCACTTGTTTTATTTTTATTGATTTATATTTTTATAAAAGGTGTACCGAACCTGTCATGGGAGCTGGTATCGACGAGTCCGAGCTATCTGACAGAAAAAATCGGAATTTTGCCGGATATACTAAACACCTTATATATTGTCATGGCGACGCTTGTGTTTGTATTGCCGCTTGGAGTGGGTGCTGCCATTTATTTGACCGAATATGCGACAAACAAGAAGATGGTGGCAGTGATTGAATATGCGGCAGAGACATTATCGGGAATTCCTTCTATTATATATGGATTGGTCGGTATGCTGCTATTCTCAAATCATATCGGTACCTGTATTTTATCAGGCGCATTGACACTGGCAATTATGAATCTTCCGACAATCATGCGAACGACACAGGAGAGTCTGAAAACGGTTCCACAGTCTTACAGAGAGGGTGCATTCGGACTCGGAGCCGGAAAATGGAGAGTGATACGCTCGGTCGTCTTGCCCGGCTGTGTTGACGGTATTATCACAGGATGTATACTGACAGTCGGACGAATTTTGGGAGAATCAGCGGCATTGCTCTTTACGGTGGGATTTGCACATGCCTTAAACAATGTCGTAGAGGGAATGTTTTCGCCGGGTGCGACGTTGACCGTAGCACTTTATGTATATGCAAAAGAACAGGGTGAGTTTGGAGTGGCGTTTGCAATCGCTGCGATTCTTATGGTGGCAACCATAGTCATAAATCAGGGAGCAGTCCTTGTAAAATCATATTGTGAAAAAAGGAGAAATTCATGAATTTTGTGATTACGGCAAAAGAAATGTGTCTGTGGTATGGAGAACATCAGGCATTGAAAAATATATGGATTGACATACCCCAGAACAGTATTACCGGATTTATCGGCCCGTCGGGATGTGGAAAATCCACATTTTTAAAAACATTAAATCGAATGAATGATTTAATTCCGAATGTGAAAATAACAGGAGATATCCATTATAATAATACAGATATTTATGATAAGGACGTAGATGTAAATCAATTGCGAAAAGAAATCGGAATGGTATTTCAAAAGCCGAATCCGTTTCCGATGAGCATTTATGACAATATTGCTTACGGACCGCGTACACATGGCATTACAAATCGTGCGAAGCTGGATGAGATTGTCGAGAAAGCATTGCGTGATGCCGCGATATGGGATGAGGTGAAGGATCGATTGAAAAAGAATGCACTTGGGTTGTCCGGTGGACAGCAACAGCGTCTGTGTATTGCTCGCGCTTTGGCAGTAGAGCCGAAGGTTTTGCTGATGGATGAACCGACTTCTGCATTGGACCCGATCTCAACGTCACGAATTGAAGAGCTGGTGTTAGAGCTGAAAGAAAAATATACGATTATTATGGTAACACATAATATGCAACAGGCGGTTCGCGTATCTGATTATACTGCATTTTTCCTGCTCGGCGAGTTGGTCGAGTTTGGAACGACAGATGATATTTTTTCAAAACCGTGTGATCAGCGGACGGAAGACTATATCACAGGAAGGTTTGGATAGGAGGAAACGATGCGAAACAGATTTGATGAACAACTGGACCATCTGAATAGAGAAATGATAGAGATGGGAGCGTTGTGTGAAGAAATCATTGCAACGGTAGAACAGGCGTTACAGACAAAGAACAGCGAATTGTGTAAAAATATAAAGCAAAGAAGCGTGCTGATTGACCAGATGGAATATGAAATAGAGGCGCGCTGTATGAAGCTCCTGCTGCATCAGCAACCGGTGGCTCGCGATCTGCGACAGATATCTGCGGCTATGAAGATGATTACAGATATGGAACGAATCGGAGATCAGGCAGAAGATATCGCAGATATTATGATTTTTCTGAATGCACATGCGGATATGGAATTGTCATTGATACAGGGAATGGCAAAATCTACAAGAAGAATGGTCACAGAGAGTGTAGATGCGTATGTGAAAAGAGATGTTGCACTGGCAAAGGCAGTCATTGCACATGATGATATCGTAGATGACTATTTTTGTAAAATGAAGTGTGATATAATCAGATGGATTGCAAAAAATCCGGGAAATGGAGAAGAAGCATTAGATCTGTTGATGATTGCAAAATATTTTGAACGAATCGGAGATCATGCGACCAATATCGCAGAATGGGTGATTTATTCTGTGACCGGAGAACATGAGGAGGGAAAGGATGATTTGGTGCGTTGAGGACGATGCGAGTATTCGTGATATTGAAATCTATGCATTGACGTCTACAGGATTTGAGGCGCGCGGTTTTTCAGACGGCTTACAGTTTTTTCAGGCATTGAAAGAGGAACAGCCGGAGCTGGTAGTATTGGATGTGATGCTGCCGGAAATGGATGGAATCGAAATACTGGAAAAAATGAAACAGTCGGAAGAATATAAACAGATTCCGGTGATTATGGCGACTGCAAAGGGGCAGGAATATGATAAAATCAAAGGCTTGGACATGGGGGCGGACGATTATCTGGTAAAACCGTTTGGAATGATGGAGATGGTATCCAGAGTAAAAGCGGTCCTGCGTCGATGCAAGCCGGAAAAAAAGAGTGCGGTATACGAAAAAGAAGGCTTGCGTGTAAATTACGATGAGCGGACGGTTTTCGTTGATGGAGCGCGTGTGTTGCTTACCTATAAGGAATTTGAGCTTTTGCGCCTATTTCTTTCGCATGAAGGGATGGCATATACGAGAGAGCAACTGTTTTCACAAGTGTGGGACTGCGATTACATGGGAGACAGCAGAACATTGGATATGCATATTCGGACACTTCGACAGAAATTAGGCGACTACGGCAGAAAAATAGAGACGATACGAAACATCGGATATCGGTGGGAGGCTGAAAGATGACAAAAAAAATTTTTCGGGCGATTTTGTCGATTTCTCTGGTGATACTCGCAACGAGTTTGCTGGTGATTACAGCGGTGCTGTATAATTATTTCGGCGAGGCACAAAGACAGCAATTGCGGGATGAATTGCGATTTGCAGCGCAGGGAACAAATCAATTGGGAGAAGAATATTTAAAAGGGTTGAGTTCGAACCGCTATCGACTGACATGGATTGCCAAAGATGGAACCGTTTTGTATGAAAATCATGCGAATCGGGTGGATATGGAAAATCATGCAGACCGTGAAGAATTCAAAGAAGCATTGGAAAACGGAACCGGAAGCAGTTCCCGCTATTCCACGACGTTGATGACGAAAACGTTGTATGAGGCGGTGCAGTTGCCGGATAAAACGGTTCTTAGAATTGCGATTCAGCAAGCATCGGTGATGGCATTGATGGTCGAGCTGCTACAGCCGATTATCTTTATTTTTTTGCTGGCTGCTTTAATGGTCGCATGGGTGTCACGCAGAATGGCAGAAAAAATTGTACAGCCACTTAATCAGTTGGACTTAGAAATGCCCTTAGAGAACGACACCTATAAGGAAGTCAGTCCTTTGCTTCGAAGAATTCATTTGCAAAATCAGGAGATCCAGACGAAAATGCAGATGTTGAGATATAAACAGGAAGAATTTCAGCAGATTATATCAAATATGCAGGAAGGTTTGATTTTGCTGGATGACAAACAGAAAATCATCAGCATTAATCCGTCAGCAGAGCGCTTGTTTTTTGCAGATGAAAGATGTATTGGAAAAGACTTTTTGACAATATGCAGAACATACGAGATGCAGCGTGCATTGCAAAATGCAAAGAAACATGGCAATGCACAGTATCAGGAGACGAGAAATGACAGCGTCTATCGGTTTGACATCAGTTGTGTCATGTCAGACCATGTAGAGCGGGGTCTGCTGATACTGGCAGTCGATGTGACAGAGCAGGTAAACGCAGAGAGAAACCGACAGGAATTTACGGCAAATGTGTCACATGAATTAAAGACACCGATACAGTCGATTGTCGGTTCCGCAGAGCTGATTGAAAACGGACTTGTAAAGACCGAAGATTTGCCGCGTTTCGTGGGACATATTCGAAAAGAAGCGACGCGACTGGTGACTTTGATCGAGGATATCATTCGTCTTTCGCAGATGGATGAGAATAAGGTGATGCCGGAGGAAGATATCTCTATAAGATCAATCGCTGAGGAAGTAAAGGACTCACTGACAGATATGGCGGAAAAGAAGCATGTGACGCTTCAGGTTTCCGGTCACGAAGGCTGTCTGCACGGTGTGAACCGGATGGTATATGAAATCGTTTATAATCTATGTGACAATGCGATAAAATATAATAAAGACGGTGGATATGTGCGGATAAATATTACGGACAGTGCGGATGATGTCTGCATACAGATAGAAGATAACGGAATCGGAATTGCACCGGAATATCAGGAAAAAATATTTGAACGGTTTTTCCGTGTGGATAAAAGTCATTCAAAGTTGTCCGGCGGAACTGGTCTGGGACTAAGTATTGTGAAACATGCGGTGAAGCATCATAACGGCAGGATAGAGGTAGACAGCAAATTAGGAGAAGGTACCTGTATTCGTGTGTATTTGAGTAAATAAAAAAGATAGTCCGTTAATGGGAAAGGCACGAGAAGTTTGTCTGCGACATAAGATGTAATAAGTTCGCTTTGAGAGAATGGAGAAAGCGATTGAAAACATTTTTGCCGCCTCTGACGCAACAGGAGGAAAAGGAATATGTCGCACGTATGAAAGCCGGCAGTCTGGAAGCACAGCATATCTTGATAGAGCGCAATATGCGTCTGGTGGCACATATTGTAAAAAAATATCAAAATATGAATGAGGAGACGGAAGAGCTGATATCAATCGGAACGATTGGCCTTATAAAAGCGGTGGGAAGCTATAACGATACGCGTGGCAGTCGTCTTGCGACGTATGCTGCGAGATGTATTGAAAACGAACTGCTGATGTATTTTCGCTCAAAACGCAAGCATTCCAGAGAAGTATCGTTGTACGAACCGGTCGGAGTCGATAAAGAAGGAAATCAAATTCGACTGCTGGATATCTGTGAGACGCAGGACCCGGATATCGTGGAAGAACTCGAACAACAGCGCAGAATTGCATGTCTGCAGGAACTGCTTCCGCGTGTATTGCATGGTCGAGAACGGGAGATTATCCTGATGCGTTACGGGATCGACCGCTCAAAGCCTCTTACCCCGCGGGAAATAGCACAAAAGATTGGTATTTCCAGGTCTTATGTGAGCCGTATTGAAAAAAAGGCACTGAAGCGCTTGCGCGAAGGAATTTTGAAGCTGGAAACGTAATCGAATAATAATGCTTTAAAAAAGATGAAATTCATGTTAAAATGATTTCATCTTTTTTTCGTAGTTATATCTTTTCCGTCCTGTAATACGCAGAGAGGAGACGATATGTATAGTATCGTAACGACAGCGATTTTACATGGAATCGATAGTCTGCCTGTTCAGGTAGAAGCAGATGTCAGTGACGGCTTGCCCCTGTTTGAAATGGTGGGCTTTCTGGCATCCGAAGTGCGTGAGTCAAAAGAGCGTGTGCGCACCGCGCTGCGTAATTGCGGACATCAATTGCCTGCAAAACGCATCACGATTAATCTTTCCCCGGCAAATATTAAAAAGAGTGGAAATGGTTTTGATCTTCCGATCACGATCGCAGTATTGGCTGCATTGGGTGTGATTGCGGAAGATGCATTAGAGCAGACCCTGATTATCGGAGAAATCGGACTAAATGGTCTGATTCTTGGGGTAGACGGGATTTTTCCGATGCTCCTGCAGGCAAAAGAATGCGGAATCAAGCGTTGTATCATTCCGATAGAAAACAGCAGAGAGGCAGCGTTTGTAGAGCAGATAACCGTCATACCGGTGAAAAATCTGGAACAGGTGATTCGTTTTTTGAACAAAGAAATTCAAATCGAGCCGGTGATGTATGAAGCGAGGGAAACGGATTGGGAATCGGCACCGGATTTTGCAGATGTATACGGACAGCAGATGCTTCGTCGTGCTTGCGAGATTGCTGTGAGCGGAATGCACAATCTCTTGATGCTCGGTCCGCCGGGGGCAGGAAAAACCATGATTGCAAGACGCATTCCGGGAATATTGCCGCCGATGGCGGCAACGGAGCGAATGGAGGTATCCAAAATATACAGCGTTTGTGGTGCGCAGCGAAAAGACAGTGAATTAATCGGTGCACGTCCGTTCCGTGCCCCGCATCATACGATTACACCGCAGGGAATGGCAGGCGGAGGCATTGTGCCAAAACCGGGAGAGGTGTCGCTGGCACACAGAGGGGTCTTGTTTTTGGACGAGCTGCCGGAATTTCAACAGACGACGCTGGAGGTGCTCAGACAACCGATGGAGGACGGAACCATCACGATATCGCGGTTAAACAGCCAGTATTCCTATCCGGCAGATTTTTTGCTTGTCTGTGCAATGAATCCGTGTAAATGCGGATTTTATCCCGATCGCATGAAATGTCGCTGTTCGCTGACATCGATTCGGAGAAATTTGTCAAAAATCAGTCAGCCGCTGTTAGACCGCATTGATTTGTGTGCAGAGGCAGAACCCATTCGTTACAAAGAATTGCAGGGCGCACAAACAGGAGAAACGTCTGCGCAGATACGGGAGCGTGTCTTGGCTGCGCATGAGATTCAGCAGAAGCGTTATCAGAACGAGGACTGGTATTTTAACAGTCAGATTCCGGCTGCAGAGCTGAAAAAATATTGCGTGCTGGGGGAAAAAGAAACGACGTATATGGAACGGATTTATGAAAAGCTGGATTTGTCTGCCCGTTCCTATCATAAGATTCTAAAGGTAGCACGTACCATTGCTGATTTGGACGGTGCAGAAGCGATTACGACCGGGCATTTGACGGAAGCGGTCTGTTATCGCAGTCTGGATAAAAAATACTGGGAGGTATAGCGGATGGAAGATATTAGCTATGCGTACTGGTTGGCGAATATTGCAGGAGTCGGTAAAAAAACGATTCATCAGTTATACAAATACTGCGGCAGTGCATGTGCGGTTTATCATATGTCAGGCATTGAGCTGAAAAAAATATATGGAATTACGGAGCGGGCTGCCGTTCTTATCAGTGAATCAAAAAAAGAGTGGAATATCGAGCGTAAATGGGCAGAACTGATGGCATCCGGCATAAATTTTGTGTCATTGGAGCAGTGTAATTATCCCGCAAGGCTAAGAGATATCTACGATCCGCCGTATGGTCTGTATTATATCGGAGAGCTGCCAAAAGAGCAGACATTCGCGGTCAGTATTGTGGGAGCACGCGATTGT
>JAGAOE010000060.1 GCA_017623885.1 Eubacterium sp. | reverse complement strand
GCCATATATTCTTCCAGTGCTTCGACACCGCCTTTAAAAAATCCGCTGTCCTCCACGAGAATCAACCGATGATCCGCAAAAAACGGCATCGTCTCTGCCAAATCTATCAGCTCCTTCGGATTGATATCCTTTCCCTGATAAAACGCCGCATTCATCGTATCGCCCTCCTGCCAGAGCGCATGTTTGAGCTTATTCTTATATTGCTGCTTTAAATAAGCTTCTTCACCGTACAATAAATATGCAGTTTGAAATGTTCCTTTTTTTATATCTTCATCAATTGTTCGCATGATACAACCTCTTCATTTTTCTCGCTGCATACAGATAGAGCATCAACTGTGACAGAAATGTAATCGTCCATGTAATCGGATAAGATAAATATACGGTCGATATCGTGTGAAATTGCGGAACCTGAAAAATCGTCGCAATCCACACCAGACGCAGACCGCATGCACCAATCAACGAAATCACCATCGGACCTAAGGAATAGCCGATTCCACGCAATACACCTACTACTACATCCATCATTCCGCAAAGCGCATAGGGAAGCAGAATGATCGTCAGACGCACCATTCCTGCGTCAATGACGGCCTCGCTGCCCGAATAAATTCCCAATAAACTTCTGCCAAACGCATACATCAGCCATCCGAGTGAAACACCAGTCACCAATACACTCAATTCTGCCACGAGCAATATTTTTCCGACACGCTCCCGCTTTCCGGCTCCGATATTCTGACTCGTAAAGGATATCGCTGCCTGATGGAACGAGTTCATTGCGACATATACAAAGCCCTCCAGATTTGACGCCGCGGAATTTCCTGCCACGACTGTTTCTCCAAACAAATTGACCGATGACTGAATCACCACATTTGACAACGAGAATACCGCTCCCTGAAAGCCTGCCGGCAGACCAACACGTACAATCTGCGCCAACTTTTCACGATGCAGACAAAGTTTCGACGGTATCAGACGAATGCCGCCCTGCTCTCTCATGAGACAACGCACAACCAACATCGCCGAAACGAACTGTGAAATAACAGTTGCCAGACCTACGCCTGCCACATCCATTTGAAGATATATTACAAAGATTAAGTTTAATACTACATTTACAACACCTGCAAATACCAGATAATAAAGCGGACGCTTTGTGTCTCCGATGGAACGCAGCAACGCGCTTCCAAAGTTGTACACCATCATGGCTGTCATTCCCATAAAGTAAATGCGCAAATACGTCGCTGCAAGCGGCAAAATATTTTCCGGTGTCTGCATCAGCTCTAACAATTGCGGCGCAAAAATCACACCGATTATCGTTAATGCCACACCACTGAGCAAACTGAGGAACATCGCTGTATGCACTGTTTTACTCAGCTCTTTCTCATCACCGGCTCCGTAATCACGTGCCGCCAGTACATTTCCGCCAACAGACAAGCCCAAAAACACATTTGTCATCAGATTAATCAACGAACCGGTACTGCCTACTGCCGCCAATGAATTATCACCTGCAAAGCGACCGACAACAACGATATCCGCTGCATTAAAAAGTAACTGCAAAATACTCGAAAACATCAATGGTACCGCGAATAACAACATTTTCTTCAAAATCGGACCGTTTACCATATCAATTTGATAGCTCTTTTTTTCCATCTTCGCTCCCCCTCTTCCTTCCACCTTTTGTGGGATGCTTTTATGGATACGGTAGCGCAAATTAAAACAAAAATCAAGTCCTTTCTGACGTTGCAGGTTTTCCTGCAAAATCAGACGGACTTGATGTTATAACACGAACGTTCTCAATCAAAATCACATATGAATGCCATTTGCTACAAGCTGATATGAATACACTCATCGGCATACTGCATGCAAAAATCTATAAATCCCATAGCGACTGCAAACATCGTCACCAAAACTGTCAACGCAATCGCACCCTTATCATAGACCAACGTAAAACGCTCCGTATCTGAATATTTTGTATTTGTAATCAACAACTCTACACCCATACAAATGAGCAAAAACGGCCAAAAAGCCAACACCTGTCGATAGCTCACCGTGTGAAAAAGGGTGTGAAGTAAAAACATAAAACCAAAAGCGATCATGGACAGTCCACATGTGAAACTGCCTACGCGTCGAACCTGTTTCACTGTGTGCACTCCTCCGTATCATCCGTTTTTTCTTCGTCTGCTTTTTTCTCTACTTCTTTCTCTACCTCTTCCTCCGTAGCAGTTTCTCCAAATATAATCACCGGTGCATGTTCTTCCGGTTTCGCTTCTGCTTCCTCCGGCGTTGCATATCTTGGCATCACATAGACTGCTTCCGTTTCTTTTTCAAGCTGTACTTTTTTTCCACGAATCAGATACACGCCAAACGCCATCAAAAGCAACGAAATCATGATGCGGGGAATTCCGTTTCTGATAAAGTACAGATTGTCGTAAAGCCAATCCGGCAGCATACTCCACAATGCATGCCATACGGTCGTCAGAATCGTATAGCCGCCCAAAAGAATACATGCTGCGGCGATAAATTTTACTTTTCCGCGCTCCCATTCATCCGTCCGAAATATCTGGTCCATATGAAGCAACACATAATCATCCTCGATTTGGTAAAACTCTTCGTCCGGCAAAGAAACCAGATTGTGTACACTAAAGAAGCTGTAAAACCATATCACCGGAACAAGAAAAAAACCTGCTCCAAACTGTAGTACTCCACAAATTCCTATCCATCCAAGGAATGCACACATCACACTCACTCCGCGTTTCATAAATCCCATATACATTTCACCTGCTCCCGGCATCAGTGAAAAAATAAATATTAGAAAACCTTTTTTCTTTCTTGTCATCTTTCTTTTCTCCTATCTCTTTCTACGCTTGTACGCATCACTGGCTAAATAGATTCAGCATCATCTGTAAATACTCTACATCCATCGCAAAAACTGCATAAATGGAAGCCGCCAGTGCTACACCCACCTTCAGACTATACATTAGCAACTGCATTTTCTTTGATGCGGTATGTGCTTTTTTCCAGACTACCACATCCGGCTGCTGTACACGTTGCAAAATCTCCTCTTTTAAATATGCCGGAGGATTTTCCAACGTCTCAGACTCACGGCTCATCCGCACAAACCACAAATCTCCGCAGTACGGACAGCTCGCTGTGTGCGCTAAAAATTCTTCCATCTGCACCGGTGTCAGAATTCCCCGTTCCCAGCTCTCAAACTCCGTTTCTGTCAAATGTACATTTCTCAATTGTGTCATTTTCGGCTTCCCCCTTTCCCGGCAGTATCCTTCTCCAATCCATCCGGTCGATAACCGGCATTCGCCAACAGCTTTCGTATCTGCATCCGCGCACGGTATACACGTGTCTGTACAGTTTTCAAATTTTGCTGCTGTTCTTTTGCAATCTGCGGCATTGACTTTTCCATATAGAAATGTTCGTACGCAACTTCTCTGTACGGACTCTTTAACTGGTTGCAGACAGATAATACCAGTTGTTTTGTCTCGTTTTGCAAACAGATTTCTTCCGGATTATTACCGGAATCTGCGACTGTCAGGAAAAATTCTTCCTCCTGACATTCCTCTGTTCTCTTTTTGCTCTTTAAATAGTCAATCGCCTTATTGCTGGCAATCCGGCATACCCAAGCCCGCTCATACCGGCGGTCAAACGTCTCCAGATGCCTGTAAATCGATAAAAATGTATCTTGTGTCAGATCCTGCGCATCAAAAGGATTCCCGCAGGTTCGAAGACAGATATTGTATACTAATTTTTCATATTGCTGCAGCAAATATGTAAAATACTGTTCCAGCTCCTTTTCCCTCTCGATGCAACTCACCTCCTACATTTTTTCGAGCGCATCTTTCTTGTAATTTCGCTCTTTTTCTTCCTTCTTTCTGTCTGCTAAATATTCTAACGCACATGCCTTACAAATGTCTTCAAACTTTTCTAACTTTTTTGTAGCTATTGATTTAGTACAAAGTAAAAGCACCACCTACTTAAATTTCCATCTAATCTGCAAATTCAAATAAGCAGTGCCCCGTCCCAACATTATACGCTTTTCTGTTTTTCACTTTATGGTTTAATTACTTGTGATTTTTTTGTTCGAGTTGCTTCTCCAATTCTGCTATGCGTTGCTTGGCAGCCAGTGCCTCCAGCTCTGCCGTTTGTGCTTTTTGCTCTGCGATCTGCACCGCCTGCTTTGCCGCTTGCGCTTCCTGCTTCGCCGCTTGCACTTCCTGCTT
>JAGAOE010000010.1 GCA_017623885.1 Eubacterium sp. | reverse complement strand
TCAGGATTGTGCAGAGAGGTGCGTTTAGCGCTCTCGGATGTCAGTTGGGAGGACTTTGTCTCGACGCAGGGTGAGATATTGGACTTGGGCGAAATCGAGTATTGCATTTTTCAAATACAAAAGGATGCAGAATTGCCAAGGGTTGAAATATTTTCGAATCGTATGATGAGTATTCCGGAAGAAAAATTGCAGGAATATGCAAATGAAATCGTCAGAAACTGGAAAAAATCTTTGCGTTTCTCGGAAGTGACGTATATTACCAAGCAGAGTCACCGATACGGAAAATATCTGGTGTTGATTCATACGCGCCATGCATGGGCCGCATGTATGCCGATGATGATGTTCAGCGCAGTGCTCGCCTGTGTGGGTATTGGGTTGCTTGCGCTTTTAATGCGATTGATTGCGCTGCGGATGGTGCGTCCGGTAGAGCAAATGCTGGAAGCAGAAAAGAAATTTGTATCAAATGCCGGACATGAATTGAAAACACCGTTGACTGTGATTAGTGCAAACCTGCAGCTTCTGGAAAGTGAAATCGGGGAAAACCGTCATTTGACCTATATCAGTCAGGAGACGGAGCGTATGATACAGATGGTATCGAAGCTGCTCACCTTGATGCGGTTGGATGCGCCGGGGGCAGACAATCAGATGAAGAACTTTTATGCAGATGAAGCCTTGTTAGATATTATTTATCCGATGGAGAGTGTTGCATATGAAAAAAATCTGCGGATGGAATACAAGATAGATAAAGGGATGCAGATGATTGGCGAAGAAGAGTCATTCAAGACATTGATTTCGATTTTGCTGGATAATGCAATCAGCTATACCACAATGGGCGGAAAGATTTCTATTTATGCAGAAATCAGAGCAAAAAAACTGTGTCTGCGTGTGTCGAACACGGGTGAAGCGATTCCGAAAGAACAGCGGGAGAAATTGTTCGAACGTTTTTATCGCAGAGATGAGGCGCGCGAGAATGAAGCGAATCATTTTGGACTTGGATTATCGATTGCAGCGGGAATTGTAGAGAAGCATCACGGCAAAATTCAGGTCAAAAGTGAGGGTGGTGAAAATACGTTTTTTGTACAGCTTCCCATCGGTAAAATTCTGCCTTGACGCAGGGGTGCGAAGGTGCTATATTTGAAGTAATTATAGGATATTTTTGGAAGTATCCGAGTCGTACGGAACCAAATGAATCATTCGATAGAAGAAGGAGTGGGGAAGAGATGCGAAAATATGTTAAACCGATGATTGTTGTAGCAGCTCAGGCTGCAGAAGGCGTGTATATGCTCAGTGGCGGAGAACCGGTCACATTAGAAGAAGCACTGCACCCGGAAGAGGAACTGGATACAACGATTGCAGAAGAACCTGTTGCCGGTGAGAATTCAGTTGGAGAAGCACCGCAGACAGAGAACGCAGAAGAGTCTGAGATTAGTATCGAAGAAGTGGCAGACGAGGCACCTGCGGATGCACAAGCAGAAGTGACAGAGACACCTGCAGACAGTGTGACAGAAGAGACGACACCTGCAGAGGAGACTGTGACAGAAGATGCAGGAGAGCCGGCTGTAGCGGAGAACGTGGCAGAGGATGCAGCATTGCAGGCCGCTTCCTATGTGCATTGTGACAGCAAGTATATGAATGGAATCTGGCAGCGTGCACAGGGCGGTTCATGGGGAAATACAAAGCCTACGAACAAGGAAATGCTTGGTTGTACCGGATGTGCTGCGGATACAGGAAACGGATGCGGTCTGTTAGAGCCGAATGCAGATGAGCGGTATTGGAGAGAGTCCGGATCACTGAGACCGGATTGGGAGGCAGCCGGAAAATTGCCGGAGGACACCCCCTTTGGAATTTAATGCAAAAGCGTTGCATGTATTGCAACGCTTTTATTTATTCATTTTAAGAGGTAAGAGAAATGCGTGTAAAGAATTTATTGCGCAATAGTTTTTTTGGAATGCTGGGTCAGATTTTGCTGATCGGTTTTGGATTTATTTGTCAGCGCGTACTGAATATGAGACTGGGCGAAGCACTGGTCGGTATGAATGGCGTCATCTCAAATATATTGGCGATTTTATCGGTGTCAGAGCTGGGGATTGCCACTGCGGTCGTGTACAATCTGTATCAGGCATTGGCTGATAACGATGAACAAAAAATAGCGGGGCTTATGAATCTGTACCGCAAAGCTTATTATATATTTGCGAGTGTCATAACGCTATTGGGACTTGCAGTGCTGCCGTTTGTTCATCTGTTTTTAAAGAGCAATCCGTTCACTGTGACATATGTGAGACAGGTGTATCTCTTGTGGCTGATTCGAACCGTGCTGGCGTATTTGTTGTCGTACCGGCGGTCGATTCTCATTGCAGACCAGCGGGAATATGTGGTAAGCATTGCGGCGCTTCTGGCAAATGCACTGGATTATACGGTGATTATTCTCATCGTGGAATACAGCGGAAACTTTTTACTGGCACTCGGTCTCAATATTGTGATAGATACAGTGAGCAATCTGTGGATATCCCATTATGTGCACAGAAAATATCCGTTTTTGCACGAAAGACGAAAAGAGCCTTTGGTCAGAGAGCTTCGCACCCGTGTTTTTGCAAACGTAAAAAATATATTTGCCTCACATTTGGCGGATAAATTACTGGTCGCTACGGATAATGTGATTTTATCCAGCTTTATCGGTGTCGCGTTTGTCGGCTTGTACAACAATTATTGTCTGATTACAAATGCGCTGACCAATATTGCACGTGCCTTGTCGAATGCGATACAGCCGAGTGTAGGTACGATGTTTGTAAAAAATCACAAGCAGGGTGATGAGCTGCTTCGCATGGTGACTTTTTTGTTTTTCCTGTTCGCCACGTCTGCGTCGTGTGGTATATATCATATCATTACACCGTTTGTGCGCGATTTCTGGCTGGATGGCAGCTATGTACTCGACATGGGAATTGTCAGTGTTTGTGTGTTAAATTTCTTTTTGTTGCTCATGAGTATGCCGGTGACGATGGTCATGGGAGTCACCGGATTGTTTGAAAAAGAGCGGAATATCGCGATTGCATCTGCGCTTTGCAATATGATTTTATCGCTCGGACTGGTGCAGGTATGCGGAATTTACGGTTTATTTGCCGGTACATTTGTAGCGTATCTCATGCAGATGAGTTATCGGATTTATGTATTTTACCGACTCTTTTTGCAGATGTCCATGCAAAGATATCTCAAAGACTTGATGCAATATCTGTTATTGGCGATGACAGAACTGCTTCTTTTGCAGTGGCTGAAAGGGTTTGTTTATCAGACCGGAGATTTGTGGCGGTTTGGTATGCTGATACTGGTGACAGTCGGTATGCCGTTCGCAGTCAATGTAGTGTTGTTTTCAAAGAGCTGGCGGATGCAGTGTATTACAAGTTTACTCTTTGCAAAGAAAGATGTAGAGAAAGAGAATGTGTCACAAAATGAAGATATGCAAATGCATAATGCGAGGAAAATAGCCTTTTTCTCAGGAGATATCACAGGAAACGGCGGAACGGAACGTGTCGGAACATTGATCGCAGACGGACTGGCGAAAGAAGAGACGTATGAAGTGGTGATGATTAGTCTGACACAGGAGAGAGCGGAACTGACATTTCCGATGTCGGAGCAGATAAAACGAGAAGTACTCTCTTCGCATAAAGTGCGACCGGGTCTGGGTTATTTGCCATTGATTTTCAAGCTCAAGAAATGTATTGAAAAACATGGAATCGAATTGATCGTAGACATTGACGGTGTGCTGGATGTGTTGTCTCTGCCGGTCAAATGGATGACGAAGGTATCTGTTATTTCGTGGGAACATTTTTATTATTTTGACAGCAGACGTACCTGGTATCGCAAACCGATCCGCAGGCTGGCAGCATATTTTGCAGATGCAATCGTGACATTGACGGAGGAAGATCGGGGATTTTATGAGCAGAAGCTGACGATTCGTCACCACATACAGGCGATTCATAATCCGGCAGATTATTTGCTGCAAAGCATAGCGGTGCAAGAGGAGCGTTCCTTTGAAAAAAAGAATTTGCTCAGTGTAGGAGGATTAGTACCGGCAAAGGGTTTTGTGCAGGTGCCGCGTATTGCGTATGAGCTGACGCAGAGATTTCCGCAGCTCGATTTTGTGTGGACGATAGCCGGAGAGGGTGTGCAGCGCAAAGAGATTGAACGGGAAATTGTGACCTACGGCATGCAGGAACGGATTCGACTGCTCGGCTATGTAGAAAATGTGGAGTCCTTGTATCGTGAGGCGTTGGTCTATGTGATGACATCTGAGCGAGAAGGATTGCCGATGGTATTGCTGGAAGCAAAATACAGCGGTCTGCCGATCGTCAGCTTTGATATTCGTACCGGACCCTCCGAAGTCATACGGGACGGCGTGAATGGCTATTTAATCACAGTGACCGGTGATGAAAAAAGAGATGCAGAACATATGGCAGAGGCAATCGGAACGCTTTTGAGTGAAGAATCACGCTATCGTTCGTTTGCGGAACATGTGTCGGATGATATGGAAGCATTTTCTATGGATGTGATATTAGCACAGTGGAAGGAACTGATTACGAAGATTTTGCAGGAGAAATCAGAAAAAAGAAGCGTATAATGGTCGAAAATGATGTAAAAACAGTAAAAATGTAAGAAAAAGCACATGATTTGCAAGTGAAATTGCAAGGGAACAAATTTTTGGTCGCTTTGCCGTCATTTTCCAAAAAAGCGGAATATATTGTGTAAAGGTAACAAGAAACATCTATATCTTGGATATTATGTTACCTTTACACATTTTTTTTCGCGTATTTCGTAGACGCGGTCACAGATGTCTAATACAGAAGAACGATGTGTGGTGACGATGCAGGTGCGAGGGTAGGTATCGCTTGCGATGTTTTTTAGCAAAGCGGCTTCGGTAGCTGCATCCAGTGCGGAAGTCGCTTCGTCGAGAAGCAAAATCGGCGATTTTCGAAGAAGTGCACGTGCAATGGCAAGTCGTTGCGCCTGTCCTTCAGAAAAGCCTTTTCCGCGTTCGCCAATCGGATGTGCAATTCCATCCGGAAGATTTTTTACAAACTCCCATGCAAGGGCAGTTTTCAATGCAGAGATAATTTCTTCGTCACTCGCGTCTTCTTTTACGCTGCGCATGTTTTCGGCGATGGTGCCTGAAAACATCGTGTTGCCCTGCGGCACATAAGAAAAGAGCTGACGTGTGGAAGGAATCAGACGGATGCGTTCACCGGTAGTGCCGCCGCGCAGAATCGCGGTGCCGCTCTGTGCACGCAGAAGCGATAATAAAAGCCGCAGCAGTGTTGTTTTTCCTTCGCCTGACGGGCCGATGAGAGCGACAGTTTCCTGCGGATGTGCTTCAAAATCGGTATGTGAAAAAACGCTCGTTCCGCCCTGATACTGATAGGAAAGGTCTGAGAGACAGATATGAATCCCATCTGCGCGATTTTCTTCCAGAAAACGTTGGACTTCCTCGGTATGTGAAAAGGATTCACACGGCATATTCCAGATATCCATCAGTCGTCTGGCAGAGACGGAGATGCTGACGGAAGTAGGGATCAGCGTAATCAGTTGATTTAAGGTACTTGTGAGCGTTCCGGATAATGCGAGAAACATCGTCATCGTACCGTAGGAAATCGCACCGGACCATACGCGATAAATTCCAAATGCATAGCATCCGTAGGAGATTGCCAGTCCTGCCAGTGACATGATGGCGGAGGCGATCAGTGATAAACGCTGAAATGTCATGCGCATATCTAGGTATTCCTGCTGCATGCCGCGTAACTGCTGCCGATACAGGCGAATCATATCAAATGCCTTGATCGTTTGCAGGTTTGAAAAGGTCTCCTGATTAAAACCGGTCATTTTTGCATTCATGGCAGCGACATTTTTATTTGTTTTTCGCATACTCTGCAGCATGTGGCGTGTCGTGAAAATGCTGACCGGCATTCCGATCATCGAGATGAGTGCAAACCAGGGGTCGTGATAAAAGACCATGATAAATGTACTGAGCAGACGAACCGTGTAAATCACGAGATTAGGAAGCCAGCTCAGAATTCCGTTTGCAATCGTGGAAGAATCATTGCTCCAACGCGTCAGCAAATCACCGGTATGATAGTTCTGGAGAGATTCGAGGTCAGTGATTAACATGCGGTCAAAGACATCTGCTTTGATAGACTGGTCTACACTGATACTGATTCTGCTGGAAAATAGGACGATACCTGATTGAGAACAATGCTGCCGACATTCAGTCCGATAAAAAAAGTGAATGTGCGGACGAGAAGTCCGGTCTCATGTCCGGTGATGATATCGACCATATCGCGTGAGACCAGGCTGGAAAGTAATGAAACAGCCGTTCCAACCAGACCAAGTGCCGTATAAAAAAGCATCTGTTTCCAATACTGTCTGGCGTATTGCCATACCCAGAGCAGTTCTTCCGTCAGATTTTTGTATTTCCCACCACGGCAATGAATGAGAAAAAGATAGATGCGGTCTTTCAATGTCATTTATGAGGCTTCCTTTCTGTTATTGCTCCGTAGGGGGTGTCTGTATCTGTTAAGCGGTCGATGGTGCTGCGGCATACATGTGCAGCCGACGGCTGTGCCGTACATTGCAGGATAAAACAGTGGCTGTGGGCTTGTATCTGCGCACAAAAATCCAGACAATTTTGCAGCAGGTCAGCCGTCCAAGTAGGCGAAATCAGACGCTGTGAGAGTAACAACTGCTGCTGGTCGGCGGGAATGTGCGAAATCGCATCGGTTTGTGCGCGCTGCAAAAAGACGATGCCGCCCAAAGGATACGTATCCGGTGTATAAATGCCGGAGGTCCCGCACCAGGGAAGTCCGTATACGACCGGCGTGTGATTTTGCATGCCGAGCAAATTTAAGTCTCCGTTTAGGAAGGGTGTCTGAAAGCATTGATTCCACAGACCGGCGTGTGTTGATTTGCCGGTGCCGGAAGATGCAGAAAACAACCAGGCGCGCGACTCATAGCATATGGATGCAGAATGAATCGCGTACAAGCCATGTGTCTGTGCACAGAGCAGATAGGAAAAACGGATGCCGTGAAACAGCGACTCGCACAATGTGGGAGTTTCTGCTTTTGCATAAAAGCAGGCATGCTTTGCGTCTTTATCGATGAGACAGGCGACTAAATCCTCGGAAGCAGGAAAAGACAGATAATAATAGTCCTCTGCATCGAGAATAGTTAATTCTGCATTGTTAATCAGTAGCTGACCGACCGGATGATAGGAAGGCTGACCATAGCGAAGGCTGACGGTCAAATCGGCTTCCTGTGGCTGCGAAGGCATGTCGCGTTCTGCAAATGCATAAAACTCATCCGCAATCAGTGCATCGGAAAGACGCAGTTCTACGAGCAGCGTACCGATTCGAAAGGTTCTCGGAGCTTCGCATACACTGCACAAATCAGGCATCGGTGGATCGACAATGCCAAGTGCGCGAAGCTGCTGCATAAATTGGGTGACATCATCCGTCAGCATCGGCAAATCGGTCTCATCTGCGTCGTAGTGAGATGCGAGAAATGCCGGAAGCTGTTCTTCCGAAATGCCGTCTTGTAGAGCGTTCCATAATAAAACACCGGTCTCATTGAGTTGAAGTCCCCGGTGGAATGTAGCGATTCGCTGTCCGTAGGGGAGCAGATAAGTCCGGTTAGCAAGTGTGGTCAGCAGGTAGCCGCTGCGAAATTTGGTCATTGATAAAAACTCCTTTACATACATTCGATTACTACGGATTATATCATTTTTGGCGTGAAAATGATATACAAAACATAGGCGAATTACCTACACAGGCAGATATGTAAGAGTCTATTTAATTTGGTATTTTAAGGATTGACAGAATGAAATGGCGGGCGTAGTATAGAAATAGGTTCTAAAACAGTGGTTTTAAAACAATAGATTTAGAATGAGAAAGGATAACTGTACGAATCTGTATGAAAACGAAAAAGAGAAGAAGAATAATAGGAATCATCGTTGGCGTTGTTGCTGTGCTTGTAGTATGTGTGGCTTTATTTTTAGCAGGTGCGTGGTCTATGTTTGGAGAAAAAGTGACTGCGGCGATGACGGTGGAAAAATTGGAGGACGGTTTGTATACCATGTGCTATGAAGGTGACTATGGCTTCGATGCGTATATGGAGCAAGGCGGTGCCGGTAGTTCGGAGGAGATGGCAAATTACATTACCAGCTTTTTATCAAATGGTTTTTATTCGAATGATGCGAATGTAACAACGTCGGCTGATTTTGGATGCAGCACGATTACAGTAAAAGATGCAGCCGGAAATGTGTGCTTTGGCAGAAATTATGATTGGGATAAATGTATGACCATGATTGTTCATACAAAGCCGGAGAACGGCTATG
>JAGAOE010000059.1 GCA_017623885.1 Eubacterium sp. | reverse complement strand
GCACTATAACGAATATGCATTTACGATATAGCTAAGATGTCAAATAGAACGTCTTCATGCAATCTTTGTAGTTCTTTTTGTATGATAAGAAGCTCCAACGGAACATTACATGATACAAAAAAAACGGGCAAGTTTTCCTTGTCCGGTTCTTTTATATAACATTTTATAGAATTCAATTTACATCTGGAAGAATGTCATCTCTTCGTTCAACTGCTCAGAAATCACCTTCAAGTTGCCGGCTGCTTCTGCCAACATATTAATCGTAGCATTTAACTCTTCCATAGAAGCTGTGGTCTCTTCTGCTGATGCTGCATTCTCCTGTGAAATTGCAGACAGATTAGAAATAACATCCACAACCTGTGCTCTCGCGCTGTCACAAGAATTTGCATTGCTGCGAATTACATTTGTTCCCTCACGCGATACGCTGATACCACTGCTTACTTCGCTGAAACGTGACTTTGTATCGTTCAGCTTCTCCTGCTGCTCTGCAATCAAATCTTCGGTCTCGCGCATAACGCTCATAGTCTGCTCTGCTTCTGACAGCAATGTATCAATAATCTGCTGAATCTCAGCCGCTGCTTCATCTGACTGTACAGCCAGCTTCTGGATTTCGCCAGCAACAACCGCGAATCCCTTTCCAGCCTCACCTGCACGTGCAGACTCAATCGATGCGTTCAATGATAACAGACTGGTCTGATCTGCAATTGATGTAATCAAGGTAGCTGCAGCACCAATCTTCTCAATCGATGCATTTGTCATACGCAACTGCTCGCCAATACGGCTAATCGCTGCTGTTGTACGATCATTTGATTCTGCCAACTCCTGCATAGTGATAGAAGAAGCATCACCTGCAGCACTCATTGTCTGAGAAGTATTTGTCAGACTTCCTACATTTGTCACGATGCTTTCAATCACTTCACCCATTGTAGCGATTTCCTGAGAAGCAGCTTCGATTTCTTCTGCCTGTGAAACTGCACCCTTAGAAATATCTTCTACTGCACGGCTGATTTCATCTGCTGCTGCAGAAGACTGTCCAGCCATCTCATCCAGTGAATTACCTGAATTAAATAATGAATCAGAAGATTCCTTCAATACGCCGACGAACGCACGTAATTTATCAATCAATGCAACCATCTGGTTACCCATCTGACCGATTTCATCTGTACGCTTGGTCACGCTCTCATCTACGTTCACGTTCAAATGACCTGCAGCAAGTTCTCCTAATGCCTTAGATGCTGCAACCAATGCCTTTGACATACCATTTGCAACAACCAGACCAACCAGTACACATACAAGTAAAACGATTACTGCAATCACGATAATCAATCTCACACGTGAATTAATGAATGCTTCGATTTCTGCACTCGGACGACCTGCAAATACAGTACCTACAATCGTTCCGTCATCATTTGCAAGCGGTACATATACTGCATAGTAATTCTGACCGTTAATCTCGACATCCGTCGCCTCATACCATTCGCCGCCAGATACTGTTTCCCATACTGCATCTGAAATATCTGTTCCTACAATACGAGAACCGTCTGCATTCGTCAGTGTAGTCACCTTACGTGTCTTCTCCCAGCACAATGTCAATTCTGCGTGGTTTCCTGCCTTATACGCATCCAATGCTGACTCAACCGGCATGATATTTGTATCACCCTTGTAAATGCAGTCATCAGAGCCTAATGTATAATCGCCTTCAATATCGGCAAAGGAGCCGTCCAATGCGGTCACTAACAATTCCAGACCCTCTAACGCCTCTTCCTGCATACCTTCTTTCATAGAATTTTCTGCAAATAATACGATAGAAACAGCAGCAATCAAAGCAGGTAAGATAGCCAACAGCAACAGCTTAATCCGCATGCTCATACCTTTCTTTCCTGTCTGTACGGCGCCTTCTGTGTCTGCCTGCTGTTTACGCTTGCTTCGCAATTTACCCATATCAACATCTCCTTTTATGTATCATAATTTTCATGTCACGCACTACGCGCTCACACTATATATTGTATATAATTTGTCGATTTTGTGCAAGCATTTTGGTGATTTTTCATGAAAAAAAGTAAATTTTGTACACAATACTTACACAAAAATCCTATTATAACTGTGTTTCCACAAAAATATCATAAATTGAACGAATTGCACGCTCAAAATCATCATTGCTGACACCGATAATAATGTTCAACTCGCTGGAACCCTGATCGATCATCTTTACGTTAATCTGTGCATGTGCCAATGCAGAGAAAATTCTGCCCGCCGTTCCTCTTGTCGATTTCATACCGCGTCCTACGACTGCTACGAGCGCCAGATCACCTTCTATTTCAATCGTATCGGGTGCTGCATAACGGTGAATCGCAGACAATACCTGCTGTTCTTTTCCCTCGAAATCGCCGCGCTGAACAAATACGGTCATCGTGTCGATACCGGAAGGCATATGTTCAATTGAAATATCATGCTCTTCGAACGCCTGTAATACTTTACGACAGAATCATACTTCGGAGTTCATCATATCTTTATCGACATTGACAGCCACAAAGTCTCTCAGACCTGCGATACCTGTAATCGTGTACTCCGGCTGGTGACAGGTACTCTCCACAATCATCGTACCGGGATCCTGCGGCGCATTGGTATTTCGAATATTGATCGGAATACCTTCTTTTCTTACCGGGAAAATCGCATCCTCATGCAATACGCCGGCACCCATATAAGACAGCTCGCGCAGCTCTTTATAGGTAATCGTATGAATCACTGCCGGATTATCAATAATGCGGGGATCTGATACTAAAAATCCCGATACATCTGTCCAGTTTTCATAAATCGTAGCTCGTACCGCACGTGCGACGATAGAACCGGTGATATCAGAACCGCCTCGTGAAAATGTATGCACTTCTCCACTCTCTTTTGCCCCATAAAATCCAGGAATAACTGCACATTCTGAGTCTTCCAGTCTCTTTTTCAGCACTTCATTGGTCTTATCTGCCAGGAATGTTCCGTTTTCATCAAAAAAGATTACTTCTGCTGCATCGATGAAATCATATCCGAGATAATTTGCCATAATGATTCCGTTCAAATACTCGCCACGACTCGCTGCGTAATCCACGCCTGCATGCTCTTTAAAATTCGCTGCGATTTTTTTGAACTCTTCATCTAATGACAATTCCAAGTCCAGACCTTTGATAATGGAATCATAGCGATCCTTGATTTTTCCGAGTTTTCCTGCAAACTCTTTTCCGGCTTCGGCGATGCTGTAGCATTCATACAGCATGTCTGTCACCTTCGTGTCTTTTGCATTTCTCTTACCGGGCGCACTCGGCACAACGTACTTACGAGCTTCATCTGCACGGATGATTGCGCCAACCTTTTGAAACTGCTCTGCACTCGCAAGAGAGCTGCCGCCAAATTTCACAACTTTTACCATCTTTTTCTCCTCCAGAAAACTTTTTGTATTTCTTCAGATACCTCTCTCATACGCCGCAACCATATCGCACTTATGCGTTGCGTTGTAATCGGCATCAATTGCCAGTATTCTTTCACAATTTCCTAATATACTACATTCTTTTACAAAAAGCTATTGTTTTTCTATTTTATTTCATCATCATTCAGCAAAATCGTTTCTCCTGCTGCTAACGACTCCTGCAAACGGATGATTCGCTGGTTTTCCGAACCTCTGAATTTCAAGGTGATATTTTTCTGTTCCAGCACAAATTCACCATCGACCAAAACATCTATCATTGATAAAATCTCATCCGTTATCTCAATCCGCGCACGACTTTCCGACAAAAGGTCTTTTTCCAATGTATAGCCGGAATACACCCAAATGCTTTTTTGCGGATAGGTTTCCTTCACCTGGCGGTAGAGTTCTAACAAACCGCGCTGATTATCCGGCTCAAACGGCTCACCGCCCAGAATCGTAAGACCTTTGATGTAAGAAGGCTCTAATGCCTCCAACACTTCCTCCGTCACTTTATCGGTATATTCCTCTCCATATTTAAAGTTCCACGTTTCCGGATTGAAACAATCCTTACAATGATGCGTACACCCAGAAACAAACAAGGACACACGCACACCCGGTCCGTTTGCAATATCCGTTTTTTTCAATGCTCCATAATACATCTCACTAATGCTCCCCTATATAGTCTAATATCTCCACAGCAATCTCTCCCGCAGCCCGTCCATCTGTCACAACAGCGACATCTCTCGCCTGCTCGTAAAAAGGTCTCCGCTCAGCAAGCAACACTTCAATCGCCTCCACATTTTTCTTGCCCTGCAAAAGCGGACGATGCTGTTCTTCTTTGACCCTCTCCAGAATCGTTTCTGCCTCGGCGGTCAACTGTACAACCGTTCCGCTCTGTTTCATCAACTGACGGTTCTCTTCACGCAAAATCACACTGCCGCCGCATGATACGATACAGCCTTTTCTCTGTGCCAGCTCTTTTAGCAATGCATGCTCCAGCTCTCGGAATACCTCCTCTCCCCAGCTTTCAAAAATGCTGGGTATCGTTCTTCCAGCACGTTTTTCCAGTTCTTCGTCCATATCAATAATTTCCATACCGCTCTGACGGCGCAACGCATTCGCAACAGTGCTTTTTCCCACTCCCATAAATCCGATCAGATAAATATTCGGCGACTCTCCTTTGATTGCTCCGTGAAGCAAATTCATCACCTTCTCTAATTGATGTCTGTTCATCTGTCCCGGTGCACTCACACACGCATCTGCACCAAAGGTCACACAGGAACCGAAGCTTTCTGCGCAAATACGACTCAAAATACCCATCGTTCCCATCGACACCGTAATCAACGGCGTCTGCGGATACTTTTTACGAAATTCTGCTGTCGTATCCAACAATATCGCCACATCAGACAGCTCTACCGGCATCACAGCTATTTTTACAATATCTGCACCTGCGCGTCGCATTTTTATCAAAATCTCCAGCATCTCTTCTGTATACGGTGTCTGTAAAAAATCATGATGCGACGCCACGATACACATATTTTTCTCATGTAATGCGGCAAAAAACGCTTCCGGCTCTTCTGTCTCCATATATTCGACATCCAACAAATCTGCACATCCGCAAGCTGCAATCTCTAACAACAATTCTTTGACAGCTTCCGAACCAAGCACGCCTTCGCCACCCTGCTTTTTCGAGCGATACGTCACTAATAAAACCGTCTGCTCACACAAGCTGCCAATCTCTTTTAGCACCTCCAGCACTTCCTTTGTATCGTTGATTCCTTCAAAACAATCGATACGCCACTCCAGCATCTCTACGTTTTCCCGCGCAAGCCGTGATACCTGCTCTACAATCGCTGTTTTCTTTGCCGCTACGACGGGTACACAAATGAGCGGGCGTTTCCCAATCTGATACCCTTTCTTTTCTATATAATTCTCCATATCTCTATATCCCCTTTTCTTATAAATTTATAGCAACTCGATAAATACTATTTCTCAGTATAACCGTTTCCTCGCCGCACGACAAGTCATTGGTTGTAATTGACATTCAATTTATTTTTTACTATTATGATGGATGGATATTAAAACAACGCTTGAAACAAAAGGAGCTTTTCTATGCAAATTACCGGCACTACCAAAATGCTGTGTCTGCTCGGCGACCCGGTATCACACAGCAAATCACCCATGATGCATAATACGGCATCTGACCTTTTGGGTCTCGACTATGCATATCTCGCTTACCGTGTCCGCGAATCGGAACTCGCACAGGCGGTAGACGCCTTAAAACTCTTCGGAGCACGCGGATGGAATCTTACGATGCCGTTAAAAACGGCTATGGTAGAGCTCGTCGACGAACTCAGTCCCGCTGCAGCATTAGCAAACTCTGTAAATACCGTTGTAAACGAAGACGGACATCTCATCGGACATACAACTGACGGCATCGGTTTTATGCGTTCTGTAGCAGCAGAAGGCATTGCGCTCAAGGGCAAAGAAATCGTGTTGCTCGGCGCCGGTGGTGCTGCCAGCGCCATTTGCGTTCAGGCTGCACTCGATGATGTTCACGCCATCCGCATGTTTAAACGAAAAAATGCGAGTTGGGATGCAACACAGCAGTTTATTGCGCGTATTTCAAATCAGACCGGTTGCGAAATCACATTGGAAGATATCTGTGATGAAACCGCCCTTGCACACCGCCTGTCAACTGCGACTCTGCTCGTCAATGCCACAAATGTCGGCATGCATCCAAACGAACATGCATGTCCCATCAATCCGGCATTACTGCATTCATCACTTGCTGTCTCGGACATCATTTACAATCCTGCAGAGACTCTGCTTATGCGTGAAGCTGCCGCCATCGGCTGTCGGACATTTAACGGTCTGTATATGCTCTTATATCAGGGTGCGGCTGCATTTGAATTGTGGACCGGTCAGGAAATGCCAATTGAACAGATACGCCCTTTGTTTTCATCTTTTTAACATGTATTTTTTGATAAATTATAATTAAAGGAGTTTTTTATATGAGTTTTACTTATTTACGTGAGTTACCCTCACCCGGAAAAATCAAGGCAGATTATCCGCTGTCAAAGGAAATGACAGCCTTAAAGAAAGAACGTGATGCACAGATTCGTGACATTCTCACTGGAAAAGATTCCCGTTTTCTTGTCATCATCGGACCCTGTTCCGCAGATAACGAAGACCCTGTCTGCGAATATGTGAGCCGTCTCGCAAAAGTACAGGAAAAAGTAAAGGATCGTTTGTTACTGATTCCCCGTATTTATACAAACAAGCCGCGTACAACCGGAGAAGGCTACAAGGGTATCGCATCTCAGCCCGACCCTGAAAAAGCACCCGATATGATTGCCGGACTCATCTCGGTTCGAAAAATGCATTTACGCGCCATCGAAGAAAGCGGACTGACTCCCGCCGACGAGATGCTGTATCCTGAATACTGGGAATATGTCTCAGACTTACTCTCCTATGTCGCAATCGGTGCTCGCTCTGTAGAAGATCAGTAGCATCGTCTGACTGTCAGTAGATTTGATATCGCATCCGGTATGAAAAATCCTACGAGTGGTGACTTTTCTGTCATGCTCAACTCTGTTTACGCTGCACAGCACCCGCATCATTTCACATTCCGAGGCTATGAGGTAGACACCACCGGAAATGACCTGACACATGTCATTTTACGCGGAGCAGTCAGCAAACACGGCAATACGGTCCAGAATTATCATTACGAAGATATTATGCGCCTGATCGAGATGTACGACAAAATGGAGCTGGTAAACCCGGCTGCAATTATCGATGCAAATCACTCTAATTCAGGTAAAAAATACGAAGAACAGATTCGTATTGTCAAAGAGGTCATGCACAATCGTCAGATTTCTTCTGAAATCCATAATATGGTCAAAGGTGTCATGATTGAGAGCTATCTCGAACCCGGTTGCCAGAAAATCGGCGAGCACATTTACGGAAAATCTATCACCGACCCTTGTCTCGGCTGGGCTGAATCCGAGCAATTGATTTACGACATTGCAGAACGTTGTATGTAATTTTTAATAAAATCTTTTGACGTGCGAATCTTATTGCACACAAAAACACACCCGGAATGATTACATTCTCGGGTGTGTTTCTTTATATACTTCTCTAATTTTTCGTTCTGATAACTGCATGTACACCTGCGTCGTCGAAATATCCGAATGACCCATCAATTCCTGCACAGATTTTAAATCTGCTCCGTTACTGAGCAAATGCGCCGCAAACGAATGCCGCAATGTATGCGGTGTAATCTCTGTCGTCAAGCCTGCCTGCTTGCCATAATGCTTTACGATTTTCCAAAATCCCTGTCTGCTCATAGGTTCACCGGAACAGTTTGTAAACAGCAATTCACACGGCTCGTCTCCCACCAGATGTGGTCTGCTCTTTTCCAGATACGATTCCAACGCAGATCTGGCAGTTCCGCCAAACGGAACCGTTCGTTCCTTGTACTCATCTCTGCATATTAAATATTCCAACGCGACATTGATGTCTTCCAGACGCAAGGAAATCAGTTCCGAAACCCGTATTCCGGTCGCATACAAAAGCTCCATCATTGCCTTGTCACGTAATTCCTTTGGTGCACTCGAAGCCGGCTGTTCCAAAAGCCTGGTAATCTCTTCTACCGACAAAATCTCCGGCGGCTTCTTTTCTACCTTCGGCGCACGCAAATCCCTTGCCGGATTATCCGAACGCTTTCCAATCACCATTTGCCAGGCAAAAAAAGCTTTCGCACTGGCAATAAAACGTGAAATCGTAGCAGCCTTACGTCCTTGTCGCTCCAATTCACGCAAATATAACTGCAACTGACTGCCATTTATTTCTGCAAAATCTTCTACACCTTGCTGCTGCAAAAACATTGCAAATTTGCGAAGATCAATTCGATATGCAGACTCTGTATTTTCTGATGTCTGACGTTCTTCATGCATATAGCTGATAAATGCTTCTATTTCTCTTGTCATGTAAAAACCTGCCCCTGTATCTGCCTCTCTAAAATCCCCCATGATTCTTATAAGAAGGCGCGAATTTGCATTTACTATACCAAAATATTACAAATAATGCAATTGTTTTGTAATATTTTTAAAATATTTTTAATATTTTTTGTAAAAAAACAGGATTTACATAAGCTTCCAGTAATATTCCGATTAACAAACTACTGAAAATGACTGCGTACATACCGATTCGCTTTTTTCCTTTATACATCCCACGATGCATATATATTTCAACCAGTAAAAGAAACGCCGGAACGTAAAACAGATACTGCGGAAACAACGCCACGATGCACAATAAGAAACCCTTTGCACCAAAGCAGCCTAGTGCCAATACACAAAAATATCCCCATGCAAAGCCACTCCATGCCACGAAAAGTCCATAAAACCACTTATAAAACACGCACATGCCAAACAATAGGAGCAAACATAGAATCTGCACTCTTTGCCATGTCACGCACCAAAGTAAATCATAGGCATCTACCTTTGCATATTGAAACTGCTTGAGAAAATATTGAAATAACGCATTCTGATTTTGAATCATTTCCGTAGCAGTCACATTCACGACAACAATTCCTACTACAAAGAACACCAAAAAAACCATAAATAACTGCTGTTTTAGTGACCACTCCGGTTTGCGCATATTTCCACAAATTCCATTTCATTCTATCCTCAAATTATCCTATGAGAATTTACTTTAAATTATTATATTTATTTTTGTACGCCATCAGTGCTGCGATGGTTTTTCCATCCTGAATATCACCTGCATAAATCATGTCACACAGCTCATCAATATCATAGCTTGTCAATTCTACATATTCATCCGGGTCCAGATGCTGCTGTGTCTTTACAAGATTTTTCGCTACATACACATCTATAAATTCATCGCAATATGCAACCGTCGGCCGTAAAGACAGCAAATATTCCAATGTATCACTGTAATAACCGGTCTCCTCTTCGAGTTCTCTCGCTGCGCATATGCGCGTCTCTTCCTCTACGGAATCTCTGGCACCTGCAGGAATCTCCAGCGTAATCCGATCCAACGCATTTCGAAACTGTCGAACCATCAATATTTTTCCATCGTCTAATACCGGTACAACAGCCGCTGCTCCTTTGCGATGATGTACAAAATCCCACTCTGCCAATTTCCCATCCGGAAGCTGCATCGTATCACTATAAAAATCTACGATTGTTCCCGCATGCTTTAATGTTCGTTTTGTACGCTTGATTTGATTTTCCATAATGTTTTCCTCTTCTTTCTTAAATAAAATCTCGCAATTACAAAAGGCGCTAAGACCCGTCGTCTTAACGCCTTGTATAATCAGTTCTATGATTGCTATATTCTCATCAGGTCTTTGCATTATTTATTTTGCATAATCTATTACACGTGATTCACGAATAACATTTACCTTAATCTGACCCGGATACTCTAATTCTGATTCTATCTGCTTAGAAATATCTCTTGCCAGAATAACCATATCAGCATCACTGATTTGTTCAGGAACTACCATCACTCGAACTTCTCGTCCTGCCTGAACAGCAAAAGATTTGTCAACTCCCTTAAAACCGTTTGTAATATCTTCTAACTGCTGTAAGCGGTTAGAATATGTTTCTAATGTCTCACGTCGCGCACCCGGACGTGCTGCACTAATCGTATCTGCAGCCTGTACCAAACATGCGATCAGAGACTGCGGCTCTACATCGCCATGATGTGCCTCCACTGCGTTGATAATAAGCGGAGACTCTTTATATTTACGACATAAATCCACACCAATCTGAATATGTGAGCCTTCCATATCATGGTCTACCGACTTACCAATATCATGTAACAATCCGGCACGCTTTGCAGTTCTGACATCTACACCAATCTCACCTGCCAAAAGTCCTGCAATCTGTGCGACCTCAATCGAATGCTTTAACGCATTCTGTCCATAACTGGTTCTAAACTTCATACGTCCTAAGAGACGCACTAACTCTGAATGGATACCATGAATTCCAACTTCTAATGTTGCCGCTTCACCTTCTTCGCGGATCATCGTCTCGACTTCTCTCTGAGCCTTTTCTACCATTTCTTCTATTCTGGCAGGATGGATACGTCCATCAACGATTAACTTCTCCAATGCGATTCGAGCCACCTCACGGCGAATCGGATCAAATCCGGAGAGAATAACTGCTTCCGGTGTATCGTCTATAATCAGATCTACACCTGTCAAGGTCTCTAATGTACGGATATTTCTACCTTCGCGTCCAATAATTCTACCCTTCATCTCATCATTTGGAAGAGGTACAACAGAAATCGTAGTCTCTGAAACATGGTCAGCAGCACATTTCTGAATGGCTGTCACTACATAATCCTTCGCCTTTTTGCCGGCTTCTTCTTTTGCACGCGTTTCCATTTCCTTGATCAATTTTGCAGTATCAAGTTTTACATCATCTTCAACGGTTTTTAATAAAAATTCTTTTGCTTGTTCGGAGGTCAAACCTGAAATTCGTTCAAGTTCCTGTACTCTCTGTTCATTGAGCTTTGCAACTTCTGCTTTTTGCTTCTTGATTTCTTCTTCCTTGGCTGCAAAACTTATCTCGCGCTTCTCAATCGCCTCCAGCTTTTTGTCCAAATTGGACTCTTTCTGCTCAACACGACGCTCTGCACGCTGAATCTCTGATCTGCGTTCTTTAATCTCGCGATCCAACTCGTTTTTGGTCTTAATAGATTCCTCTTTGACCTCTAACAGAGATTCACGTTTTTTTGCCTCTGCAGTTTTAACGGCATCATCAATAATAGCTCTCGCTCTTTCTTCCGCAGAACCGATTTTTGAATCGGCTTTCTTCTGCTGTACCTGATTGATAATAACCGCTGTCACTACAGCCGTGACAACCAAGGTGACCAAGACAGCAACTATCAATCCTACAATACCTACTGACACAGGAGCACCTCCTTATAAAATTTTCATTGTACATATAACAAAAAAATCGTACATCTGTCATAACTACAACATATAAATTTTATCCTTTATTGTACATTATGTCAAGTAAATAATAGCTCATTTCCGAACTATTCAGCACCTTCATCGTCACGATTCACCAAGAAACATGCCCGGCTCTTCTCAGGTTTCGCATTTCATCTCACGACATATATCTGCACTGCGAAAGCCCCGACGCATCAAATAGGCATACATGCGACGCTGTTCCTGTACAGATGCTGTCTGTGCATCATAGTGACGCTTTTGCAGCAGCTCCTGAATCATACAGCCTTCATCACGGGACTGTGCATAAGGCTCCATTACCTGCTCCGCTAAATCTCTTGAAATACCCTTTTGTTGGAGTTCCATCATCAGCTTTCCTTTGCTTTTGTGTGCACCCCGATAGCGAATATAGCTGTCTGCATAACGCGCATCATCCACATAATGAAAACGTTTGACATATGCGATGGCTTCATCAATCAAATCTTCCGGATACGCATTCTCACGCAGCTTGTCACGCAATTGCTGTTCTGTGCGATCCATCCGCTCCAATAAATACATCGCCCGCTTTTTGGCACGTTTTCCCAACACCTGTGTACGGATAGACACATACTGCTCTTCACTCAGCATCGCCTGTTCTGTAATTTCATATGTATGCAGCTCTCCGGCATACAATATCCACTGTTCGCCGTTATCCAAATAAATCTTCCGTTTTCCCTTTGAAAGCGTCTCTATCGCATTTACCGTCACTGCCACTCTCTTTTGCATGACAGACTACTCCGCTGTATCTGCAGTTTTATCTGCCTTCGCATTTTTTGCCGGCTTTTCTTCTGCCACTTTTTCTTCTGCCACTTCTTCTCCGATACCGTGATGCGCACGTACCTTTGCCTCAATCTCTGCACAAATCTCAGGATGCTCCGCTAAAAACTGCTTTGCATTTTCACGTCCCTGACCGATTTTTTCTCCTTCATATGCATACCATGCACCGGATTTATTTACGACATCAATTGCCGCAGCAAGATCCAGAATATCTCCTTCACGAGAGATTCCTTTTCCAAACATAATATCAAACTCTGCCTCGCGGAACGGCGGTGCTACTTTGTTCTTTACAATTTTTACACGTGTGTGATTACCAATCACCTCTCCCGCCTGCTTTAAAGATTCCACTCTGCGCACATCCAGACGCACAGACGAATAAAATTTCAACGCGCGTCCACCGGTCGTAGTCTCCGGATTTCCAAACATAATGCCCACTTTTTCGCGAAGCTGGTTAATAAAAATAACGATACAGTTTGACTTACTAATCACTGCCGTCAGCTTACGCAATGCCTGTGACATCAGACGCGCCTGAAGACCCACATGTGAATCTCCCATGTCGCCGTCAATCTCCGCCTTCGGAACAAGCGCTGCTACAGAGTCAACGATTACGATATCGACTGCTCCGCTTCGCACCATCGTCTCGGTAATCTCTAATGCCTGTTCTCCGTTGTCCGGCTGAGAAATATATAAATTGTCAATATCAACACCGATATTTTTTGCATAGACAGGGTCTAATGCATGCTCTGCATCAATAAAGCCTGCGATTCCTCCTGCCTTCTGTACTTCTGCAACACAATGAAGTGCGACTGTGGTCTTACCACTGGACTCCGGTCCGTAAATCTCTACAATACGTCCCTTCGGAAGACCGCCTAATCCAAGCGCCAAGTCCAAGCTCAATGAACCGGTCGGTACGGTCTCTACATTCATAGCTGCGGACGGATCGCCTAATTTCATCACTGAGCCTTTTCCGTACTGTTTCTCAATCTGTGCAATCGCCGCATCCAGCGCTCTTAACTTATTTTCATCTGCCATTTTTTTCTCCTTTTCCGTGACATGTGGTAGCTGTCTCTTTTATTTGAATTTTTAATATTGTAACGATTCAGTGTCAATCTCGAAAATACGTCGTATTTCCGTTCACCGTAGAATATATATCACACATGCGCTCATATGTTCGCGAACGCATGTTCGTTTCTTTGTCTATAGTAATACACATCACTCTAAATGTCAACAGGGATTTTTTACGAAAAAAAGAACACCCGACACCGGGTGCTCTCATTATAGCTTTTTGTATCTCCTGCGTCAAGATTCGACTTTTTTGTCGCGAAGCTCTGCCGCCTGCTGCAAAAGCGCCAGAATCTCTTCACGGTCTACAACACCGATTTGTTTTCCTGCAAACATACCAAGATTCATGGCTACCAGCATCGGTATGCTCATCACCTGATAGCGAAGTGCCAATCCCGGCTGCTCATCTACATTGACTTTTCCGAACACATAACGGTCTGCATACTCCTCTGCGAGCTGTTCCACTACCGGCCCCAGCATCTTGCACGGTGCGCACCAGTCTGCATAAAAATCGATCAGCACCGGTTTTTCACTTTTCATCACTACTTCATCAAAATTCTCTTCTGTAATTTGAATTACGGACATAAAGACCTCCTTTTCCTGTACAAAACAGTCTTACATTTTTATTGCTTTGCTTTTCTATACTTTGCTGTACTTTAATCATGCCCAAACTCTGACAATTTTAATCCTTCGTTGCGGTCTAATGTCATTCCGACACTCCATGCATTTACGAATAAAAGTAACGGATTTCCCTTCAAATCCATGATTTTCTTCATATCAGAGGTACCGGTCAGCTTGTCCATATTTACTTCTTCTTTGTTTTCAATCCAACGAATATGTTCATACGGTAAGTTTTCCAGTCGAATATCTACGTTGTATTCATTTTCCAGTCGGAACTTTAACACATCAAACTGCAATACACCTACGACTCCGACGATGATTTCTTCCATACCGCCTTTGTATTCCTGGAAAATCTGTATTGCACCCTCCTGCGCAATCTGGTTGACACCTTTGACAAACTGCTTGCGCTTCATGGAATCAATCAGACGCACACGTGCGAAATGCTCCGGTGCGAATGTCGGAATTCCCTCAAACTCAAATTTGTCTTTCGCCGTCGTAAGGGTATCGCCAATCGAAAAAATACCCGGATCAAACAATCCGATAATATCTCCCGCATAGGCCTCTTCTACGATTTTACGCTCCTGTGCCATCATCTGCTGCGGCTGTGACAGTTTAATCGCCTTTTGCCCCTGCATATGGTACACTTCCATACCCGCCTCAAATTTGCCGGATACGATACGCATAAAAGCGATACGGTCACGGTGATTTTTATTCATGTTTGCCTGTATCTTGAATACAAAGCCACTAAAGTCTTCCGCAAACGGATCTATCTCACCCTTATCTGAACGTCTCGGAAGCGGCGAATATGTCATCTGTAAGAAATGCTGCAAAAAGGTCTCGACACCGAAATTCGTCAACGCGGAACCGAAAAATACCGGTGAAAGTTCTCCTTTTGTCACAAGCTCCTGATCAAACTCTGCACTCGCACCGTCCAGCAGTTCTATCTCATCCAGCAACTGTGCCTTCGCTTCCGCACCAATCACCGATTCAAGCTCCGGTGCATCGATCGGGATAATCCGCTCCTCTCCTTCCTTTGTACCTTTTCTGGTATCTGAAAAGAGGCGCACGCTCTGTGTATTGCGGTCATAGACACCTTTAAATCCTTTTCCTGAACCAATCGGCCAGTTCACCGGACAGGTCGCAATTCCTAACTCATTTTCAATCTCATCCAGCAACTCAAATGTATCGTTCGCATCACGATCCATCTTGTTTATAAACGTAAAAATAGGAATGTGGCGCATGACACATACTTTAAATAATTTTCGTGTCTGTGCTTCTACACCCTTTGAACCGTCAATCACCATGACTGCAGAATCTGCTGCCATCAGCGTACGATAAGTGTCCTCCGAGAAGTCCTGATGTCCCGGCGTGTCCAAAATATTAATACAATAATTGTTATAATGAAACTGAAGTACCGAAGAGGTGACCGAAATACCTCTTTGTTTTTCAATTTCCATCCAGTCTGATACTGCATGTTTTGCAGTTGCTTTTCCCTTTACAGAGCCTGCTTCATTGATTGCGCCACCGTATAAGAGGAATTTTTCTGTCAAAGTCGTTTTTCCCGCATCCGGATGCGATATAATTGCAAATGTGCGTCGTTTTTCGATTTCTTTTCTATTGTTATTTGCCACGAAATGGTCCTCCAAATTTATTTACCCATTTATCTTATCGGTCACTCCTTCTTTTGTCAAGGAAAAGAAGGAGTGACCGGCTTTTCGTCGAACGATTTCTAAGGCGTTGAAGCAATCGGCGTAATCACAATATTTTCCGCAGCAATTTCTGTTTTTCGCGATACAATATCTTCCACCTGTGCACGCTTGGCATCTGTCACTTCACCCATGTCCAGCACAACATCCGCCCCGCCATCTGAACTGATGCTGACTACGACATCCGTAAACCCTTTTGCTTCCAGCAGCATTTCTGCCGCAGCTTCCTTTTCTGCAATATCAGTCAGCATCACCATTCGGTCTACCGCATCCTGCTTTTGCGCTTCTGATAATGTATCACTATCTATAATCGCCTGCAGGCTTTCTTTATTTTCTGCCCGCACCTGTTCCCGATTCATCTTCATCTCTACTGCAAAATCGATTCGATCCGCAGTTGCTCCGGTCAACACGGTCTCACCCGGATTTTCATACCCGGTCTGCGCACTTACTTCCTCATCCACACCGCTGTCTTCATCACCTGTCTCCTGTGCCAGATCAAGCGCCGGGTCTTCTGTATCTGTAAAGATGTCTGCTTCTGATATGACCTCCTCTTCCGATATCTCATACGTTTCTTCCGTGACATCCTGACTGGTCGCTGCAGCAAGATCCGCTTCATTTCCATATGTATAGCTCACGTACCCCGCCGCTGCAATCATCAATGCCAATCCTGTAATAATCATCTGATTTTTCTTAAAAAGTTTCATCTTTGCTAACCTCCTGCATCGACATTTTGACTATTGTAATCTTATGCGCTTCCAGCGGAAATAATGCCATCACGCTCTGCAAAATCTGTTGTTTAATCATTGAATTGCCTCCGCCCTGTGCTACAACAAGCACACCCTCTGCCTGTGGCATCAACTCGTTTTTTACATACGGAATCTCCTCGTTGTCTCTTTGCTCATATACACTGCTCTGTGACTTGTCTGTACGCGTGGTTCCGTCCGTTTGCGCATCAGAGCTGTACGACTCGTCTTTTTCTACAATGCGCTCCCCCTGATCTTTCCATGTAATCATCACACGCACGCGTCCGGCTCCCTCTATCAGCGACAACGTCTCTTCCAGCTTCTTTTCCATCTCCTCTGTTGCTGTCAGAAACGGTTCTTCCCTTGCTGCTTCTTCCAAAGATTTTTTTTCATCGGAAGCCGTATTCCCTGCCTTCTGTTTTACTTCTTTTGCACTTTCATTTTCTGTCGGCAACGCCAGTATCAGTAATAGAATTCCCACAAGTCCTATACACAGCCATGTATTTTTATCCTTTAAATTTATTTTTTTGAAATTTAGATTTTTCAGATTCATACGACTTTGATTGCCTCTCTTTCCCAGCCATACACATTCATCAGATACGCACAAAAGGTCTCTCCATCCCCCGGCAGTCCCTCTTCAAGCACCACTTCCCGCACCTCATAATTTTCATCCAAACGCACATGTACTGCACGGATTGCAAGCAATTGTTCTTTTGCACATTCCTGTAGCTGCTGTTCCAGCAACTGCTCATAACGCGTGCGATACATCTCCGCTTCCTGTTCTTCCATATATGCAAAGTCAAGCTGTGCCACTTCCACGTTTTGTCGAAAGGTTTCATAAGAAATTTCATTTTTTAACGTGTCATCTCTATCAAAAATGCGTAAAAAAGGCCCAAGCAGCATCAGTACCAGCACCAGTCCCATGAAAAAACGAATAAATTTCTGATAGGATTTTCCCGCTGAAAAATGCAGGACAATCATCAGCAGAAAATAGATGAGCAAGAGGTTTCGAATCCATCCGAGTAATGCATCCAATTCATACTCCTCCTTTTTAATTTCCGGTCGCTACACAGACAATTGCCACTGTCAAAAACAACATCAATACTGCTGTGATAATCAGTTTTATATACAACATCCCCGCTCGCGCCAATGCCTGCAATGCACCGCACACACGCTTGTCAACGACCGGTTCTGTCACAGCGGCTAACACTTTGCACAAGCATACCGGTACAGCGATTTCCAACAGCGGTAACGCGCACATAACGGTCATAGCAACCAGTATCGCACCGCCGACACAATTTTTTATGAGCATTCCTGTTCCCAGCAATGTCTCACTCATCGCATTCATCGCACCGCCGATTCCGGGTAGGGCACCAAGCGTCCGCACAGTCGCCGTTTTCTTTAACTGATCGACCGAAGGCGCGACAAGTCCTTGAATTACATTCATTCCCAGCACGAATGTCACTAAAACCTTTTGCACCAATAAAATCGCACTTTCCACCAGCTTTGCCATTCCTGAAAACCGTTCTTCCTTCCATGTATAATTTGCAAACTGTGTAAGCAAATACACAAACACAAACGGAAATACCAGCTTTTGCAAAATAATTTGTATCAGATACAGCACGAGCAACAATAACTCATAGGTCAAACCTGCCGAGTGAACGCCCTGTGAAAAAATCATCGCCATGCAAAACACCGGCTGTACAAGCAATGTAAACTCACCCATCCGCTCCATGAAGCTTTCGGTCAATTGCTGCATTGTCAAAAAGATGCGAATCGATTGATACAAGAGCAAAAAATAAACCGCCAAAAATGTAATATCTGAGAGCAACGAATCCGAACAGATATCCGCGATGCCCTGCAACATTGCAAACGTAAGAAGCAGCACCAGAAGCTGTGCAAAATCCGTTCGATTCCTTCTCATCAGTCGAAATCCCTGCTCACTCAGCCACTGTACCAACGTCTCGGTCTCAAACACGCCATCCCCATCAAGCAGTCGCTCTACCACTGATGAAAAACTTAAACCTTCCTCCATCGGCATCTCCTGCTCTTCCAAAAACGCATCCAGCTCGTCCATCTCCAACTGCTCTGTAAAATCAGCATATGCCGCATCCCTTTGTGCATATGCTACATCTGTAAATCCTATACTCAAAATTATGCTGATTAAAAAAATTACGATACCCTTTCTTTTGTAACACTTGTCCCACTTCATGCTGCCACCGTCGCAATCAGGTTTAGAAGTGCCTCTATAATCGGAAGTGCCAACAATAAAATCGAAATTTTAGAAAACATTTCAATCTGTGACGCAATCGTCGTATAACCGGCATCCTTGCACAGATTAACCGAAAATTCTGCGACATAAGTGATTCCTATCATTTTTAAAACAATTTGCAAATAGGCTGCCTCCATATTTGCCAGCGCACGCATCCGTTCAACTGCATCTATTAGCACGGTCATTCTTCCCAATATGCTAAAAAATATGCAAATGCATACGACGATACTCAGCATGATTCCATATTCCGGCCGTTCCTTTTTTATTACGAGTGCCAGCAACACGCCTACGACAGCCAAAATCGACAATTGTACGATATTCATGCTCTGTCATCCCCCATTACAATTCAAACAATGTCTGCATCGTTGCAAACAACTCATAAATATACGGAACTACCCACAGCAATACCAAAAGAAGTCCCGCCAGACTAATCAAAAAAGCATGCTCTTCACGTCCGCTGTGTTTGAGCACCTGTCCCAATATAGTGACCAAAATTCCGACGGCTGCTATTTTAAAAATCATATTGATACTCATCAGCTTCTCCCACTCATACAAATAAGATGATAAAAAAAACGCCCGCCAAGATTGTTCCATATCTGCTCAGACGCCTTTTCGTCACAAGGCTTGTCTCGTAATCTGACAAAAGTCTTGTCAATTGTTCTCGATAGATACCGAATAATTCCTCTTTCAAAGACACATCATCCATTCGAAAAACAGTTCCGACCTGCTCTAAAAGCCGGTATTCTTCTCCTCGCAATAAAATATCTTCCTGAAACTGCTCCAACGCATCCTTCCAGATTTGCGTCGCATCTGCCTGTGTCTGTTGTTCCATCGCTGCCAACATTTCCTGACACAATAATCCGTACAGATGATGTAGCTCTTTTGCACCATGTCCCAGTACGACCGGAATCGGTAAATGTAACAGGCATATCTCATTTTGCAAAAACATAAGCATTTGTTCAAAATCGGTAAGCTGACGTTTATGCTGCGTGTATTCTGTTTCTTTTGCAAACAATATACCAAACGCACCACCCATTACCATACAGATGCCCATCAGCTTTAACAACATTTCACACCTCCGATGCGCTCCATTCTGCGATTATACAAATGCATTTCCCGCTGTCCGCTCTGATTTTTTTTCAGTACCACAAACCGTTCCAACTCATTTTTTTCATTCCAGCGAAAAAATCCGGACAATCGTTGCAAGCTCTCGATTCCTTCTCCGTGCATCGTTCCAATCAAATGACAGCCACTGTGAAATGCTCGCGCGACCGCCTCGAAATCTTCCTGTGTGCCTAACTCATCGACCGCAATCACCTGCGGTGACATGGAACGCAAAAGCATATAAATCCCTTCGCTTTTCCCGATTCCCTCCAGCACATCGGTTCGCGGGCCCAAATCATTTTGCGGCACGCCAAGATATCCGGCTCCCAACTCCGAGCGCTCGTCCACCACTCCGATTTTCAGTCCCGGATAACATCCATTCCCTTCTGACAACAATCGTATGGAATCTCTCAAAAATGTCGTCTTTCCAACGCCGGGCGGTGAAAGAATCAAGGTATTATATATCCCTCCGCCTTTTCGCAGTGCTTCCACCAATTGCATTGCACATCCGCGCTTTTCTCTGGCTATGCGTATATTCAAAAAATAAATATGTAGTAACCGCACGATGCGCCCCTGATGCAATGCCGCTTCACCTGCCACACCGACACGGTGCCCACCCCGCAGTGTCAAATATCCCATCCGCAATTGTTCTTCGTAGGCATACACGGAATAATTACATAAAAATCCCACCATTTCTTCCAGATCACGCTGACTCATCCGGTAAGGTGATGAAGCATTCACTTGCAACGACTGCGTTTTTTCATCATAGATGTATTCCCCATCGCCAAACAAAAACATCAAGGGCTGTCCGACACGTACACGAATTTCTTCCAGCCGCTCCTGATCGATATCTGCCTGTACCAGTCCATCCCGCATATGTAAAGGAAATAATTTCAAAATTTGCTCTTCCAGCATCTTCGATCCCCTCCTTGTCCATACATTACTATATGCGTCGTTCCGGTAATTTATTCCAAAAAAAGATCTACGCGGAGCGTTTTTGTTTCATAGGAAAGTGCTATACTTTCACCCTTTAATGCAACAAGGTCTTTCCTATCAAACAAAAAAGTGCCGCGTATGAATCCTATTCACACACGACACTTTCACTTTTAATGTTGCATATTTTTTCTTATGAAAATAAAAAATCTTTAAATTCCTCGTAAGGGTAGATATCGCCCCCTTTGATCAGCGCGTCCTCTCTGACTTTCAAAAAATCTACGACACTAACAACCCGATGTCCGCAATCCTGACATTGCAGCACATCTATTCTACAAGCTCTGTTTCCATTCGGAATTTGCTCTTCGTTTTCAATTCTCACTGCATGATTTATGTAATACGCTGCACTTTCCTCATGCTCCTGGTCAAACATCACCGGAATAAGATACAAATAAGAGGCTGTATCTACCAGCTTTCCTTTACACTGCTTGCATTTTTCACAACTTTTTTCAGATACCTTTAAGATTGTTCTATATAAGAGCGGGCGAAAAAAGCGACCATACAAATCAAGACGTCCCATCGTTCCTTACACCCCTGCTTTCTGCGCACTTGTCAATATGTCACAAAATGCATCTGCTTTTGAAATGCCCTCCAGCACCTCCTGGGATTTCATACTATATATATTGTTCGCGATAAAGGTCGGAATTCGAAGTCTTTTATTCTTGTAGTAGAATTCAAAGTAAACATAATTTGTACCGCCAAAAGGACCTTTCTTATAGCTTGACTTTATGTTTGTAATCTCTTTCGCCTGAATTACCTGAAATTCAAATGGATTCCAATATGAAACATACGCGATTCTTCCTGTGATTTCATCAATCTTGACAATCGTTCCAATCGTAAACGCACCATCTGAGGTAAAGGTACTGCTTTGCTCAAAATGCTCTGTTTCCACGTTCTTTCTCATCGTTTTTTTTGCTATCGTACCCAGAATTTTATTTGCGAATGCACAATATACCATCAAGACTAAAAAGAAAAACAGTGGCATCAGTCTGAATCCTACAACAAACGGGTCCTCACTCCCATACGCAATCGCAGCAATCATACCCGCTACGATGCTCACCACTATTAAAATTACTCCTTGTAACAACAAAAACTTCACATCAATTTTTTTCATAATTTTTTCTCCTCGTATATTATTACGTCCGCAAACAATAGTTATTATAACAATCAGCAATCTTATTTCATAGGACATTATTCTATGGAAATGTGTCATTTTTTCAACTATTATGAAATGATTCCTATGAAACAAAAAAACACAGTGTATGATAAAACACCATACGCTGTGTTTATTTTTGTTTTACCCTCTTCCATATCTATCTCTATGGAATTTCGCTCACGCTCCGGGGTTCATTTGCTCATAACTAATTAGTTATACTTACGCTTTCTAGCTGCTTCAGATTTTTTCTTGCGCTTTACAGAGGGCTTCTCATAATGCTCTCTCTTACGAATCTCCTGCTGGATACCTGCCTTTGCGCAGTTTCTCT
>JAGAOE010000058.1 GCA_017623885.1 Eubacterium sp. | reverse complement strand
TAATGTACTCCTTTCTGGGAACAGGAACCATCAGGGAACATTATAAACTGAAATGGAATTTCTGTACGACTAAATTCCATTTGGGAAAATGAGAAGTGGAATTTAGAATTACACTCAAGAATACGAAAAACATCGCCGCAAATAGCTAATGTAAGGCGAAAAAATGTCGATAAAAAAATTGGAGAGCGTAAAAATTTATAAAAGTATTGGAAAAATGGGATATATTGTATATAATAGCTCTATATAAGATAAACTTTATATATGATAAAATAGAAGTAACTGTTTGCTAGGTATGCATATTTATTGTGCATGCCTTGCGAAAATGTAGATTTGAAAAGCCAAAATCAGTAGAAATGCACGGAAAAGAGACGACCGGAATGTGCAAAAGCATAGCAGTTACGATTCGGGAAAGGGATATTTATGGTTGGAACAGATATAGGAATCGATTTAGGAACCGCGAGTATACTCGTGTATATTAAAGGAAAAGGTGTCGTTTTAAAAGAGCCTTCTGTCGTGGCATTTGATCGTGATACGAATAAAATCAAAGCCATCGGCGAGGAAGCACGTTTGATGCTGGGTAGAACACCCGGCAATATCGTTGCCGTACGACCGCTTAGACAGGGTGTTATTTCTGATTACACCGTGACAGAAAAGATGATTCAGTATTTTATACAGAAAGCGATTGGAAAAAAGACTTTCCGTAAACCGCGTGTGAGTGTATGTGTTCCGAGTGGCGTGACAGAGGTAGAGAAAAAAGCCGTAGAGGATGCGACCTATCAGGCTGGTGCGAGAGAGGTAGAGATTATCGAGGAGCCGATTGCAGCAGCGATTGGAGCGGGCATAGATATCTCCAGACCTTGCGGAAATATGATTGTGGATATTGGTGGCGGTACTGCGGACATCGCAGTGATTTCGCTGGGTGGCTCGGTTGTGTCTACATCGATCAAAATCGCAGGAGATGATTTTGACGAGGCATTAGTGCGTTACATGCGTAAAAAACACAATCTTTTGATTGGTGAGAGAACTGCAGAAGATATCAAAATAAAGATTGGAACCTGTTATCCGTTGCCCGATGGCGGTACGATGGATGTACGAGGCAGAAACCTCGTGACAGGACTTCCGAAGACTGTTACTGTATCTGCAGAGGAGACAGAAGAAGCACTTCGCGAAGCGACAAACCGTATCGTGGAAGCGATTCACAGTGTATTGGAAAAGACGCCGCCGGAACTGGTAGCAGACGTTGCAGAGAGAGGTATCGTTCTGACCGGAGGCGGAGCACTTTTACGTGGTCTGGAAGAATTGATTGAAGATAAAACCGGTATCAATACGATGACCGCAGAAGCACCGATGACTTGTGTGGCGATCGGAACCGGAAAATATGTAGAATTTTTAGCAGGAAAGCGTGACGACGAATAGTTTTACGCATTTCGAAGAGAAAAGGAGTAATATATGGTAAAGGGTCTCTATACCGCATGGTCCGGAATGGTAAATGAAATGAACCGTATGGATGTCATGACCAACAATCTGGCAAATGCAGATACCAATGGTTACAAAAAAGAGGGAGCTACATCGACGACCTTTGACGAACAGTTAGCAGTCAAGATTAAAGATCAGTCCGATATGGGCTTGCCGGTAAAATTGGGTGGCATGTATCCCGGTGTAAAAATCGGAGAGACATACACGGATTATAGTCAGGGAAGCTTTAAGGTTACGGACAATCAGTATGATGTGGCATTGGATGGCGCAGGATTTTTTGCGATTTCATTCACGAGTAAAGCGGGAGAGACCTCTGTAAAATACACAAGAGACGGAGCGTTTACCGTAAATACACAGGGTTATCTGGTGACGAAGGACGGTGATTACGTTCTGAATCAGGCGGGAGCTGATAATTCAGACCCCGGAGCAGAGAATTTTATACAGCTCGACCCGAATCTGCCGTTCAAGATTGACGAGCTGGGCTATATCTGGCAGGATGGCGTGGCAGTCGCACAATTAGGTGTGATTGATTTTGAAGACTACAATTATCTGGAAAAATACGGAGAGAATATGTGTCAGCCGGTAGAAGGCGCGACATTGATGGAAGCAGAGGCGCGTGTCAGACAGGGTTATATAGAAGCTTCCAATGTAAACGTAGTGACAGAGATGGTAAACATGATTACGATTACGAGAGCATATGAATCCAACCAAAAGGTACTTCAGACGATGAATGGTATGTTGGATAAGGCAGTAAATAGTGTCGGCAGAGTATAAAAAGGAGTGTAGACGAATATGATGAGAGCATTGTGGAGTGCGGCATCCGGTATGCTGGCTCAGCAGACAAATGTAGATACCATTGCGAATAATCTGGCAAACGTAAATACGACCGGTTATCGCGGAGAAAAAGCAGAGTTTAAGAGCTTACTGTATCAGACGATACAGACAAAGACGACGACAGCGAACGGTGAGCAGAAGCCGATTTCTGCACAGGTAGGTCTCGGAACCAGAGTGTCATCAATGACTTCGAATTTTAAGCAGGGACCGTTAATTGCCTCAGAGAGCAAGACTGCTTTCGCGATAGAGGGAGACGGATTCTTTGGAATTCAGGGTGCAGAAGGTGAGCTTTGCTATACCAGAAACGGTGATTTCTTCTGGACGAATGGTACGGACGGACTGACATTGGCGACGGCAGAAGGTTATTATGTATTGGACCGTGAAGGTCAGCCGATTGTGATACCTGAAAATGTCGATGCGAATACCGTCAGCATTAATGCGAACGGCGAAGTAGGCTACAAGACACCGGACGGAAACTTTGTGAGCCTGGAACAGACGATTGGTTTGTGGCAGTTCAACAATCCGGCAGGTCTGGAAAAAATAGCAGGTACATATTATCGTGAGACAGTGGCGTCAGGAAATGCGTTGAATGAAAATAACGATGGAGTTAATCTGATTAAGAGTAAGCTGCGCCAGAACTATTTGGAAGCATCCAATGTACAGGTGGCAGATGAAATGGTAAATCTGATTGTGGCACAGAGAGCTTATGAGTTGAATTCAAAAGCGATTCAGGCGGCAGATACGATGCTTGGTCAGGCAAATCAGCTCAAACAGTAGGAGATAGCATATGAGTATGACAATCAATGACAGTGTATATAACTATCTGACCCAGACAGCGCAGAATGCGAACAGTTCTGCAGCTTCGGGAGCTGTGAATGAAACGCTCAGTGGAATTAATGAGAATTCTACAGAAGCAGAAATGAAACAGGCGATTAAAGATTTTGAGTCATATTTCGTGGAGCAGATTTTGAAGCAGGTGAAAGAGACTTTTACAGAAGATGAGGATTCACCGAATTCACAGTTGACAGACTTTTTTATGGGACAGGTCGGAGAGCAGATGGCTGACCGACTGATTGATGATGTTGGCGGACGGATGACGCAGACGCTGTATGAGCAGATGTGCCGTAATTACAGTATGAACATTCCGAAAGCAGGAGACAGCGAAGCATAAGAAGATACGAATGGGTGGGCCTTGCCTACCCATTTCTATTTGACGCTTTAACCTTTGTTTAAAGAGAGGAACATTACATGGAACGCATCAGTGGGTACATAGACCACATCATATTCCAAAATTCAGAAAACGGATATACCGTGCTGGAGCTGGCAGTTGCAGAAAAAATGATCACCTGCGTGGGGACATTGCTGGGTGTGAGCGATGGTATGCATGTGGAACTGGAAGGAGACTACACAGAGCATCCCAGCTATGGCAAGCAGTTCAAGGCGACCCGATTTGTGGAAAAAGAGCCGGAAGATGAGCTGGCGATTGAGCGTTATCTGGGTTCCGGTGCGATTAAAGGAGTCGGCGCGGCGCTTGCAGCACGCATCGTGCGTCGGTTTGGTCGGGATACGTTTCGCATTATAGAAGAAGAACCGGAACGACTGGCAGAGATAAAAGGAATCAGCGAACGAAAAGCGCAGGAAATCAGTGTGCAGGTAGAGGAAAAGCGTGCGCTGCGCTCTGCGATGTTATTTTTACAGCAATATGGCATCAGTCTTACACTGGCGGTAAAAATATATCAGACGTATGGAGAAGAAATTTATAGTATTTTGCAGAAAAATCCGTATCGTTTGGCAGACGATATTGATGGTGTAGGCTTTCGGATTGCGGATGAAATCGCATCAAAAGTAGGAATTCATACAGACTCGGATTTTCGTATTCGAAGCGGAACGATGTATTGTCTGCAGCAGGCGGCGGCAGAGGGACATACC
>JAGAOE010000057.1 GCA_017623885.1 Eubacterium sp. | reverse complement strand
TAATGGTACATAAGGCGCTAAAATACAGCGCCTAAGTACCAACGGACTCAGAGTATCTGCTTGTGGTCGTTGGTAATGTTACACAACACGATAAGGTCAATAAGGAGTTTCGCAATCACATATTCAAATTATCATACACTTTCAATTCTGTTTTTTCACGATATCCTATTTTTTATTTTTCCGCACGCTATAGCCAAATGTGCCGATGGCACGCCCCAGCTTATAATAAGTACCATGTGAATACGCAACCAAGCCGGAATCATTCAAATGAAATGTCCCCTTTTCATCCATATATGCCTCATCGACCGTCACACTGACCACCTCTGCCAAAAACATATCATGACTGCCAAGCGGAATGATCTCTTTTACTTTACATGCGATATTTACCGGACTTTGCAAAATTGCAGGTGCACGCACACCCTCCACCGCCGCCGGCGTCAATTTCATCTCCGCAAACTTATCCACATCTCTGCCGGAGCGTACTCCGCAGTAGTCACAAGCCTTCACCAAAGGTTCGTGAACCAAATTGACCACAAACTCTTTCGTCTCACTCAAAATCGCGTGTGAATAGCGCTCTTTTCGCACAGAAATCGAAAGCATCACCGGATCTGAATTTATTGTTCCCGCCCATGCGACGGTAATAATATTTGCTTTTTCACCCGGTCTTGCCATACTGACCATCACTGCCGGAACGGGATAAAGCATATTTCCCGCTCTCCATGTCTGTTTACGGTAAACATCTTTTTCTGCAGTGTTCTCCACGCTCTTCTTTTTCGAATTCCGCGCATTTTCCTTCGGTTCTTTTTCTATTGATAAATTTTTGCTTTTTGCATTTTTTGTTTTCGAATTCTTTGTTTTTTTAGATTTCAAACCGGATGCTTGCTTTTTTTGTGCATTCATTTTTTCGGCTCTCATAATTCATTCTCCTGTAATGCACGCATCAGCGCCGGAATAAACTGCTTTTTACGTGAAACGACTCCACGCAGCAATACTTCTTCTGCATTTTCATCCGCTGCTCGGAATGCACGATTTAACAGACGCTGCGCGCCCTCTCCTGCACACAAAATTTCGGATTGCTCCATTACAATATTTGTCAGCATCACAAACACCATATCCAGCTTACGTTCTAAAAGCATCGTTTCCAGGTATTCCTGTACACGCACCCGAACTTCGGATAAATCCAAAGCACTCATCGCGCTAATCTGGCTCACGCCGAAATTCGTCTTTTCCGACACAAATGTCTTAAAATCAAGATTACAAATCTCTTCAATACTCTTTTTTCGGAAATTACTGCCTGCACGGAACATATTGCTGGCAAAAGTTTCAATCTCTATGCCTGCTATTTTCGCTAATTCTTCGGCTGCCTCCCTGTCATAAGCAGTACATGTCGGCGAGCGGAACATCAGCGTATCGGATATAATCGCAGCACACAGCAGACCTGCGATTTTCTCATCGACCGCTACCCCCTGTTCCTGATACATCTTCCAAATAATAGACGATGTCGAACCCAGTGGCTGATTGCGGAAAAACACCGGAGACATTGTCTCCAGACTTCCCAGTCGGTGATGGTCGATAATCTCTAATATCTCTGCCCCGGAAATACCGTCTACCGCCTGTGATTTTTCATTATGATCAACGAGAATCACCTGCTTTTTTTGCATATTTAATAAATTTCTGCGGGATATCATTCCGACATAATCACCATTCTCATCCAGCACCGGGAAATCACGGTGACGCTCTTTTGACATCACTTCTCGAATATCATCCACATAATCATCCAGCTCAAAGGTTACCAATCCATTTTTTGTCATGATTGATTTTATGGGCATACTCTGGTTAATCAAGCGCGCGGTCGTATATGCATCATAAGGCGTCGAGATCAACACGCAATCTCTGCGCTTTGCCATTTCCAATATCTCTGTAGATACCTGTGAACCACTGCAAATAACCATGCAGCTCACATCCAGCTCCAGTGCGCGTCGCTGCATCTCTTCACGGTCTGCCAAAATCACCAAATCATCCCGATCCAGATATTCATCAATACGATCCTTGTTTCCGGCAGCCACTTCTACCTTTCCATGCATAAAAATACCATGCTCATTTCCGGTCAAAAGTGTACCGTTTAATGTCTCTATAATATTCCGATAACGCGGTCTCGCCTGCGAAAGACTCTCCTGATTAGACACTTCCATATAGGACATAGCGATATCATTATTTGAAATCAATCCGACCAGCTTTCGCTCCTCATTTACAATCGGAAGTGTCACCACGCGCTCTGTCTGCATAAGTTCCCATGCTTTTTTTAACGTAATACCGGAACGTACACCTGCCGTTCTTCGAATGGTAATATCTCTGACCTGTGCACCGACATCACTGATTAATTCCGGTGCTTCTACTCCAAAATATTCCAGCACATAAGAGGTCTCCCCATTCATTACACCGGCACGGCGCGGTACATAGTGCGCGCGTCCTGTCTGATTCTTCAATGCCGCATATGCAATCGCAGCACAAATCGAATCCGTGTCCGGATTTTTATGCCCTATTACTAAAATTTCTTTATCTTCACTATAACTCATACCTGATACCTCGACTCTAATCATGCATCTGTGCAACAAAATTCTTTGTATATTGTGTAATAGAAAGTTCAGACCTAATTTTCTATTACTTTACAAAACAAAAATAGAAGAGTGTAAAACCACTCTCCTATTCGATTTTAACATTGTCAATTTTTCATCCATACTTTTGTTCGATTATAAGAACATCAATAAATAAGCCAAAATTCCTGCTACGCCTAAGAAATTCAAAATCGTTATCGCCAGAATCGCTTTTGATATCTTTGACTGACTGCGCATCTGATTGCTCAGGTTATCTACCTGTTCCTGTATATGCTGACGGGTTTTTTCATCGCCCTCTGTCAACAATTTGCTCTGCTCATTCATAGATGCCTGAATGTTACGATAGCATTTTACATCTTCTGCGTGAATCTTCTCTGCGATATCCGATTTCAACGTCGTAATCTGGCTGTTCATCTCAGTGGACAATTCATTAATCTGCTCTAACTGTCCCAACTGTTCCAGTTGTTCTTTTAAGCCTTCCAGACTACGCGTATTCTGGTCTATCATGTTTTTCGTCGCAGCCTCGAACATCTGACGCGTCTTTTCACTCGACTGGTTAATCTCCTGCGTCAGATTCTGCGTAAGCCCGCTCACTTCTTTGCTGACCGTATGAGACAATCCGCTCATTTCACGTCGTACACCAATCGACATGTCTTCGATCTTCTGCGAAACATTATTCATAATCTTGTCCGCTTCACCACGACGCATCTCCAACATGCTGTCTAACTCGCTCGCTTCTGCTTTTCGCTCGTCCACTACATGCTGAAGCTCCTGTGCTTTTGTCTCACGACTCTGCATCAACTGCTGCAACTGCTTTGCTTTCTCACGAAACTCATCTATCTGCTGCAACAGGAAGTCTTCTTTTTCTAAATCTATCATGCCGGATACATCCATTCCGATTTTTTCTGATATATGGTCTAATTCGTCTGTTTCGGCTATCGAATCCTGCAATGCGACACCATTCTGTGCTGCCTCCGGTCTTTTCCAAACCGGAATCTGCTGCAACTGCTCTTCCGACTCAAACATATCATTTTCATCCTGCTTATTTGTCATTGACGTAACGACTTTTTTCTCATCATTGATTCGACTTAATGAGTCGTTTGTATCCTCTGCGACTGCTTCACTCGTCATCTGCTGTATCTGTTTTTCAGATGCCGGCTCTGCATGATGCATGTCCGGCTCAAAAACAGCATCTGATTTCTGTTCTGTAACCGGCTTCATTACCGTCACGTTCTTTCGTTCTGTTTTTCGTTGAGGTCTGCGAAACCACTCCTCTATCTGAAGCATCTTTTTCCTCCTAATAAGCCTAGTCTATGTATCATTTTAGCACCTGAAATCCATTTTGTAAATGTCATTTTTTCACAACACTCTCCCCAACAGTTCAGCCATGAACAAACTCAACCGAAGCCATCATGCTTGCATGAATGGATTTGGTTGTTTGTTCATGTGGTGAGCGCACGCTTATGAGCAAAAATATCCCCCGCAGTTTCCTACGGGGGATAATCTATGCTGATATGAAATTATTTGTATAATTCAACCAACTTCTGTAAGTGCTCGAAACGAGCCTTTGCAGCTTCCTCTGATGCAGCGAAGAGCTTCTCTGCTCTCTCAGGGAACGGCTTAATCAGACGAGTATAACGAGCTTCGTTATTCAAGAAATCCTGATATGTGCCGTCGCCAGCCTTAGAGGTTAAGGTAAACGGATTCTTGCCCTCTGCCTTTAATGCAGGGTTGAATGAGAACAGATTCCAGTAACCAGAAGCTACTGCCTTCTTCATCTCATCCTGGCAGTGGTTCATACCACCCTTAGCGATACCGTGTAACTCACATGGAGCGTAACCGATAATCAGGGATGGACCATTGTAAGCTTCTGCCTCAGCGATAGCCTTAACAGCCTGTGCAGGATTTGCACCAAGAGCGATCTGTGCTACATATACGTAACCATAGCTCATAGCGATTTCAGCCAGAGACTTCTTACCAACTTCCTTACCAGCAGCAGCGAACTGACAAACTTCACCGATGTTGGAAGCCTTAGAAGCCTGACCACCTGTATTAGAGTACATTTCTGTATCAAATACCATTACATTTACATTCTCGCCGGAAGCAAGTACGTGGTCGAGACCACCGAAACCGATGTCGTATGCCCAACCGTCACCACCGAAGATCCATACAGACTTCTTAGAGAGGTAATCCTTCTTAGCAAGAACTTCCTTGGATAATTCACAACCAGCAGCTGCAGCCTTTTCAAGCTCTGCAACTAATGCATCTGTTGCAGGTGCATTTGCCTTTGTGTCATCCTTTGTCTCAAAATACTTATCAGCTGCAGCCTTGAACTCAGCAGATGCCTTGTCAGATGCTGCGATTTCTTTCACCTTAGCCATAGCCTCGTCACGGAGATACTTCTGACCAACATACATACCTAAACCGTGCTCTGCATTA
>JAGAOE010000056.1 GCA_017623885.1 Eubacterium sp. | reverse complement strand
TTAATGCCGTCAATGACTCGTTGCTCACCAAAATCGCCACTTCATTTTTCTTTTTCAGATTCACCAGATTCGGACTCAGTCGTGCAAATTCGTTGCCTATGGTACACGCTTCACGATATACCGCATTTTCTTCCAAATCATGACTGAGCACGCCTCGCCAATAGGTCTCGAAAGAATTGTGAATCGAATGCCAATGCCAGTATTCCACTCCGTTTGCACCGGACGCCAGATGCGAAAACGCCTGTTGACGCAATTGACCCGGATACGGTGTCCATCCGGGAAATCCCTGCGCCTCTGTCTCCAGAATCAAATAGTTTTTTTGTTTGAGACTGCGCGTCAAATCTCCGCCAAAAGCAATTTCTGCTCCTGTCAGCTCATCCTGTGTAGGATGATAAATATCACAACCTGCCACATCGAGCAGCTTTGCCACATCCTTTTGGTCTACATCCGGCTGCACTCCGTAAGAATAACCACGCCACTCGAAGTCCAGATTATGTGTGATAAACTGATCTTCGCGTTTGTACTCTCTCACGATTTGTGCCTGCCATGCTAAAAATTTTGTCACCAGACTGCGCTGAAAACGCTCAAACTCGGCTCCCAGGCTTCCGTTTATCGTTCCTCTCACATCCGGAAAATCTTCCCATGCATTGATACGGTTACTCCAATAATCCAATCCAAATGCGTGATTCATCTTATCCGTGCTGTTTGCAAATTTGTCTTTTAAATATGCAACAAATGCATCCTGCACGCCTTTTCCTGCTGTTCCGTAATATTTCGTCTCATTGTCGAGCTGGAAACCTATCACGCAATGTCTGTCCGCTGTCACTTCCATCAATTTTCGAATGATTCGTTCACTGTAGCGCAGATAATCTGCGTTTGTAATGTCCATATTCTGCCGATGCCCATACATCGCTTTTCCCTGCTTTGTATCCGCCAAGATGTCCGGATATTTTTTTACAAGCCATGTCGGAATCGCATAAGTCGGTGTTCCGATAATCACCGAAATTCCTTCTCTGTCGCATACATCCAGCACACGAGTCACATGTGAAAAATCAAAAACACCTTCCTGCGGTTCGTAGGTGCTCCATGTAGACTCTGCGATTCGAATCAGATTCATTCCCGCCTTTTTCCACAACTTTACATCTTCTTCCAAACGGTCATACGGCATGTACTCATCATAGTAAGCCGCTCCATAATATAACTGACGCATGTTATCCCCCTTTTGTTTTTTATCAGCATATCTAAGCGTTTGTGAAACTCTTCGCTAAAAGAAAATTGGAGTTTCTCAATTACCTAATCATCATAACATATTTCTTATTCTTCGTTCACCCATATTACACCAAATTTCATGCAATTTCTGCTAAGCATTTGCTGCTTGTCACCCTTTCCCCCATCCGCTATAATAACGTTATCCGGCTTCCTGTTTCAAGCCATCATTTATTACATATTTAGGAGACAAATCTATTGAAAACACAAACAAAACAAGCCGTGCAATCTGACAAACGTTCTGCAAAAGAGTTGTTTTTGCGCGCAATCATTTTACTCGTCGGTCTTTTCATCGCACATCTCGGTGTTACGCTTTTCCTGCTCGCTGATCTCGGTTCCGACCCTTTCAACGTGCTCGTACAAGGGCTGTATCATAGCCTGAGCAACCGCACCGGTTTTTCTCTGCTCACGCACGGACGCGTACATGTCGCAGTATGCTTTATTATTATCATCGCACTACTTGCGATCGATCGTTCATACATTAAGCTTGGTACCATTTTATGTATGATTTGCGGCGGGCCAATCATTGATTTATATATGTTGTTACTGACACCTATACTTAATGGCTTCAGTTCATTACTTGCACGCCTGTTCATGCTCGTCATCGGCTGTTTCATTCTCGCTTACGGAATGACCATCGTGATCAAATCAGATGCCGGTACCGGTCCGAATGATCTCGTGGCAGTCGTGCTCAGCGACAAGTTACAAAAAAAATTCAGCATTACACGTGTCATCGTAGATCTTTCTTTTGTCATCATCGGTTTCCTGCTCGGTGGTCTCGTCGGTATCGGAACCATCATCTGTGCATGCTTTGTCGGCCCTGTTGCCTCACTGTTTTTACCGATAAATGAACGCCTTGTGCAGCGTCTCTTACATAAATGGCGCGTCTAAACCTCACGGTTGACAGACGCCTCGCGCGCACAATCATCGCTACCTATCTGCCAGCATCACGCACGCCGATTGTTGCATTTTGCACAATTTTTAAATATTCTTATTTTTTTATGAAATAGCTTTAAAACACTTGAAAATATCTATACAAACTCATTATAATAGAACTATTAACGAAAGGAGTTTTTATCATGAGACTGATAACGAGATCTGATTTTGACGGCCTCGCTTGTGGCGCATTATTAAAAGAAGCAGGCATCATTGACAGTTGGAAATTTGCTCATCCGAAGGATTTACAGGATGGACTTGTAGAAGTAAATGAAAACGATTGCCTTGCGAATGTACCTTATGTAGAGGGTTGCGGATTATGGTTTGACCATCATTCCAGCGAGCATGAGCGTTTACAATTAGAAGGAAAATACAAGGGCGAAAGCCGTATCACCCCTTCCTGCGCACGTATCATCTATGAATATTATGGCGGCAGAGAACGTTTCCCGCAGTTTGACGATATGATGGAAGCGGTAGATAAAGTCGATTCCGGAAATCTTACCATTGATGAAGTGCAGAATCCGACCGGTTGGATTTTAGTCGGATTTTTAATGGACCCGCGTACCGGTCTCGGTCGTTGGCGCAATTTCACCATTTCAAACTATCAGTTAATGGAACGTTTGATTGATGCATGCCGTACGATGACCACAGAAGAGATTCTTGCGATGCCCGATGTTCAGGAGCGTATCCATACATATTTTGAACAGACCGAAAAATTCGTAGAAATGGTAAAGGCACACACGGTTGTCGATGGCAAGTTACTCATCTCTGATTTGCGCGGTGTTGATCCGATTTATTCCGGAAATCGTTTCATGATTTACAGTATGTATCCGGAACAGAATATTTCTGCATGGATTGTAAGCGGACGCGGCGGACAAGGCTGTTCAGCGGCAGTCGGCTACAGCGTTTTGAATCGTACTGCCACATTGGATGTCGGCAGTCTGATGCTCAAATACAATGGCGGCGGTCACAAGAAGGTCGGCACCTGCCAGTTTTCAAATGAAAACATGGACAGCGACCTGCCCAAGCTCTTAAAAGATTTGTCTGAAATGGCAAATGCATAACATTTCGTCAAAAAACAGTCATCCCTCAAATACCGGTCTGACTGTTTTTTTTGTATATTTTTCTATGATTTTTTCTTATTCATTTTCCTCATGATATAAGGTTTCCTGTGTATATTTGCGCTCCATGTCATGACGTTTTTTTCGATTTTCTACTGTATCGAATATAATCGAAAAATCATAGTCTTCCGGGTACAACTCGCTTGCCGCCACATGCAGCTTCACACGCTTATGGTTTATCCATATTTTCTGATCCGGCATCTGCACGCGCAGCATACCTTTCTCATTTACTCTTTCACATACAATACCGATTTTTTTATCCGGATACACCATGACGCTGTCTCCCAAACGGAATTTATCGGTTAGCGCAGTCGTCGCTTTCGGTGCCTTTATTTTCTCCACCTTCGCATGTGATTTTGAAATCGGAACAGATTCCGTTTCCTTGAATGTATAAGAAGCTACCGCCTCTGCGCCATAAGCCGCCTCTATCGCGACTGTCAACATCTCCTTTGGCATACCCAGATGATCTGCGATGTAAAATGCACAGCTTTCTCCAGCTTCGCCGATTACCATTTGATACGTCGGACGCAGGGTTTCTTTATCAAATCGCATGCGGGCGTTTACAATTCCCTCCGTCCTTTTTGCATAATCTTTCACTTCCGGGTAATGTGTCGTCACCAAAAACAGTGTATTGCTCTTTCGCAATTGTTCCAAAATAGCAATCGCAATTCCCATTCCTTCCGCCGGGTCTGTTCCGGAACCCAGCTCATCCATGATTACAAAGCTTTCGCCGTTTACCTCCTGTAGTAGCGCCAATACATTTTTGATATGTGCGGAAAACGTCGACAAATTTTCCGATAAATTCTGTCCGTCTCCGATATCACTCAGATATGCACTATTCATGCAGACATCTGCTTCTTTACAGGTCACATGCAGACCACATTGCGCCATCATACAGTTTAACATCACAGTCTTTATCGCAACAGTCTTTCCGCCTGTATTCGGTCCGGTTATCACGATTCCTCTGACATCTTTCCCGATTTCAAACTGCAACGGTACACTGATTTGCGGGTCCATCAGCGGATGTCTCGCATCTTTTAATGTGATGCGACGCTCCGTATTGATTTTTGGCTCTACTGCATTCAGATCCATACTCAGCTTTCCCTTTGAAAAAATGAAGTCCAAACGCTCCATTCGTCTCATATTTTCATACATTTCCGGTGCGATATCCGCCACCATTGCGCTGAGTGTATACAATATCCGATATACTTCATTTTCTTCGCTAATACGCAAAAGCTGTAGCTCTTCCTCGTATTTTGCCACTGTCGCAGGTTCGATAAACAATGTACTTCCGGTCGCTGACTGATCAATCACGCTTCCTGCTATTTTATTACGATACTCTTTCTTGACCGGAAGACAAATTCGTCCGTTTCGAAGTGTGCAAAAATTGTCCGTCATATACGCACGGTTTGCGCGTAAGGTCTGTTCCGCACGCTGTTTCATCTCTTCTTCGTAACGTATGATCTGGCCGCGAAGCTGCTCTAATTCCTTTGTCGCATGATCATCTACGTCTTCTCCTCGTATCGTTTTTCGAATTTCTTCACGAAGTTCTTCGTGTTCTACGAGTTGGTCTGCGTCATAAGCGATCGGATTCTCAAACATTTTTCCTCGCTCTAAGTAATCCTTTAATCGACGTATGGCAGCCAATACAGTCTCCACACGCTCCAGTTGATACGGTGTCAGACAATCTCCCTTCTCCGCCGCAGCAAAAATTTCTTTACTCTCTTCTACCGACTGTAACGGCGGTGTTCCCAACTTTTCTAACAACATACGGCTGTCCGTCGTGTCTCGAAGCTGTTTTCTCAGTTCACGCTCAGAGAGATAATAACTTGTCTCCCGAATCCATTCCTTTGCCTGTTTGGTCAGTGCGCGTTCCATCCATAATTCTTTGATTTTATCAAATTCGATTTGTTTTTGCGTATTTCCTTTTATATTCTGATTTATATAATTCATGATATTAGATGCTCCTTCTATATTAAACATTTGTTTAGACAAGTGCGAAACTCCAATTTTCTTTATCGAAGATGTGCAACATCACAGTAGGTCAATAAAGAGTTTCACATACTTTGCGTCTTCTAGTTTTCGTCGCAGTACAGCGTTTGTTCTTGGTGCAGTAGCTGCGCATCTGGGCACAAAAAAACCACGGCTGCCAAAACATAGCAGTACCGTGGTAAATTCCACAATATAGCGATTGTAAGGCGAAATAGCTCGCGCATCAGGGCAGACTCCTAGCCGGAAATCCGTCTCCTTCATGCACTTCTTATGCTGTTTTCTCCATTACAAACGCAATTAACATCCAATTCTCCTGAATTATATTATTTCGAGGCAATCATATTATATCTTGCCTTTTTATTTCTTACAGGGTAAAAATAACACCCTTTTTTCTATTTGTCAACATTTTTTTCTATATCATCCCAATCTATTTTTCGGCCTTTGAAATAATACTCCCTGTCATGCTCGTTGACCTCTCGCAAAACGCGGCACGGATTTCCTACTGCAATGACATTGCTCGGAAGGTCTTTTGTCACCACACTTCCTGCACCGACTACAACATTATCCCCGATTGTAATTCCCGGCAAAACAATCACGCCGGCACCCAGCCAGCAATTTTTTCCGATATGAATCGACATATTATACTGATAGCCTTTTTCACGCAGTTCGGGCAAAAGCGGATGTCCCGCCGTCGCGAGAACAACATTTGGTCCCAGCATTGTGTAATCACCAATATAGATATGTGTGTCATCTACGCAGGTCAGGTTAAAATTCGCATACACATAATTTCCAAAATGACAATGTTTTCCTCCAAAATTCGAATGAAACGGCGGCTCGATATAGCAACCTTCTCCGATTTCTGCACACATTTCTTTTAACAATTCATTTCGTTTTTCCAGCTCACTCGGTCTGGTTGCATTAAAATCATAGAGCCTGTCCAGACATTGTAACTGTTCTTCCATGATACTGCTGTCATTCGGCCAGTATAGTTCACCGGTATGTAATCTTCTTTTCATCTCCGCACCTGCTTTCTATTTTCTGCTATAACCTCTCATCATTTTGATCTTCAAATCTGCGAACGACTGCCACACGCCATATTTCCGAACTAATATCGTCGATCAAAAAGTCCGAAAAACTGCACACATTCGTCACAATAATAGCCATCCGCGTTCTGTCTAAGAGACACCGCGTTCTTTTTCACAAATTTTCCGTCATCTTCCTCCGGTACAAAATTCACAAAGCTTGCCGTATTAAATAAACTTTTTGAATCTGTCACCTCGATTTTTCCCTTTTTTAGCTCCCCACCACAAAATGGGCATTTTTCCAGTTTCAATTTTTCTGTTTCGAACATTCTTATCCTACTTTCTCTCTAAATACGCGACCACCTTCGGATTCATCGCAATATAATTTCTCGCTAAACGCTTTAGAGTTTTCACGCTCTTTCTAATACAGCGAATTTTATCAACACATTTCTCATTATTAGCCTGTTAAAACAGCCTTTTCCCATCCGAAATATCAATACCGAGTGCTTTCGCCCTGCCGGGCTGTTGATAGGGATTTATTTTCTCCACGATTCCATCATGTCGGAAAAGAGAACCTGTATTTTTAAACCAAAAGGTCACTCCCGCCTTCTCACATTGCTCACGAATGTTCAGTACCCACTCATAATCACATTCGCGTGCTGCTCTCCCTGTCTCACCGCCGACCGTTACATGATCCACACCGTGCAGATAGGAAGTAAGGTCAATCGCTTCCAAAAGCGGTGCACAAGCTATGAATCGTCGTTTCATCGGATACGATAAAAACACGGGCAGTCTGGTATCTGCCAGTGTCTGATTTTCCACCGTACAACCGATATTCACGTTGTCATACCCATCTCCCCAATCATCGGGAAGGGATACCAAAAATCGGTCGATTCGCTTAGTCAGAATCAAAAAATCAATGTCTGTCCGCTCCCGTATCATCGCCCAGACCTCTTTGCGCCACTGATCTGCTTCGGGCAGAAAAAAATCGGTTGCGAAACAAGTCGCAAGAATCTTATCTCCTTTTATATTATACTCACCTTTCTTATTTTTCCGAATGGGCCAATCGAATTTATCCGTTTTCAAAATCGTATTTTGTCCATAACGTTTTGCATACGGTCCATAAAAATAACAATTGGCACACCCTTCACTTATTTGGTGACAGCCTGTCCAGGGTTCCCAGTTCATAGGCATGCTCCTTTCATGTTTTTTAGCGTAATAGGCGATTGTAAAACCCTGATTAAAGCGCTTTCTTTGCCGAATTTGCGTTACGAAGCAATAAGCTTCTTTGCAAATTCGTGCAATCCTTCAGAAAATACTCAGGAACTGCTATGGTAATCAACATTTCCTAAGTACCAACAGACTCAGCGTATCTGTTTATGGTCGTTATTAATGTTGCATTATGTAGCGAAATGAACAAGGCGTTTTGCAATCGTTTATTCATAGCTTTATAAATCTATTTATTTGCTAGATTTTCTTTTGGGTATATTGTATCAAATACAACTCCTTTGTCAACGAATTTCATGACAACCTATTTTCGCTTATTCTCGTAGTAACTGTAATGAAAACAAATTCCTCAAAATATGTTTTTACATTGCTTGGCAGCAAATACATTTATTCTGTATGTAAAATCGCAATTATCTCATTTCGCATCAAACAATTCTTTTATCATCCCATCCAACGCCTTCGTATTTAACGGATGCTTTCTTGTTTCATATGTGAGAAACAGTTTCACGCCAAGATATATTTCATTGCGCTCATATGTATGCAATTTATAAATTGCCGAATTTACATAATCACTATCGTCCATCATTCCAAAATGCTCTAAGTACACTTCTTCTCGCTCCGGCATTCGCAGAATCGTAAAATCCGGATATATTTTTACATGATCTTTTAAACGGAGCGGAAATTCATAGCGATAAGGGATTCCCATA
>JAGAOE010000009.1 GCA_017623885.1 Eubacterium sp. | reverse complement strand
TTCATATAAGTGGCCTCCTTTGTATGTGGTAATCCCTGTTACCTTTGTTCTTGTTCAAACTCAAGTATACAGGTAAATCCACGTATCTACAAATGTGAGGTCACTTCATATTATCTTACTACGTACATCCTGTTTTACTTTATACATAAGAAGTCTTAACAAATATAGCGGCATTTTCCGCTTTCCATGTTCCCAATCTTCTATCGTCCGAAGAGGTATTCCATATTCTTCAGAAAATTCCTTCCGATTTAATCCGATTTCACTGCGTAACAAATATAATTCTTTCTGTTGTATTTGCAATTCTATTTCTTGCTTCTCCATAGATATCCTCCTTTATCGCATCCACGCACTGCGTGCTTTTTCAAGATATCACATAACATACGTAATTGTCAATCATATGAGAGATCAACGATTCTCTCGGAGTGTTTTTGTTTCATAGGAAAGTTCGTTACTTTTACACTTTAATGCGACAAGGTGTTTCCTATGAAACAAAAAGAGACATCAAGCTGATGTCTCTTTTTCATCTGTTTATCTGCTGGAGGTGCTGATAGATTCTATCGCAACCGCGCCTCCGCGCACGATTTCTATATTTTTGAATTTTGAGCGCAACAGCGAAATCAACTCATTATTGCGCCGCTCGGTAAGCATACATTCTAACAATACACTATCTGTTCCGATATCCTTTACCTTTACTTCGAATACCTGTGCAAACTGAAAAACTTCTTCTTTTTCTGCTGCTGAGATATCTTTGAGCTTGGCAAACAGAATTTCTTTCATATGAACCGGTACATGTGTTAAATCAATGACCTTTATTACCTCAATCATACAATTGAGCTGCTTTTTAATCTGCTCAAATGTCACATCATCACTCGTCACACATATCGTCATACGCGAGACACTTTCATCTTCTGTCGTTCCCACAGTCAATGACTGCAGATTGTAAGATTTTCCGGAAAAGAGACCCGATACCTTTGCCAATACGCCGACGGTATTTTCTACATATAATGCTATCCATCTGTTTTTCATGCTTCGATCGATCACCTTCGTCCTCCTATTCCAAAATCATCTCACTCATGGGATTTCCACTTTTTACCATCGGAAGTACCAACTCATCCGTCGCAATCATGAACTCGATAATCGTAGGTGCATCCGTATTTGCCTTTGCCTGTGCTAGTGCCGGTGCAATCTCTGCTTCTGTCGTCACACGAATTCCATGTGCACCATAGCTCTCTGCCAGCTTTACAAAATCCGGCTCATACGGCGGACACATCTTGTTCGGTCCCTTGCACTCTTTCGGACAGCTCCTTCTTCTGCGCAGACAGGTCGCGCTGTAACGTTTATTATAAAATAATTCCTGCATCTGGCGCACCATACCCAGATAATAATTGTTCAAAATACACACGGTAATCGGAACCTCTTCGCTCATCGCAGTCGCAAGCTCCTGTATATTCATCTGCATTCCGCCATCGCCGGAAATGCAAATAACATCTGTATCTCTTTTTCCGATCTTCGCACCGATTGCAGCCGGTAAGCCAAATCCCATCGTGCCAAGTCCGCCGGACGTAATCATGCGTTTTTCCGGTCCGAACTCCAAAAATTGTGTTGCCCACATCTGATGCTGACCGACATCTGTAACAACAATGCCAGCATCATATGCCCGGTTGATCTCTTCCATAATCATCTGCGGACTCAGACCACTGTCTCTTCGCATGCAAAGCGGATGTTCCTGCTCCCATGCGGCGATCATGTCACGCCATGCTTTTGTACTGCGTGATTTTGCCCACTCCAGCATCGTTTCCAACGCAAGTCTGGCATCTGAAACGACCGGAATATCTACTACGACATTTCTGGAAATCGAAGCAGTCGCTATGTCAATATGTACAATCTTCGCATTCGGCGCAAATTCTTCCAAATCTCCTGTGATACGGTCATTGAAGCGAGTACCGATAGAAAACAGCACATCACACTCACTGACGGCTTTGTTCGCTGCATATCTGCCGTGCATTCCGCAATTACCCACATACAGCGGATGTCCATTGGGCATCACACCTTTTCCCATGACTGTCGTCACCACCGGCACATGTGTCTTTTCCGCAAACTGGCATAACAAATCCTGCGCATTGGCTAAATGAACGCCACCGCCTGCCAAAATCAACGGTTTCTTTGCCGACTGCAGCATCTTATAAGCTTTTTTCAACTGACCGACATGCACGGATGTATTCGGTTTGTATCCGCGAATCGACACACGTTCGGGATAATTCGCATCACCTGACGCATTTTGAATGTCTTTGGGAAGGTCAATGAGTACCGGCCCCGGTTTTCCGCTCTGTGCAATATAAAATGCCATTTTTAATACTTTTCCAAGCTCTGCACGATCACGTACCGTCACGCCATATTTTGTAATACTGCGTGTCATGCCGACAATATCGACTTCCTGAAACGCATCATTGCCAATCAGATTTAACGGCACCTGCCCTGTAATCACGACAAGCGGAATGCTGTCATAATGTGCATCGGCAAGACCTGTCACAATATTCGTCGCGCCCGGACCGCTCGTGACAATACAAACACCTACTTTTCCGGTCGCACGCGCATAACCTTCTGCCTCATGAATGAGCGCCTGCTCATGACGCGGCAGCACGAGATGAATATCATCTGCCTTATATAATTCATCGAAAAGATCCGTAACCATACCGCCCGGATAACCGAAAATGGTATCTACGCCCTCTTCCCGCATCGCTTTCACAAATAATTTTTTTCCAGTAATCTCCATCTGTTTCTCTCCTTCGGATTACTTTCTTACGCTATGTTTTACTGTTTCTCGTATTTGAGAAAATAATAAATCAAATCAAAATAAGTCTGTTCTTCACTGTCCTGTGTAATCTTCCATTCCGGTTTTTCATCCAGATTCGGAAAATATGCATCCGCATCGTATGCATAATCTACTTTCGTGATATGTGCGACATCACATTCATCCACAAGCTGACGATAAATACTCTCGCCACCGATAATATAAATGTCTTTTGAATCATAGTCTTTTAGCTTTTCCCGCAGCTCTTCCATCGAATAAACAACAATCGCATCTTTCACCTGATAAGTCTTATCATGGGTCAACACGATATTGGTCCGATTCTTTAACGGCAAACCGTTCGGAAAGCTCTCCAGTGTCTTTCGACCCATAACGACTACTTTCCCGGTCGTCGTTTCCCGGAAAAATTTCATATCAGCCGGAATTTTAACTAAAAGCTGATTGTTTTTTCCTATCGCCCAATTCTGATCAACATTCGCTATCAAATTCATGTCGCACACTCCTTCTTGCGTCTTTATCAAATCGCCACCGGTATATCTGTAATCTGCGGACCGGTCTCATAATCGATTAATTTTACATCATCTCTCGTAAATTCATAGAAATCTTTGACATCCGGGTTCAGCCAGAATTTCGGTGCCGGAAGCGGTTCTCTGGAAATCAGTTCTTCTACCAGCGGCACATGGCGGTCATAAATATGCGCATCCGCTATCACGTGCATCAATTCACCGACTCTCATGTCGCACACCTGCGCCAGCATATGCACCAGCACCGCGTACTGACATACATTCCAGTTATTCGCAGTCAATACATCCTGCGAGCGCTGATTTAGCACTGCATTTAATGTCAGCTTCTCGTCACCCTTTTTCTGTGTCACATTAAATGTCATACTATATGCACAAGGATACAGATTCATCTCATGTAAATCCTGATGTACATAAATATTTGTCATGATGCGACGGCTAAACGGATTGTTTTTCAAATCATAAATCACCCGGTCTACCTGATCCATCATACCTTCTTTGTATTGATGTTTCACACCAAGCTGATATCCATATGCTTTTCCGATCGAGCCTTCCTCGTCTGCCCACTCATCCCATATATGACTGTGTAAATCCCTGATATTGTTTGATTTTTGTTGCCAAATCCACAAAATCTCATCTGTCGCGCTCTTAATCGCTGTCCGGCGCAAGGTCAGCGCCGGAAATTCTTTTGCCAAATCATATCGATTTACTACACCGAATTTTTTTATCGTGTAAGCACTCGTCCCGTCTGCCCAGTGCGGACGGACTTTTTCGCCTTCTGTACTCGTACCGTTGTCCAAAATATCACGGCACATATCGATAAACAGCTTGTCTGCTAAACTCATAATTATGCCTCATCAATCGCTTTGCCAATGTCGTGTCTCATATATTTATTTTCAAATGAAATCCATTCTGTCGCTGCATAGGCATTCGCACGCGCATCCTTTAAATCACTGCCGGTCGCTGTAATACCCAGTACACGTCCGCCATTGGTCACGATTTCACCCTTCTCATTAAATGCGGTACCTGCATGATAGCAGAAACGGTCATCTCTGCCTTCAAATTTATCAAATCCGGTAATCGGATAACCTTTTTCATAGCTGACCGGATAACCGTCAGATGCCAGCACGACGCATACTGCCGCATTGTCTTCAAACTGCAAATCAATAGCATCCAGTTTTCCGTCAATACAAGCTTCCATTACTTCTACAATATCGTTTTTCATACGAGGCAATACGACCTGTGCCTCCGGGTCACCGAATCGTGCATTATACTCCAATACCTTCGGTCCTTCCGGCGTAAGCATCAGACCAAAGAAAATAATGCCGACAAACGGTCTTCCCTCTGCTGCCATCGCATCTACGGTCGCCTGATATACATATTTTTTGCAGAACGCATCTACCTCATCGGTATAGAACGGACTCGGCGAGAATGTTCCCATACCACCGGTATTCAAGCCCTGATCTCCATCCTTTGCACGCTTGTGATCCTGCGCAGATGACATAATTTTGATTGTTTTTCCATCCACAAAAGAAAGAACAGACACTTCACGTCCGGTCATAAATTCTTCTACAACCATACGATTTCCGGCTGTACCGAATTTCTTATCCTGCATGATCTCTTTCACGCCATCTTTTGCTTCTTCCAATGTATTGCAAATCAAGACGCCTTTTCCAAGTGCCAGACCGTCTGCTTTCAACACAATCGGAAACTTCGCCTGTTCCAGATAAGCGAGTGCTGCATCTGCATCATCAAATGTCTCATACGCAGCGGTCGGAATATTGTATTTTTTCATCAATTCTTTTGAAAATGCTTTTGAGCCTTCCAAAATCGCTGCATTCTTGCGAGGTCCGAACACGCGTAAGCCGCGTGCCTCAAACACGTCTACCACGCCGCCCACAAGCGGATCATCCATACCGATAATTGTCAGGTCAATGTTCTTTTCCTGCGCAAAGTCAGCCAGCTTTTCAAATTCCATTGCTGTGATCGGAACACATTCTGCCTGTGCTGCAATGCCTGCGTTTCCCGGTGCACAATATATTTTTTCTACCTTCGGACTTTTTGCTACTGCCATCGCAATCGCATGCTCACGTCCGCCACTACCTACGATTAAAACCTTCATCGATACTCCTCCTGAAATCTATCTTCTGCGCATCATTTTTATACCATTATGATTCGCAAATCTGTACTTTTCCGTCTTCTACACGCACTTTTCCGTTCGCGATTAAATCAATCGCACGCGGCATAATCAGCCACTCTGCCTGTTCCATCACACGCTGCTGCAAGCTCTTTGCGGTATCATCCGCCAGCACTTCTACCGCCTTTTGTAAAATAATCGGACCGGTATCTGTGCCTTCATCCACAAAGTGACAAGTCGCACCGGTCACCTTCACACCGCGCTTTAATGCTTCTTCATGCACCTTTAATCCGTAAAATCCGGTTCCGCAGAACGACGGAATCAGAGACGGGTGAATGTTTATAATGCGATTTTTATATGCGGCAATCAACTGCGGCGGTATAATCACCAAATACCCTGCTAATACGACCAGGTCAATATTTCGCTCGATAATGGTCTGCGTAAGCGCATCGTTAAACGCATCTCTTGTTTCGTACTGTTTCGGTGAAATGCAACGTGCATCAATTCCATGCGTTTTTGCACGTTCCAGCGCATAGGCATTCGCGTTGTTGCTAATCACTACATCGATACATGCATTTGTTATCGTACCGTTCTCGATGGCGTCAATAATCGCCTGCAGGTTTGTACCGCCTCCGGATACTAAGACTGCTAATTTTAACATAAGGTCACTCCCTTTTCTCCATCTGTAATTTTTCCGACTACATAAGGGGTATCTCCTGCTGCCTTCATTGCTTCCATTGTCTTATCTACATCTGCGGGATCTACTGCCACGATCATACCAAGACCCATGTTGTAGGTATTGTACATCATTTCTTCCGCAACATCTCCTTCACGAGCCATCATTGTGAAAATCGGAGGAATCGGATAACTGTTCTTTTCGATAACCGCATGCTTTCCTTCCGGCAGCATACGGGGAATGTTCTCATAAAATCCACCGCCGGTGATGTGACTGCATGCTTTCACACGCACACCTGCGTCTTTTACATTTTTCAATGCTTTTACATAAATTCTGGTCGGTGCCAGCAGTGCTTCACCTAATGTTTTTCCAAGTTCTTCGTGATATGTATTTAATGTCTCTGCATCCATCTTAAAGATTTTGCGAACAAGTGAGAATCCGTTCGAATGTACACCGGTAGATGCCATTCCGATTAACACATCCCCATCTTTCAAATCTTCTCCTGTGATGATGTCTTTTTTGTCAACGACACCTACTGCAAAGCCTGCCAAATCATAATCATCTTCAGGCATCAGTCCCGGATGCTCTGCGGTCTCCCCACCGATCAATGCACAGCCGGACTGCTTACAGCCCTCTGCCACACCGCTGACAATTGTCGCGATTTTTTCCGGATAATTTTTGCCGCATGCAATATAGTCTAAGAAAAACAGCGGCTCTCCGCCTGCACATGCCACATCATTCACACACATCGCTACCGCATCGATACCGATTGTATCATGCTTGTCCAAAATAAATGCCAGCTTTACTTTCGTTCCGCAACCATCTGTACCGGATAAGAGCACCGGTTCTTCCATATCTTTGATTTTATCCAGCGAAAATGCACCGGAAAATCCGCCCAGTCCGCCTAAAACTTCCGGACGCATCGTAGCCTTTACATGCTCTTTCATCAACTCCACTGATTTGTAACCAGCCTCAATATCCACACCTGAATTCTTGTAATCCATCTCTATTCCTCCTAAATGTATGCCTTATGATTTTAATAATTTTGATAACCGACTTCCTGCAGACGTGCATCCTTTGCAACAACCTGCTCTTTCAGCTCCTGCGCATATGCTTTCAATTTGTCAAGAAGCTGTGCATCGCTTGTCGCTAAAATCTTTGCAGCCAGAAGTCCTGCATTGGCTCCGCCGTTAATCGCCACAGTCGCTACCGGAATACCACTCGGCATCTGTACGATAGAATACAGTGAATCTCTGCCACCCAAAGATGTAGTATGCATCGGAATACCGATTACCGGCATCGGGAAAATCGCTGCACACATACCCGGCAGATGAGCTGCCATACCGGCACCTGCGATAATCACCTTATACCCACGCTCCTCAGCAGTCTTTGCATACTGAAAGAACTCATCCGGCTCTCTGTGTGCAGAAATAATATTCATCTCATAATCCACACCCAGTTTGTCCAGAATTTCTGCTGCCTTTGCCATTACAGGCATGTCTGAGTCACTGCCCATGACGATTCCTACTTTTGCCATAATTTTTCTCCTTTATTAAATAGTATAAAAATTGTTTCTTATTTTGCTGCCTAATGCCATATTTTTATCATTCTATCACACACTTTTCAAGTAGAAAAGCTCTTTTTCACGCAAGGGGTTTATTCAGCTCATCTGTTCCCGGCACTACAAATCTGCCATCCATGATAATCGGATACTCGGTTCCGTCTGCTGTCACTGCAACAATCGCATCCAGTTCATCATACGGTATCGTGATATCTGTATGACAGTTCAGATATGCTTTGGAAGCATCCTCTTTGCGCAAAATGGAAATCTCATTATCTCTTGCGATGATTTCTTTTCCATCCGGATTGTAAACCGGTGTATCTTCTGCATGTGAATAACAGGTGTCACCCACTGCGAAGTGCGGTCCTGTTTTCTCTGCAATCAAAATCGGCAATTTATCTGCGATATCAAAATCTCGCGCCATCCGATAAGCTGTCGTGTTTGTGCCTATCGCAAACTCTCCCATCGGCAGTGTATCATGGTGCATCAGCAGATTTTCACGAATATACTTTTGATTTTCGGCTGCATCTGCAAAATTGCTGCAGCTATACGCACTCACCATTCCGTCTTTAAAGGTCAACTGCAAGTCCTCATAACCGAGTTCATGCAGATAAACTCTTTTCACATGCAAAATTCCGTTTGTACCTGCCAGCACCGGTGAGGTAAATACTTCACCGACCGGAATATTCACATCTGCCACGCAGTTTTCAAACGCCGTCTGTGTCTTCGGATCGGTAAGCGGATGTATCTTTATCATAAGGTCTGTACGATTGCCGTCTTTTCCTCTCACCTTTACATATTCTGCCTGATCCAGTACATCAATCAGCTTCTGCTGCATCTTTCGGTAAAGCATATAATCCAACGTATTAATCTCTACCGTTCTGGCAAAAATCTCCTTGAAATTTCTGCCAATCGCAGGAATCGGGAAAGCAATAATCGTAAAGCTACGCTCTTCCCCTTTGATATACTGATTCATCACCTGTGCACTCACATTCGCATTATGCACATTCAGCTCCTGCTGCTTTTCGGTATAGTTCCATGCCGCCGGCTTGTTTTCCGGTCGGAACGGAGCTTCTCCGAATGTCTCAATCACCGCCGGACCGGCATAAACTGCTGCCAAATCCTTATATTTTTCATAAGATGTGCGAAGCACTTCCAGTCTGCGTTCCACAAATGCCTTGTCCAGATAGCAGGCTCTGTCTGACTTATGATCATAGTCAAACTGACGGTTTACGGATTTTACAAAGCATCCTTTCTTTCCGTTGCCGCGATTGCCCATCGAATTGATGCTGTCACGGTAAATTACCGGACGAAGCCCCATCTTTTCAAAATTTTTAATTGCTGCACGAACGATACGCTCAAATCCAATCGGATAACGCACATCTACCGTTCCTTTTTTTCCTAAATCTTTTCCCGTCACCTCAAATCCAAGGCGATATCCTTCCGTATAAGTATCTGCCATCTGCTGAATCTGTTCTTCGGGCAACGTGTTTAAATACTCTGCCACCTGCAGCTCACTGCTGCTGATATATTCACCATAGCGGTACAGATAACTCAAATCGTTGAGATCGGAATCCATCACGATACGAATGAAGAAATCCAGTGACGGGTCCAGCATCTCGCGCACGCTCTGCTCCACAAACAGTTCACTGTAGTCATGGAAAAACCAATAAATAATCTGCTCGATTTCTCTCTTATCTACACCTTCTTCTGATTCAAAACAATTATATATCTGAACAAACAATTCACACAGAATCGTAATGTCTCTTTTTCTGCCCTCGAATGCATAGGGAATCGCTGCGCGCAGCTCGGTATACAAAAAACACAGCAGCGCTCCGAATTCTTCTCCCAAAAGCTCTACTGCAACCGTAGGATTCGCATAGCAGCGGTCATAATTTCCTTCCTGAAGCTCATAGTAAAACTGCCAGCTCATCTCTTCACATTCTGACAAATCGCGGTGCTCCAGCTCCCCTGCCTGTTCTTTTTTCAAGGTGTCATCTACCATCATAAAAATATCTGCCAATCTGCGAAAATACGGCCAGAATTTTTCTTCGACCTGATGTTCACTGCGTATTTCCAAAATACGCTCCATCACAAGCTCATACCGCTCATGTACTTCCTCATTTGACTCCCGGTACGCTTCCCGATAACTCATTATTTTTACCTTCCTTACTCACTATATTTTAAAGCTGTCTGATGTATCACAGAACCATCGTATAGATTCCCAATCCGTATACGGCAAGCCATATCAAAAGTAACAGCACTGCCAACAACACAGACACCTTCGGTATGCCTCGAAAGACATCTTCTTCTTTCAGTGCCTTTATCCCCATACGCAATGCGATCACCTGCAAAATCAAAACCAGCATTCCGATTCCGCCGAGTAATTTTTCAGCCTGATCACCCACAAGAAAGGTTTGTCTGAGCGCATATAAAAGCCAACTCAGCGACAGCGCAGACAAGACCATAGACCCGATTCCCAGTCTCGAATAACCTCTGTTTGTAAATTTTATCTGTTTGTTTTTTCGTCTCATCGATGACTCCTTTTTATTCCCTGTACACAGAATTTTTGTAGTGCATCGCAAATAATATATATCCGAGGGCTGCACCTGCCGTGTTCAGCAAAATATCATCCACATCAAAGCTTCCCACTTTGCAGCACAACTGCACGACTTCCACCAACAATGATAATTCAAAGCTCGCCCACACGGTCTTCACAAACAACCGCATTTTTTTCATCAATATCGGTAAAAAAACTCCGAACGGTACAAATGCGAGCACATTTCCTGCCAGATTTAATGCGACCGCTCCAACGCCCAACTGCTCACGATAGCAAATAAAACGCCGGATTTCCCGAAATGGTATCAAATTGTACTGATATGAACGCATCGCGGCTGTTCGTCCGGTAGATTCTGCAAAAAACAGGAAATATGCCAGTGCTGTCAGATATAATCCAAACAAACACCAGCATGTTATCTTACGTGTCGATTCCCGACTTTTTTTCATAAACAGTTATGCTTCCTTTACTCCATACTGTTTATAGTATTCATCAATACGAGCTTTTAATGCATCATCAATCAACACTTCTCCATTGACCGGCTGATTGTAAAGTGCCTCTACAACTTCTGCCATAGAAACGATTGCGCGTGCCTCAAATCCATAATTCTCGCGAATCTCATCTAACGCGCTAACCTTTCCTCCGAGTCCTACTTCCATACGGTTTAAGGAAACCATCAGTCCTACGATTTCCACATTGCCCTGTCCTTTTACGATCGGCACGGTCTCCTCCATTGATTTGCCGGAGGTCGTCACGTCCTCAATCATGACTACGCGGTCACCGTCTTTTATCTTGCTTCCGAGCAATATTCCGGTATCGCCGTGATCCTTTACCTCTTTACGATTTGAGCAATAACGAATTTCCTTTCCATACAGATTTGCATATGCGATGGTAGTCGCTACGGAAAGCGGAATTCCTTTATACGCCGGTCCGAACAATACGTCAAAATCATCACCGAAGTTGTCATGAATCGCCTTTGCGTAATACTCACCCAGCTTCATCAACTGTGTGCCGGTCACATACGCACCTGCGTTCATAAAAAACGGCGATTTCCGTCCACTTTTTAACGTAAAATCACCAAACTTTAATACCTGACAATCTACCATAAAGTTAATAAATTCCTGCTTGTATGCTTCCATTCTCTTCTACCTCCTGTATTTGCGGCTTTCTCACTATTTTCTCGCAGTAAATCTACCCAATTGTAGCATATGCATCCTTAATTTTCAATCTGTTTGGCGGTGTTTTCAAACATTTTATAATATAAAACCACATCATATCCGATTGGATTCTGATGTGGTTTTGATGATACAGATTGCATAAGAAACTTAAAAACATACGGCTATAACACCATTTGAAACATCACTAACTTGTATCGATTTCCTACTTAACGTGTTAATCCCAGACAAGTTACATCTAATCCCCTGCCCTGTCATCTTGACATAGCTTTCCTTCATCGCCCATATCCGCGTAAATTCCCAATCCCGATCAGAACTTCTCCCTAACACTTCCAGTTCCTGCTTGCTGCACACTCTCCTTGCAATTTCCCAGGAAAACGGACGAATATCCTGAATATCTACTCCGATGGGACTATCAGCCACAGCAACTGCACATCCACAGCTACAATGACTGATATTGAAATAGACATCCGGATATTCTGCAAGATATGGCTTCTCATTCTCACCATAGCCCAATGTAAAATCCACTATCTGAAAACACTCCTGCAGACCAATCTTTAACATCAGATAAGAAATCACGCAATTCCTACGATCGGCAAATTGTCGATAATGCATTACCTTCCTTCGGCGTTCTTCGGGCAACATAGGAAGTACAGAATAAATAAAACTTTCTGTCACACCCTCCATCTGCTGAAATACATATACTTTATTTTTCAACCCCAAATCAACAACCAAACTTGACTGCTCCGACCTCTTATCCTTTCCCGGTATTGTAAATTCTGATTGCATACTCCTTACTTTCTCTAGCATTTCCTCATTACTAATATATGCCTTCTAGCTATGTAGCTTTTTCACTCACTACACCTTCAAATAGCCCAGCTTTCTGAAATAATCTATATAGCCTTTGACATATTCCATATCTGTTTCATTCCACTCAAAGCAGACCTTCTTCAAAAACCATACCGTAAAATCATTCATAATATGAATATTGCTGTCATATACAAGTCTGCCCTGTTCGTCCATATCATTCTGAAATGCTTCAAATATGTACTCTGTACCACTACTTTTTATTGTTTGCTGCAATGCTTTATTAAACGTAGCGCCATCTACCACCTCCATCGATATTCCCAATTCATGCACAACTTCCAGAAAACGTTCAAAATAAATTGTGCGATTACTATTCAGGTGGAATACACTCTGTCTGTCTGCATACTGTGCAATTTTAACAACACCTTCTGCAGTCAAATCTATAGGCGAAAATTCTGAATACAACGACATTAAATAATCCGGAAACAAGCCGAATTCCAATACCGCTTTCACCCTTGTGAGGAAGGCATTTTCCGTGAAATTAGGCTGAAACTTATAATCTGACGCTCGATTGGTCAGGTTTCCCACACGGATTACTTTTGCATCCAGTCCCCCAAGCATGGCATCATAAACTGCTTTCTCCGCTTCAAACTTACTATGGACATATACATTATCTAACGGCTGGTCAATATAAAAGGATGTCTCATAAAAATATTTTTCTTGTTCAGAACGATACACTGTAAAATCATCTGCCATACTGTTTCCGCTGACGCTTAGGGTAGAAATATGTATCAGCTTTGCTCCCACTGTCTTGGCATAATTAATCACATGCTCCGTTCCTTTTACATTGACGCGGTAGAAATAATCATAGGAACCATAGTGCTTGACGCTGGCAGCCGTATGAATAACTGTCTGCACGTCCCTTGGCATATTTTCAGCCAGATCTTCTCGCTCTATATTCCCTACAATAGGAATGATTCTATGTCCAAACGCAGATTCATATTTCGCACCAAAATAATATTGTAAAATATCATGAAGTCTTCCACGTCGGTCATCCACGTTTCCGCTTCTCACCAGACAATAAATCTTTCCTTCATTCTCCTGCATCAGCACATCCAGTACATGCGCACCCAAAAAACCTGTCGCGCCTGTCAGAAGGATATTTCCAAGCGGTTTCTTCTTTGGCACAAATGCTTTATCGATGACGTTTTCTGCAAACAATCTCTGATATTTCTCAAAATCTGAAGCCTCATAATGCACCCTTAAGGCATCGCCCTTTTCCAGAAACTCACATAAAGACTTCACTGTGGGATAATCAAATACATTCTGCAAAGTAAAATCAATCCCCCGGCTGTGAGCTTTTGCCACATACTCAATCGCCGTCAGGCTATGACCGCCTAACTCAAAAAAGTCATCCGTTATCCCGATTTGCTCTGCGTGTAATAATTCTTCCAGCAACACACACAGCTTCTGTTCCTTTTCCGTTACCGGAGCTAAGCATTCTGTTGTGCGCACCGCAAAGTCAGGCATGGGAAGATTCTTCCGGTCTGTCTTACCACTCGACGTCATAGGCATAGCGTCCAAGTGCACAAAGTAATTAGGAACCATGTATTTGGGCAGCTTCTCTAACAAGAGCTGACGTAGCTTTTTCTCATCAATTTCTACATCTGCG